>JANXUV010000007.1 GCA_025356085.1 Betaproteobacteria bacterium
TACCCCGCGATGCTGGCGCTGTCTAACGTTTGCAGCCAGCCGCGCGCGCCGACTGGCAATTGCACAGCGAGACGCTCGTGTGCGCGTCGGCCTGAGCTGCGGGGTTAGAGAGCACTTCCCTCATTTGTTCGGTGCTGGGGATCGAAGTGATGGAGGAGTAGGTAGTCGTTCCAGCCGTCTTTGCCGGTGCACGTGACGATACTCCCGGCTTGAAGCCCGAGGCGAACAAGCTCTTTGCGAACCGCCTGCCAGAGAGGCTTTAGATCGGCAGCAGTGAAAGACACGTTGATGTACGGACCCTTGTCGTTTCCAGTTGCGATGCGATGGCCCTGGACCAGGCCCGTGAGCGCGGGCGACGAACAAAGTTGCTCAACTTTGCTCTCAGAGAACGATGTCAGAAGGTCCGGCTGCAGTTGGACGTTGAGCTCGCCCATTTGTGCTCTCTAACGTTCAATAGTCCGCAGAAATGCCGGACTAAACCTTGTCTTGTTGTCCGGTGTTTTCATGAAAACGTCTTACAGCATCCATCCTTAGCATCGGATATCGATTTTGAAAAAAGCCGCAGTTGTCAGCTTGCTGCTTCGAACGCTACTCGGAGCCGAATGGAAAGGCAATTCGGCGAGAGTGTGAGGTCTAGCCTGCAGCCCGCCTCATCACGCGCATCGGCAGGCCGCCGCGCGGGCGCAGGGTGATGCGGGGTTCGGTCTTTACATCGCGCCCCGGGATGGATTCCAGTTGCCAGTGGCGCACGGCGGCGGCGAGGACGATGGCGTGTTCCATCATCGCGAAGGAGTTGCCGATGCAGATGCGTGCGCCGCCGCCGAAGGGCAGGTAGGCGAGCTTGGGGCGATCGGTGCGCGCGCCGGGTGCGAAGCGCTCGGGCCAGAAGGCGTCGGGCTCGGGCCAGTAGTCGGGCCGGCGGTGCAGGGCGTAAGGACTGATGACGATGTGCGCGCCAGCCGGCATGCGGTAGGGGCCGAGCTGGTCGTCGCCCGCGGCGCGGCGGCTGAAGACGTAGGCGGGCGGATACAGGCGCATCGCTTCCTCGGCGACCATGCGCGCGTAGGGCAGGCGCTCGAGGTCTTCAAAGCTTGGCGCATCGCGCTCGCCAAGTACCTCGTCGACCTCCGCCTGCAGCAGCGCCTCGGCGCGCGGGTTCTGGCCGAGCAGGTGGAAGGTCCAGGTGAGCGCGATGGCGGTGGTTTCGTGGCCGGCGAGGAACAGGGTCACCAGTTCGTCGCGCAGTTGCTTGTCGGTCATGCCTTCGCCGGTTTCCTCGTCGCGCGCCTCGAGCAGCATCGACAGCAGGTCGTCGCGGGTTTCTCCAGAGGCGCGCCGCTCGGCGACGATCCGGTTGACGATGCGGTCCAGAGTTGCGACGGCGTCTCCGAAGCGCCGGCCGCGCGGGCGCGTGAGGAACTCGGGCAGGTCGAAGAAGGCGGTGAAGCCGACGCGGCCGGTCTCTTCCTGAAGCACTGTCATCGCTTCGCCCACTTCGCCGATGTTGCCGCTGACGTCGGCGCCGAACAGGGTGCGGGCGACGATTTCCATGGTGACCGCGTTCATCTCGATCATCACGTCGGTCACCCTGCCATGCTGCCAGCCCGCGGCCATTCGCACCGCGGCATCGGCCATCGCCGCGGCCAGCGCCTTCAGGCGGCGCAGATGGAAGGCGGGCTGCGCCAGGCGGCGCTGGCGCTTCCAGAAATCCCCCTCCGATATCAGCAGTCCGTCGCCGAGGAACGGGCGCAGGTTGTTGCGGTAAGTGGCCGATTTCGGATAGTTGGCGACGTTGTCGAGCAGGATGCGCTTCACGTACTCGGCGTCGTTGACGAAGTAAATGCGCTTGCCGAGCAGCTTGGTGTAGCAGACCGGACCTTTCGCGAGCGTCGCCATCACGTCGAAGCGCGGCGCGAGGCCGAGCGTGCGCGCGAGGAAGGAGGCGCCCTCCATCGGCGGGAAGTGGATGCGGGGAGCTTCCAGCGGACTATTTCTTGCCGTAGCCGCCGCCGCCCGGCATCTCCGCGATCAGGCGGTCGCCCGCGGGCACCACGTAGGTTTCCTTGCCGGGCAGCACCTTGCCGCTCGCCAGCGTGACACGGCCGACGCGGCCGTTGCCGCCGCCGGCGCGGCCGCGCGCCGGGTTACGGCGCCGGTCGAAGGTGGCGCAGGCGATGCTGAAGGGCGCGTCCTCGGTGCTTTCGATTTCGATCAGCGCGCCTTCGCCGCCCTGCTGCCTTCCGGTTCCGCCCGAGCCGTCGGCGAACTCGCGCCGCCGGAACAGGAGCGGCGAGGTCGCCTCGGTGATCTCCACCGGAATCGCGCCCACGCCGCTCGGGAAGGCGGTGGTGGAGAGCCCGTCCTTGGCCGGGCGTGCGCCCATGCCGCCGATGCCGATCGAAATCACGTTGAAGCGCGTCGCATCCGGCTTCGCGCCTTCGACCTGCGGGCCGCCGGAGAGGCCGAGCACCCACATGCTGCCGGCGCCCTCGGCGGGCACTTTGCCCGCGAGTGGCTCATCGAAGCAGTCGAACACCAGTTCCGGCAGCATCTGGCCGATCACGTGCCGCGCGGTGACCGCGCGCGGCCGCAGCGGGTGGACGATGGAATCTTCCGGCGCCGAGACGGTGACGACTTCGAGCGAGCCGGCGTTGTTCGGGATGCCGGGCGCAACGATGCACTTCACGCCAAACGAGGTGTAGGCGTCGGTATAGCACTTGGGCGAGTTGATGCCGAAGCGCGAAGCAGGCGAAGAGCCGGCGTAATCGACGTGGATGCCGTCCTTGCCGACGGTGAGCGCGGCCTTGAGCTCGATCGGCGCTTCGTAGCCGTCCAGCATCATGGACGCGATCCAGGTGCCGCGCGGCAGCTTGCGCACCGCCGCGCGCATCGATTCGCGCGAGGTCGAGACGATGTACTCGCCCAGCGTATCCAGGTCGCGCAGGCCGAACTCTTCCAGCATCGCCGCCAGGCGCCGCGTCGCCACTTCGTTGCAGGAAACCAGGCCGAGCAGGTCGCCGCGCACCTGCATCGGTTCCCTTACATTGTTCTTCAGGATCGCGAACAGCGTTTCGTTCGGTTTGCCGGCCTCCATCATCTTCATGTGCGGGACGTAGAGACCTTCCTCGTAGACCGAGGTCGCCTCCGCCACGAAGCCGCGGCCGCCGATGTCGATGTCGTGGCAGGTGGAGGCGAAGAAGCCGATAAGCTTCTTCTTCAGGAAGGCCGGGGTGACGGTGACGAAGTCGAACAGGTGCCCGGTGCCCATCCACGGATCATTGGTGACCAGCACATCGCCGGGCTTGAGGGTATGCGGCGGGAAGCGCTCGAGGAAGTGCGCCACCGCCGTCGCCATGGTGTTCACGTGGCCGGGCGTACCGGTGACCGCCTGCGCGAGCATCCGTCCCTTCGTGTCGTAGACGCCGGCGGACAGGTCGCCCGCCTCGCGCGTGATCGGCCCGAAGGCGGTCTTCAGGAGCACGTTGGCCTGCTCCTCGACCACCGCGATCAGGCGGTTCCACAGAATCTGCCGGATCAACTGCCGCTTCTGGGTTTTCATGGTTTTCTCTCGAGGATCAGGTGTCCCGCGGCGGCGACGCCGCAGCGCCAGCCGCGCGGCACCAGCGTCGTAGTCTGCGGCTCGACAACCAGCGCCGGCCCGGCGAGCGTAGCGCCTGCCGCGAGGTCCCTGCGCAGGAACATGGGGAGCGATCCACGCTTGCCGGAGACGGGATCGAAGACCGTTCGTTCTTGTCTTGCCGTTGCTTTCGAGCTTTTTACTTTTGCATTCGAATTTTTTTTATCGACGGCAAAAGTCGAAACATTGACGGACCACGTCAAAAACTCAACCGGAACATCCGAAATCCTGAGGCCGAACTGCCGCTCGTAGCGCGCTTCGTACTGCGCGCGCAGCTTCTTCGCATCAGCGGCCGAGAGCTTGCCCGCCGGCAGCGGCACCGAGATTTCATGGCCCTGGCCTTCGTAGCGCATCTCCACGGTACGGTGCGTCTGCAGCTTCGCGCCCAGCGCGCCCGCGGAGACGATCGCCGTCGCCTCTTTGTGCATTGAATTCAGAAGTTCGTTTATTTTCAAAACGGAAAAATCATCATCGAGGCACCTCAAGCTTCGCACCACTTCGAAAGCCACCGGCGCGCGCAGGAAGCCGACCGCCGAGCCGACGCTCGCGTCCACCGGGACCAGCACCTTGCGCATGCCGAGTTTGGCGGCCAGGCGCGCGGCATGCAGCGGCGCGCCGCCGCCAAAGGCGATCATGGTGCAGCGCTCGGCCGCCTTGCCGCGCTCGATGGCGTGCACGCGCGCGGCGCTCGCCATGTTCTCTTCGACGATTTCGCCGATGCCGGCCGCGGCCCAGTCGGCGTCCATGCCGAGTGGCGAGCCGATGCGCGCGAGAATTGCGTTTTTCGCTTTTTGAATATTCAACCGAAGTGTCCCGCCGGCGAAAGCAGCCGGGTCAATGCGGCCCAGCACGACATTTGCATCAGTGACCGTGGGCTCGGCGCCGCCGCGCCCATAGCAGGCCGGGCCGGGCTCCGCGCCGGCGCTGGAAGGGCCGACCTGGATCCGCTTCAACTCATCCAGTCGCGCGATCGAACCGCCGCCGGCGCCGATCTCGACCATTTCGGTCACCGGGATGCGCACCGGCAGGCCGCTGCCCTTCAGATTGCGCCAGATGCGCGCGACCTCGAACTTGCGCGACTGCTCCGGGCGGCCGCCCTCGATGTAGCAGATCTTGGCGGTGGTGCCGCCCATGTCGAAGGACAGCACCTCTTGAAGATTGTTTTCGCGCGCGAGGCCTGCCGACAGGATCGCGCCGCCGGCCGGGCCGGATTCCACCAGCCGCACCGGGAAGCGGCGCGCGGTCTCCAGCGTGGTGAGGCCGCCGCCGGAGGTCATCAGGAACAGCGGGCAGGCGAAGCCGCGGCGCTTCAGCTCCGCCGCCAGCCGCGCCAGGTAGCTCGCCATCAGGGGCTGTACGTAGGCGTTGGCGCAGGCGGTGGAGAAGCGCTCGTATTCGCGGATCTCGGGGCAGACTTCGCAAGACAAGGTGATCGACACGCCGGGCAGGGATTTCGCGAGCAGTTCTCCGGCCCGCTTTTCGTGGGAGTCATTGACATAGGAATGAAGAAACCCGACAGCAACGGCCTCGACGCGTTCTGCTTTCAGTTTTGAAATAATTTCTGAAATAGAACCCAAAGGCGTTCGAATCTCTCCCTTTGCCGTCATTCTCTCTTCCACCGGGAAACGCAGCTCGCGCGGCACCAGCGGCGTCGGTAGTTCCAGTTCCAGGTCGTAGTGCTCGTAGCGCTTCTCGTAACCCATCTCCAGCACGTCGCGGAAGCCCGCGGTGGTGAGCAGCGCGGTCTTCGCGCCCTTTCTTTCGATCAGCGAGTTGGTGGCGAGCGTGGTGCCGTGCACCAGCAGGCCGATGTCGGCAGGATGCAGCGCGGCCGCGGCGAGCACCTGCGCGATGCCGGCGAGCATGCCTTCTTCGGGTGCGCGCGGCGTGGTGAGGATTTTCGACGAGTGGCGCTTGCCCGCGTGCTCCAGCACCACATCGGTGAAGGTGCCGCCGATATCGGCGGCGAGCCGGGCGCGTTCCATGGGTCGAATATACTTCAAGCACCCGATGAAAAAACGCAACGTCGCGGGGCAATTCGCCGCCGGCCCGCGCGGCTGGCTCTACTTCGATGCCAACTCCATAGGCGCGATGCCGAAGATCGCGCCGCGGCGCATGGCGAAGCTCCTCGCGGAGTGGCAGGCGCTGCGCCGGCGCGGCTGGAGCGAATCCGACTGGCTGGATGCGCCGCGGCGCCTGGGCGACAAGCTCGCGCCGGTGATCGGCGCGAAGAAGGGCAGCGTGATCGTTGGCGACAGCACCTCGGTCAACCTGCACAAGGCGCTGGCGATGGCGGCTGGGCTGCGGCGCGGCCGGCGCGTCATCGTCAGCGAAGCGGGCACTTTTCCAACCGATCTCTACGTGGCCCAGCAGGTCGCGCGCAGGTACCGTTGCAGGCTGGTGCTGGTGAAAGATCCGTCGGAACTCGATGCGGCGATCGATCGCCGGACTGCGGTCGTCTACCTGAGTCACACCGACTACCGTACCGGGCACCGACATGATCTCCGTGCCGTGACTCGTCGCGCGCACGCGCGCGGGGCCCTCACGGTGTGGGACCTGTCGCATTCGGCCGGCGCGGTGGCGACGGATCTCGCGAGCGGCGACGCGGATTTCGCCGTCGGCTGCGGCTACAAGTACCTGTGCGGCGGGCCGGGTGCGCCGGGTTACCTGTACGTCGCGCCGCGGCTGCAGGCGCGCGTCGAGCCCGCATTTCAGGGCTGGTTCGGCCACGCCGAGCCGATGGCGTTCGAGCCGCGCTTCCGCGCGGCGCGCGGCATCCAGCGCCACGCCGTTGGCACGCCCGCGGTCGCGGGCAATGTCCTGTTCGAGGCGGCACTGGACGTGTTTACCAGGGTGAATCCTGCGGAACTGTTTCGAAAGCACGCCGCGCTCTCGCAGCTGCTGATTTCCCTCGTACCCGAAGAACTGATTCTGGCAAGCCCCTCCGACCCGCACCGGCGCGGCGGCTTCGTCGCCTTTCGCCACCGGCAAGCCGAGGCACTGGTCGAGGAGCTGCAGGCCCGGCGCGTCGTGGCGTCGGTGCGCAAACCGAACATCGTGCGTTTCGGCCTGAGCCCGCTCTATCACCGCGAAACCGACGTGCGCGAGTTAGCGCGTAGGCTGCATGCCATGCTCGACTGACTGAATGGAGGAATGAATGAACAAGACCGTACTGTTGCTCGCACTGCTGCTGAGCGGCTGCGCGAGCGCACCGGCGCCGATTTCAAACGAGCGCATCGCCGAAATCCTGGCCAGCCCGGATCGCCGGCCGGCTGACCGGACCAACGATATCCGCCGCAAGCCGGACCAGATGCTGGCCTTCATCGGCGTGCGGCCCGGCATCGTGGCGCTGGATCTGAGCGCCGGCGGCGGTTACACCACCGAGCTCATCGCGCGCGCGACCGGGCCCTCGGGACGCGTCTACGGGCAAAGCCGGCCGCGCAATCCGAATAGTGCGGACAATCCCAGGCCGCCGGCGCCCGAAGGTGCGGCCGCCGCGTCCGTGATCCCCCCGAGCTCACCGCTTGCGCTGGCCGAAAGGGCAAAGAACCCCGCGGCCGGCAACATCGTTTCCGTCGTGCAAAGCTTCGAAGATCCCGTCCCGGCCGCACTCGCATCGAACGGGCTCGACCTCGTCACCCTGATGTTCAACTATCACGACCTCGGCTGGCTCGGGGTCAACCGCGCGCAGATGAACCGCGCGGTATTCGCCGGGCTCAAGCCGGGTGGGCTGTATGTCATCGCCGACCATTCCGGCCGGCCCGGCACCGGCATATCCGAGTCCGGCTCGCTGCATCGCGTGGAAGAAGCGTTCGTGCGCAGGGAGGTCGAAGCCGCGGGCTTTCGCCTGGTCGGCGAAGGCAATTTCCTGCGCAACCCCGCGGATCCCCGCGACCGGAACCCGCCCGAGCCGCCGCAACCCAAGGACGAGTTCGTCCTCAAATTCGTAAAGCCTTAGCTACTGCAGTACGTAGCCCGAATCCCGGATCACCGGGCCCCAGTGCGCAAGGGCGTCCTGGACCCATTGGCGCAGCTCGGCGGGCGTGGTGGGCGCGGCCTCGATGCCCATGGTGGCGAAACGCTCTTTCGCCTCCGGCGCGTCCATCGCGGCGCGCACCGCGGCGTTGAAGCTGTTGACGAACGCGGGCTGCATGCCGGCGGGGCCGAAGAAGGCCAGCCAGGGATTCTTGTCGATGCCTTTCAATCCGAGTTCCTGGAAGGTCGGGATCTCAGGCGCCGAGCGCGCGCGCTGCGTGCCGGAGACCGCGAGCACGCGCAGACGCCCGGCCCGGTGGTGCTCGATCAACTCGGTCAGCGAGCCGAAGCCGATCGGCACCTGGCCGCCGATCAGGTCCTGCACCAGCGGCGCGCCGCCCTTGTAGGGGATCGGCAGCATGTCCACGCCCAGCGCCTTGCCCACGATCAGCCCGGCGAATTGCGGGATGCTGCCGGCGGCCGGGATGCCGAAATTGTGCTGGCTTGGGTTCGCCTTCATCCACACCGCGATGTCCTTCAGGCTTTTGATGTCGGTCTTGGCGCTCGCCGCCATCGCGTTGTAGTACTGCGCGACGCCGACGATCGGCGTGAAGTCCTTGAGCGGGTCGTAGCCCGGCTCCTTGAAGGTGAGCGGGATGGTGACGTGGGTGTGGTCGATCGTCAGCATCACCGTGGTGCCGTCGGGCGCCGCGTTCTTCAGCTGGATCGCGGCCACCTGCCCGCCATTGCCGGGGCGGTTCTCGACGATGATCGCGCGGCCGAGCTGCTCGCGCAGCTTGTCGGTAAAGATGCGCGCCACGATATCGGTCGAGCCTCCCGGCGGGAAACCGACCAGCACGTGGATCGGCCGCGTGTCCTGCGCGGCGGCGGCGGCGGCCAGCAGTGCGAGCGGGAGAACCAGCAGGAGGCGGATGAAATGCATGGCGGAATCCCTCAATTCGGGTTGTGGGTTCGGCTATTCTAAGACCCTCACACCGGGGGAAGAAGGCATGGCTGCGATCCTTGGCAGCGGCGAACACCGCTACCGCGTCATCGAGAATTGGGCGAAGCTGCCCGAAGGCTGGGAATTCAAGGATGTGGCGGCGGTCGCCTGCGACAGCCAGGACCGCGTCTACTGTTTCAATCGGGGCGAGCACCCGATGATGGTGTTCGATCGCGACGGGAAATTCCTGCGTTCCTGGGGCGAGGGCCAGTACCCGCGCGCGCACGGCCTGCACATCGACGCCAACGACATCCTGTATCTCACGGACGATGGCGGCCACGTGGTGCGCAAGTGCACTACCGACGGCAAGGTGCTGCTCGAACTCGGCGTGCCCGGCAAGCCGTCGCCTTACATGAGCGGCGAACCGTTCCACCGCTGCACGCACACCGCGCTGTCGCCGAAGGGCGAAATCTACGTGAGTGACGGCTATGGCAATGCCAAGGTGCACAAGTATTCCCCGGACGGCAAGCGCATCCTGTCCTGGGGCGAGCCGGGCACCGGCGAGGGCCAGTTCAACATCGTGCACAACATCGTGACGGATGCCGAGGGCTGGGTCTACGTCGCCGACCGCGAGAACCATCGGGTGCAGGTGTTCGACGGCAACGGCAGGTACGAGACGCAATGGGTCAACATGCACCGGCCCTGCGGCCTGTACTGCTGCCGCGGACCGAAAATGCGGTTCCTGATCGGCGAGCTGGGGCCCTCGATGCCGGTGAACCGCAACGTTCCCAACATCGGGCCGCGCTTGAGCATCGTCGATGCCAGGGGCAAGCTGATCGCGCGGCTCGGCGGCGAAGCCGGTCCCGGCCTGGAAGCGGGCAAGTTCATCGCCCCGCACGGCCTGGCGGTCGATTCGCGCGGCGACATCTACGTCGGCGAAGTCAGCTACACCGATTTCCCGAAAGCTTTCCCGGATATTCCGATTCCGAAAGGCATGCGCTCGCTGCAGAAACTCGAAAAAGTGAACTGACCAAGGAGAACCGCATGATCCATGTCATCGCCGTCATCACCGCCAGGCCGGGCCAGCGCGAGAACATCCTCACGCATTTCCGCGCCAATGTTCCCGCCGTGCGCGCCGAGCAAGGCTGCATCGAATACGGCGCCGCCGTCGACGCGCAGCCCGCGCTCAAATTCCAGACCGCCTGCGGTCCGGACACCTTCCTGGTGGTCGAGAAGTGGGAGAGCATGGAAGCACTCGGCGCGCACGCCGCCGCCCCGCACATGGCGGCCTATGCCGGCAAAACCAGGGAATTCATCGCCAGCCGGGTGATTCATATCCTGCAGCCGACCTGAGGTATTCTCGGGACGGGAGGGCCCATGAAGCATTGCTCGAAATGCAACAGCCTGATGCCCGACGATGCGCCCAAGTGCATCAAGTGCGGTTTCGTGGTGGCAATGAAATCGCCCGCGGCCTGGATTCGAGCAGCTTGACCAGCGCGTAGAGCGCCTGGTTCGCGGGCGTCGCGATTCCCAGCGCCGCACCCTTGCGCAGGATGTAACCGTTCAGGTGGTCGATTTCCGTGGGCTTGCCGCGCGCGAGGTCCTGCGCGGTGGAGGAGTACTGCGTGGGCATCGCCTCGGCGAGCTTCAGAGTGCGCTCAAGCATGTCCGGCGCCATGCGCACGCCGCTCGCCGTCGCCACCGCCAGCGTTTCCTCGACGATGTCCCGCATCAGGTCCCGCACGCCGGCCCCCTGGATCATCCGTCCGTAGGGCAGCTGCGCGATTGCCGAAATCGCGTTGTAGGCGCAGTTCAACACCAGCTTCGCCCAGAGCTCGCCCGCAATGTTGTCCGAAATCGCGGTCGGTATGCCGGCCGATTCGAACCAGGCTTTTACCTGCACATTGGGCCCAATGACCAGATCTCCGCGGCCATGATGTTTGAGATGTCCTGGTCCGGCCATTTCGGTGGCGACATAGACGCAGGCGGCGACAACCGTCTGTGAAACCTTCAGCTGGATTCGCTCGGTGTTGTCCACGCCGTTCTGCAGGTTCACCACGATCGCATCGGCGTCCAGGTGCGGCGCGATCTGGGCCGCCGCCGTTTCAGTGTCGATGGACTTGACGCAGAAGAGAACGAGTTTCGCGCCGCGCACGGCGCTCGCGTCAGTGCTGGCCTCGACCGGCACCCGCTCATCGAACTTCTGGCCTTCGAAGCGCAGGCCCGACTTCCTGAACGCGTCGACGTGCAGCGGGCGGCCGATCAGGGTGACCTTGTGTCCCGCGCGTGCCAGCATGCCGCCGTAGTAGCAGCCCACCGCGCCCGCGCCTAGCACCGAGACCTGAATTGAACTGCCGCCGTTCATCGCCCGGCAGTGTAGTACCTTCCGACGATGCTACGCAGAGACCGCGCGGCGGCGATGCCGTTCATCATGGCCGCGACGCTGATCGACATGATCACCATCGGCCTGATTATCCCGGTGCTGCCGGCGCTGGTTGGCGGCTTTACAAGCTCGCAGGCGGACCAGGCGTTCTGGTACGGCGCGGTGACTTTCTCCTTCGGCATCGCCAACTTCTTTGCCTCGCCGATTCTCGGCGCG
>JANXUV010000034.1 GCA_025356085.1 Betaproteobacteria bacterium
CCCGGGGTCAAGGTCAAGCCGATCTACGCCGGCAGCTACCAGGAGACGATCGTCAAGGCGCTCACCGCGCACAAGAGCGGCGAGCCGCCCGTGACCTCGGTGCTGCTGTCCACCGACATGTTCACGCTGATCGACGAGGACGCGATCGTGCCCATCGACACCTTCGTCACCACCGCCGAGGACAAGGCGTGGCTCGCGAGCTTCTACCCCGCGTTCATGGCCAACAGCCGCACCGGCGGCAAGACCTGGGGCGTGCCGTTCCAGCGCTCGACCATCGTGCTGTACTGGAACAAAGAGTCATTCAAGGAAGCGGGGCTCAATCCCGACAAGGCGCCGGAGAACTGGAAGGAGATGCTGCAGTATGCGCAGAAGCTGACCAAGAAAGACGCGGCGGGCAACGTCACGCAATGGGGCGTGCAGGTCCCGTCGTCCGGCTTCCCGTACTGGCTGTTCCAGGGTTTCACCACGCCGAACGGCGCCCTCCTCATGAACGCTGAGGGGGACAAGACCAGGTTCGACGATCCCGCGGTGATCGACGCCCTGCGCTACTGGGTCGACCTGTCGCGCAAGCACAAGGTGCATCCCGAGGGAATCGTGGAATGGGGAACGACGCCCAAGGACTTCTTCGAGAAGAAGGCGGCGATGATCTGGACCACCACCGGCAACCTGACCAACGTGCGCACCAACGCCAAGTTCCCGTTCGGCGTGGCGATGCTGCCGGCCTCAAAGCGCTCGGGCTCGCCGACCGGCGGCGGCAATTTCTACCTTTCGACCAAGGCGACGCCCGCGCAGCAGGCGGCGGCGCTCAAATTCGCCCAGTGGATGACCACGCCGCAGCGCGCGGCCGACTGGTGCATCGCCACGGGTTACGTCGCCGTGCGTCCGCAGGCATGGGAGACCGTCGAGCTGCGCAAGTACGCTGCCGGCTTCCCGGCCTCGACGGTGGCGCGCGATCAGCTCGAGTACTCGGTCGCCGAGCTTTCCACGCACGAAAACCAGCGCGTGACCAAGGCGCTCAACGACGGCCTGCAGGCCGCGCTGACCGGCACCAAGACGCCGGAGGCCGCCATGAAGGACGCGCAGCGCGAGGCCGAGCGGATCCTCAAGCCTTACAGAAAATAATTTGAACCGGACGTGAATCGAACTACGGCCCAGGTCCACGGTTGGCTGCTGCTGCTGCCGACCGCGGTCCTGCTTGCCGCGTTCACGCACTACCCCGCGGTCGCGACGCTGTGGCATAGCTTCTTCTCGACGCCAAAGCCGGCGCGCCCTGCGGCATTCACCGGCCTGGAGAACTACCGCGTCCTCTATGAGGACCCGGTGTTCTGGCAATCGCTCACCAACAATTTCTGGTTCGCGCTGGGCACCATCCCGGCCTCCATCGGCCTCGCGCTGCTGATGGCGATCTGGGTCAACGGCCGGCTCAAAGGTGAAATTCGGGGCCGCGCCTTCCTGCGCCTGGCCTTCTTCACGCCCACCGTGCTACCGATGGTCGCAGTGGCGAACATCTGGCTGTTCTTCTACACGCCGCAGTACGGGCTGCTCGAGCAGATCACCGCGCTGTTCGGCCTGCCGAACCACAACTGGCTCGGCAGCCAGTCCACCGCGCTCGCCTGCCTGATGGTGGTCACGGTGTGGAAGGAAGCGGGCTTCTTCATGATCTTCTACCTGGCGGCGCTGCAGGGCGTTTCGCCGAATCTCTACGAAGCGGCGCGCATCGAGGGCGCGAGCGCCTGGACCATGTTCCGCCGCATCACCTTCCCGCTGCTGATGCCGACCACGCTGTTCGTGCTGGTCAACGCGGTGATCAACTCGTTCCGACTCGTCGATCACATCGTGGTGATGACGCGCGGCGGACCGGACAACGCCACCTCGCTGCTCCTGTACTACATCTACGAAGTCGGCTTCAAATTCTGGGATTCTTCCTACGCCGCGTCGCTGACGATGGTGCTGCTGCTGATCCTCGCCGCCGCGGCGGTGATCCAGTTCGGCTTCCTCGAGCGGCGCATTCACTACCGGTGAGCAGGAATTGACGCGCACCCTCGAAACCGCCGGCACCTGGCTGCTCGGTATCCTCTGGATCCTGCCGCTCGCCTATGCGCTTTGGGCGGCGTTCCATCCGTCAGAATATTCGACCCACTTCACCCTGAGCGCGCCGCTGACGATGGAAAACTTCGGCGTTGCCTGGAACGCGGCGCCCTTCGCCCGCTACTTCGTCAATACCATTCTGCTGGTAACGCTGATCCTCGCTGCTCAACTCGTGCTGTGCACGCTCGCGGCGTATGCCTTCGCGCGCTACGAATTCCCCGGCCGCGATATCGCGTTCGCGCTGGTACTGGTCCAGCTGATGGTGATGCCCGACGTGCTGATCGTGGAAAACTACCGCACCATGTCGCAGCTCGGGATCCTCGATTCGATCCCCGCTATCGGGCTTCCCTACATGGCCTCGGCGTTCGGCGTATTCCTGCTGCGCCAGACGTTCAAGAGCATTCCGAAGGAGCTCGACGACGCGGCGCGCGTCGAAGGCGCGAGCGCGCTGCAGGTCCTCTGGAAAGTCTACGTGCCGCTCGCCGTCCCGACCTACATCGCCTACGGACTGGTGTCGGTGAGCTACCACTGGAACAACTTCCTCTGGCCAATCATCGTCACCAACACCGTTAACGCGCGCCCGCTCACGGTGGGCCTGCAGGTGTTCTCCTCCACCGACCAAGGCATCGACTGGTCGATCATCTGCGCCGCGACGCTGATGACCAGCGCGCCGCTGCTGGTCGCCTTCCTGCTGTTCCAGCGCCAGTTCGTCAATCTTTCATGCGCGCGGGAATAAGATGAAGCTGCTGCAGTGGAACATCCAGTGGTGCCGAGGCGTGGACGGCAAGGTCGATCCGGCGCGCATCGCGCTCGAATCCAAGCAACTATGCGATCCGGACGTGTGCTGCTTCCAGGAAGTCGCGATCAACTACGACACGCTTGCGGGCAGTTCGGGCGAAGACCAACCCTCCCTGCTGGCCAGTCATTTCCCCGGCTATAGCGCGCACTTTGCTCCTGTCGTAGACGTACCCGACGGCAAAGGCGGCCGGCGGCAATTCGGCAACCTGATCCTGTCGCGACTTCCGGTGCGTCAGTTGTTTCGCCACACGCTGCCCTGGCCGCCGGAAGACAAAGTGCCCAGCATGCCGCGCATCGCGGTCGAAGCAGTAGTCGAGGCATCCTGGGGGCTGGTCAGCGTGCTCAGCACGCACCTCGAGTTTTTCTCGGCAAAGCAGCGCGCGGCGCAGGTCGCGCGACTGATCGAGCTGCAGCAGGAGCGCGCCGCGCACGCGGTATCGAATCCCGGCTACAAATCAGGGCCCTTCGAACCGATGGCGCGGCCCGCCGCCTCCATCCTCGCGGGCGACCTCAACATGCGGCCGCAGGATCCGGGCGTGATTGAACTGAAGAAGCATTTCGTCGATGCCTGGACTGCAGCGCACCCTGGGAAACCACACCCGCCCAGTTTCGGCCTCTACGACAAGGAATTCGCGAGCGAGTCCTACTGCTGCGATTTCGTGTTCGTGACCCCGGACCTGGCGCTGCGCATCGCATCGGTCCGGCTGGATCCCGACAACAAGGCCTCGGATCACCAGCCGGTGATCGTCGAATTCAGCTGATCCGGGTTCGCAGCGATTCGACGCGCGCGCGGTTAACGCCGAAATCGCGGCGGCCGAGGCGCGAGCTGGAGCGCACGTGGATCAGGCCCGTCTTGGCTTCGAACTGGAATTCGACGTCGTCCACGAAGCGCATGACTTTCGTCCGGTACTCGGCGTACAGGTAGCCCCCGCCCTGCCGGATCACGGTCGCGCCTTCCATACCTTCGACCGCCTTGCGCACCGCAGCCATCGCCGCAGCCGCATCACCCTTGAACGGGATTGGCGCGATGTAGTGCTCTGCATCGGCGGGGTCGGCCTGACTGGAAACGCTGTTGGGCGAGCGCTTCGGCGGCGCCAGCCGGCCGTCCTTTACGCCGAGGTCGTCGGGACGCTTCCAGGAAAACACGGTGTCTCCAGTGGCGGTGGCTACATGGAGCGCGAGAACCGCAACGGTGCCCGAAATCAGCAGCGCAATCCAGATCAGCGCGCGCTTTACCATGTGTCGGCGGATGTTAACATCGGCGCGCAATCTCTCGACAGGGGGCTTCATGCTGCAAATTTCCGCACTTCAGCTTGCCGAACTTCTCGCGGGCATCGGGCGCGCCCAGGCCGCGATGATCCAGGGACTGGAAAACGAACTGGCCGGCGTGCGCAGCGGCCGCGTGATTCCAGCGGTGCAGAACGCCGCCCACCTGCGCGATCACCCCGAACCCACGCTGGTGGACCTGCCGGTGCGCGTTTTCCTGGCGAGCATGGGAAGGGTCGGCCCGGATCCGGCAGTGATCGCCAAAGACCTGGAGCGCCTGATCAGCGGCGTGGCTCCCAAGAAATCGACCCAAGCCGAATTGGCGGCGGCCTCCGCGCCTGCCGCATCCGCACCTGCCGCTGCGGCGCCCGCCGCCGATGCCGGCGGCGGCGACGCGCTGGATTTCAGCAAACCGGGCTGATCAGAAGTCTTTCGGCTCCGGTGGAAAGTTCGGTTTACGCTTCTCGCGCAAGGAGGCGAGTCCTTCTTTCGCTTCGGGGCCTGTGAAGCCCAGCACCTCGAGCGCGAGCGATGCATCGAAGCTCGGCCCCGCCATGCGCAGCCAGTTGTTGAGGCTGTATTTCGTCCAGCGCAGGGCGGTCTGCGCGCCGGCGGCGAGCTTGCGCGCCACTTCCAGCGCCTTCTCCTGCAATTCCGATTCTTCGCAGCACAGCGACACCAGGCCGATGCGCTCCGCTTCCTCGCCCGATACCTGCTCGCAGAGCAGCAGGTAATAC
>JANXUV010000121.1 GCA_025356085.1 Betaproteobacteria bacterium
GCTGTCAAGGGATAATCCCGTTCCTTTTTGCTCTCTAGCTGGAGTTCCTGGCGAAGATTGTAGCTGTGCGCGGCGCTCCGATACTAGGCCACTGAAGCGGCGGCGTTTTGCGGCCGCGGCGGGGTAAAATCCAGCCAGTGGTAGTGCTTGTTCTTGTCATGTTGACGAGAGGAAGCCGAAGGGATGTTCGCCGTGGAGGTTTATGCAGCCGTTCGGCAGTTGGACACCTCGATTTACCCGATGTGATTGCGGGTTGATGCGGTAGTCCGCCCCTTGGGCTCTGGGGCTTTCTGTTCCATCGCTTGCTTCGAGGGTGCTGGCAGGGGTTGGCCCACTGCTGATGCTGGCCCCACCCTATGCAGGTGCCCCGGCTGTGCGGTTCAGCCAGATCAAGCGCTTCATGTTGTAAGCAAGGTTGGCGAGGCCGATCTTGAGCTTGGCTCTCGCCAGACCAATGGTCCTGATGAAGAGCCCCATGCGGCTCTTCTGCTCGGCAAAGACGTGCTCGACCTTGGAGCGCACCGCCGATTTGCGGGCGTTGGCGCGGCGGGTGACGTCCGGCATAGGGCGGCCTTTCGGCTTCTTGCGGTGAACCTGGCTGGTGAAGCCGTTCTTTGCCATGAATGCCTCGTTCGCCTTGGACCGGTAAGCGCTGTCAGCCCAGACCGACGCCCCGGTGTTCGCCTTGTCGAGAAGTCCCTGGCGCAGCATCCGGCCCTCATAGGCGCCAGCGTCCGTGACGCACCACGTCCGGATTATTCCGTGACGGCGGTCGATGGCGACGTGGTTCTGGTAGCCAAAGGTCGGGATCGCGATGTCCACCGGCTTCGATCCGTCGGCACGGGGCTTGGCCTTGGAGAACTTGACCGTCCAGCGCGCATCACGGTCTTTCTGGCGCAGCTTGGCGGGCTTCTCCTTCCAGGCCTTTGGAATGCCGCCAGCCTTGATCTCTGCCTTCTCAGCCTCCGTGTTTCGTTGCTTCGGGGCCGCCACCAGCGTCGCGTCCACGATCTGGCCGGACATGGCGATATATCCCGCCTCGGCCAGCGCCTGATCGAACCGCCCGAACAGCCGATCCATGGCCCCGGCGAGCTTCAGGCGCTCGCGGAACAGCCAGATCGTCTTGGCGTCGGGAACCCGGTCCCCCAGCGACAACCCGAGAAACCGCATGAACGAAAGCCGGTCGTTGATCAGGAACTCTGTCCGGTCATCGCCCAGGTTGTTCTGCGTCTGGATGATCAGGATTTTCAGCATCATGACGGGATCGAACGGCGGGCGGCCACCCTTTGCCCCGTCACCATAGGCCAGAGCCGCTTCCAGATCGGGGCGGAAAATCTCAAAATCAACCGTGGCTCCATAAGCCTCGAGCTGGTCCCCAAGAACGCTCAGCCGTTTCAGCCGGTCATCGACATCGAAAAAACCTACCTGGCGCACCATCAACCAACCTCCCTGCTCTATATGCAGGAGTGAATCAAATCAGCGCGCCTCAGGCGAGGTAAATCGAGGTGTCCAATTCCTATGCTGGCGTGTGCGGGCCTACCATGAGCACATATTCTAGATCGTCCGGCGCTCGCACTGAGGTGGCGCAAATGGCACCCAGAACTGCCGGTCCTCCGGTCGTCAACAATCGAACTTGAGCCGGGAACAGTTTGACCACGCCCCGGCCGAATTCGGCGATGATGTTGTCCAGCGACTGGGCTGCGAGAATCTGCAGGAAGCGGCGAATGTCCTGCCCCGTCAGCGCTGCCTCCTCGAGGCCGATCCAGCTGACGGCCTGGGCATTGGCGCGCAACACCTCGTGGCGATGCGACATCACGAAGCAGGGCGCCGGCATGCCCTCAACCACCGCCGAAACCGGCATCCCACGGCCCATCCGGGAATACGCTGCAACTTCGCGTTCCAGTATTGCCGTGCGCGCGAGTGCCCGCTCCAGACAGAGTTGGCGTAGTGCCGCGGTCAGATTGCTGTCGCTGTTCTGGGCTGCGACTTTCGCCACCAGTTGA
>JANXUV010000122.1 GCA_025356085.1 Betaproteobacteria bacterium
GGTGCGGTGGAGCACCTCGCGCACCTCCTCGCCTGGATACTCCACCTTCTCCTGGCCGGCGCGGCGGCGTAGGTACGGGTGCACCATGTCGCCCTGGATGGGACCGGGGCGCACGATCGCCACCTCGATCACCAGGTCATAGAAGTTTTCCGGCTTGAGGCGCGGCAGCATCGACATCTGCGCGCGCGACTCGATCTGGAACACGCCGATGGTGTCCGCCTGCTGGATCATCCTGTAGACGTTCCCGTCTTCCCCCGGAATATCCTGGAGCTTTGGGGTGCCCGTGAATTCCAGCATGCGGCGCAACGCCGACAGCATGCCGAGGGCCAGCACGTCCACCTTCAGCAGGCCGAGGGATTCCAGGTCGTCCTTGTCCCACTGGATGACCGTGCGCTTGTCCATCGCTGCGTTCTCCACCGGCACCAGTTCGGCGAGCGGCCCGCGCGAAATGACGAAGCCGCCGACGTGCTGCGACAGGTGGCGCGGGAAGCCGTCCAGTTCCCCGCAAAGGCCAAGCAGGTTCTCTATCCGGGGATCGTCCGGATCGAGCCCCGCCTCGCGGATGCGGGCTGGCAGTTCCGAGCGTTCATCCCACCAAGCCAGGGACTTCGCCAGCCGGTCGACCTCATCCAGTCCCAGGCCCAGCGCCTTGCCCAGGTCGCGCACCGCGCTGCGCGGCCGATAGCGGATGACTGTGGCGGCGATGGCGGCGCGCTCGCGGCCATACTTGCCGTAGATGTACTGGATCACCTCCTCGCGCCGCTCGTGCTCGAAGTCGACGTCGATATCGGGCGGCTCGCCCCTTTCCTTCGAGATGAAGCGCTCGAACAGCGCGTGACCGTTCTTCGGGTCGACTTCGGTGATGCCGAGGCAATAGCAGACGGCCGAGTTGGCCGCCGAGCCCCGGCCCTGGCACAGGATGTTCTGCGTGCGCGCGAACCTGACGATGTCGTAGGCCGTGAGGAAGAAAGCCTCGTAGCGCACCTCCGCGATGAGCGCCAGCTCTTTTTCGATCAGCGCTCTGACGCTTTCCGGTGCGCCTTCCGGATAGCGTCTCTCCAGGCCCTCCAGCGCCAGCCTGCGCAGACAGGACGCCGGCGTTTCCCCCGCTGGCACGATCTCTTCCGGATATTCGTAGCGCAGCTCGTCCAGGGAAAAATTGCAGCGCTCCGCTATTCCCAGTGTTTCTTTCATCAACTCAAAAGGAAAAACCTGGGCGAGGCGAGCCCGCATGCGCAGGTGCCGCTCGCCGTTCGGGTGCAGCGCGTAGCCGCATTCGCATACCGGGCGGCCGACGCGGATCGCGGTCAGCGTGTCCTGCAGGCGCCGGCGCGAGCGAGAGTGCATATGCACGTCCCCCGCCGCCATCAGCGGCAGGCCCGAGTGCGAGGAAATTACTCTGAGCTGCCTCAGGCGCGCAGCATCGTTCGACCCGGCATGAAGTTCGGCTGCGATCCAGCAGCAGCCGGAAAAACGCTCCAGGAACCAGCGCGCGTCAGCGTCTTCTGGATTTTCCCCGGGCACCCAGAGCGCGAGCAGACCGGTTTCCGCGGCGGCATCCAGGTCTTGCCGGCAAAGCGAGTAGGCGCCCTTCTGCGTGCGCCGCCGCCCCACCGTGATCAGCGATGAAAGCGCGCCGTAGGCCCGGCGGTCTGGCGCGAGCAGCACCAGCTTCAGGCCGTCCTCGAGCCGGATCTCGCTGCCGACGATCAGCTTGAGTCCGGATTTCCTGGCCGCGACGTGCGCGCGCACGATGCCGGCCAGCGAACACTCGTCGGTGACGGCGAGCGCTGCGTAGTCCAGCTCGGCCGCGCGCCCGACCAGCTCCTCCGCGCTGGAGGCGCCGCGCAGGAAGCTGAAGTTGGAGAGGCAGTGCAGCTCCGCGTAGCCAGGTAAATCAGGCAAAGATGCCATGCAGGAACCAGCCTTCGGGCCGTGTGCCGCATTTTCCTGCGGATCGCTCGCGGTAGATCCAGGCCAGCGATTGCCCGGTACGCGCGATGAAGTAGTCGCGCCGCGCCTCGGCGCCGTCCCACCAGCCCGACTCGATGCGCTCGGGCCCCGCGAGCAGCACGAACTCGCCTTCCGCGAGCCGGCGCGGCGGCTCGGCCAGCCACAGGGGCCGCGGGCCCGCGGAGTTTTCCTGCTTTTCTTTCGGCTTCAGGCTTTCAGTTCCCGGAACGACATGGCGAAAAGCGCGCTCGGGCCGATGGTCTTCCCGCGTCTCCAGTCCGTGCACGGCGGCGCTTCCCAGCCGGGACTGCAGCCGCTCGATCAGCCGCAGCCATTCCTCGCCGCCGGCGCGCGGATCGCGCAGCAGGTGGCCATTGCTCCCAGGCACGGATACGAGCTGGCCCGCCGACAGGCGGATCGCTTCGACAGGCGCCTTCATCACCAATGCGCCGAGGCGCTCGCGCAGCAGGCGCGTGAAATGTTCTGCGGTACGCGCAGGGCCGGCAAGCTTCACGCGCACCCCGGTCGGGGCGGCTTTTTCCCGCCGGTCTTCGTGCTCGAGCTCGAGGCAGAACTCGCGCACGCCGGCGTGCCGCGCAGCGAGGAAACCTTCCATCTGCTTGAGCAGGCGCCCCGCTGCGAACAACGCGCCCTGCGCATGCGACACGGGCGAAGGCAGCACGAGGCGCGCGGCGAAGCTCGGCGGCGGCACGAACCAGCCGCGCGAATCCGCGGCGACGCCGCGCGCCTGGTCCAGCTCATCCAGCAGCTTTACGCCGAAGCGCCGTGCGATGCCGTCGCGCGGCAAGCGCAAAAGCCCGCCCAGCGTGTGGACTCCGAAGCCGGCCAGCAATTCCATCTTCGCCGCATCCAGGCCGAGGACCGCGGCCGGCAAGGCTTCGATCCTGCCGCTGCCGCCGCCTCGCGCGAGCCACAGCGCGGCGCGGGCGGTCGGCGCCTCAGCGAGGCGCGCCTCGAAGCCGAGGCCGGTCAGCCCGGCGCGCAGGCGCGCGAGGAATTTCCAGCGGCCGCCGAAATAGCGCAGGCTGCCCTCGACCTCGAGCAGCAGTTCCTGCGGCGGATCGAGCGAGACGCGCGGCGTGAACTGGCAGGCCCAGGCCGCGACGGCCGCCAGCGCCTCGCGCTCGGGCTCAGGCTGCGCATGCCCGCGCGACAGCGCCTGGCGCCGGAGCTGCGGAAAGTGGAGCGCGACCCAGAGCATGGGCGGGTCTCTCAATGAAGGGTCTGCCGATCGGGATGGGGAACGCCGCCGCCAGAGGCAGGCCGCGCCGCTTGAGGATGCGTACTACGGGATGCCCCGGGGATCCCTCTGCCCCGGGTTCAAGCGCCAGCCGCAGCATCGCGGGCGAGGATTCGCAGGCTGCCTGCGGCGGCCGGAACGCCAGCGCGAAGCCGGGGCCGGCTTGCGCCGCCACTGCGAGCCGCCTCAGTTCCGGATAGCTCGCCTGGGGCAGCCATAGCAGCAACGCGTGGAATGCGCCCGAGCGCAGCGCCTGCTCCGCCGCCCACAGGGCATCGCGCCGTCCCGGGGCCCGCACCACGGTCAGGCAGGACAGGCGCACCCCCGCAGCACGCAAGGCAGGCGCATAGGGCAGGTACGGCGGCGCCAGCCAGGCGATGCGGTGTCCCGCCGAGGTCAGCGCCGCCAGCGCCGGCAGCACTATCTGCAGCTCGCCGATACCTTCCGTGGGGCACAGCAGCTCAGCCAGCCCGCCCACCGGCCAGCCGCCGCCCGGCAGTTCGGCATCCAGCGCCGCGAAGCCGGTACGTGCGGCTGGTGCCGCCGCAGCGGCCGCACCGGCGGAAGCGCCGCCGCGCCAGACGGTTTGCCGCTGGAGGATTTCAGCAAGGGAGGCCACGATACTGTATTTATATACAGTATCTAGGCGCTTAGCAAGACCTTCCTATCCGCCGCTTTTAAGGCGCTTCACCTGGGCCATGTAGGTGCCCATGAATTCCTTGCCGAAGACCTTGTTGAAATCGTCCTCGGCGTCGCGCGCCAGTTTCTGCTGGAAGCCCGCGAACTGCTCCCAGAGCTTGGCCTTGCGGTTCAGGCCAAGCCCGCCCGCGTTCTTCTCCAACTCGGCTTCCAGCGTCTTCGGGTCGAAGCGCTGGATCGCGCCCAGCAGCGCCGCGCGCATGCCCGCGAACAGCGCCACTTCGTGCGCGCGCAGGTCGTCGAAAGCGTCGCCCACCGCGCGCACCGGGTCGAGGAAGCCGCCGGTGCGGTCCTTGGTATCGAACAGGAACGTCAGCGCTTCCTGCGGATCGGACATCAGCTTGAGCGGGTTGTTGTCCTTGGAGGCGACCATGGTGCGGTCTTCGGCGCGCAGTTCCTTCTTCGCGGTCGCGCGCGCGGCGAGCAGCGCCATCGCGCCTTCGACCGCGGCGCGCATGATTTTTCCGGACTGCAGCAGGAAGGCCTCGATCTCCGCGTCCGACACTTCCTTGCCTTCCATGCCGGCGCCGGCCAGGAAAGCCTGCACCGCGGTGCGCATCCCCGCCTGGCCGTTTGCCTGCCCTGGCGCGCCGCCCGCCTGCGCCGCCTGCCGGCTGCCGACATAGGTTGCCTCGTCGAACAGGTTCGTCGCCGTGGTATTGGGGGAAGCCCCAACGAAGGTGGCTTCCGCGAACACGTCGCCTTCCGGCTCTGCCGCCGCAGCAGGCGCGGGCTCGTCGAAAATGCCGGGCTCGATCGGAGGCAGGTTGCCGCTGTCGAAATGCGGCTCCTCCGCCGGTGCCGGCTCGGGCTCCACGGCCTGCACTGGAACCGTTTTTTCCCGGCGCGGCGCCGCGGCGCTCCCCTTCGGCACCTGCAGCATCTGGTTGTTCGGCCGCGTCGTTTCTTCGACATCCAGCGTCGGAAACTCGGTCCTGACCGCGCCCGCTGGCGCGAGCAGTTCAAGCTCGTATTCGCCCAGCTCGAAGCGGTCGCCGGCCCTCAGGTCCAGCTTGCTGCCGGGCGCCTGCCGCTTGCCATTGATGAAAACCGGGTTGACCTTCGAGACTACCGTCAGCTGGTAGGTTCCTTCGTCTTTTTCTTCGAGCTCCACGTGGACGCGCGAGACGTGCTTCTTCTCGTCTTCGAGCACCAGCGTGCATTCCTCGCCGCGGCCGACCGAGATCTTGCTCTGCGGCCAGCTGCGGCTGGCGATCATGTCGGAGCGCCCGCCGACTTTCTTCAGGATCTTGATGGAAAGCGGCATGGCGCCTCAGGCGCTCCTGCGTTCGCCGGAACGGCTGTGCCATTCGCCGTTCAGCATCGCGCAGAACTGGTCCACCGCCGGCAGCTTCTCGCACAGCATCAGGCTGCGGCCGAATATCTCCGACTCCTCCGCGAGCCAGGCCGAATACGGCGCGGCGAGCGGCTTGGCGAGCCCGCGCAGCCCCGCCTCTCCCTGGAACTCGGGCCCGAGCGGAATCCACAGGGCGCGCTGGCCGCGCGAGCGCGGCGGAATGGTCTCGTCGGTTTCCTCAAGCGTCGCCACCAGATCGGCCGGGAAGCGCCGGTTTGCCAATTGCGCATCGAAGGTGCCGAGCTCGGCTTCCGGCGATAGCGCCACGCTCACCACCGGCTCCACTTCCGCGTACCAGTTGTGTGCGCGCACCAGCGTCGCCACCGGATCGATGCTGCGGGCCGGCAGGCCGCTCGCCACCGTCAGCGGAAAGTAGCGGCCGACCGAATCGACGCTGGGCACGATCAGGCCGGCCCAGCCCTGCAATCCGATCACACCGGGCGCCAGCACGAAGCGCCAGGCCGGCGCGGACAGGAAGGCATCGCGCCAGCCCGCGCCCAGCCGCTCGCGGCTGCCGGAGAGCATGCTGTTGAGCCAGGCGTCCCAGGGCTCGATGAACGCCGCCGGCAGGCGGCGCGTGACGAAATCCCCGTTCACGGGGAGCTTGCCGTACCAACCGGTTTCGAAGGAATCGCTCATGGGTTCTTTTGCGGGCCCAGTTTCTGGCGCGCTTCCCTAATTATGGCCTCGTCTCGGGGATGGCGCATCTCCGGCGCACCGTCCTCCAGTCCGGCCCTCAGGTGCGCGAGCAATGCCGCTTCATCGGCGTCCGGCAACTCCCAGATGCGCCGGGCGGCGGCCTCAACGAGGGTGGCATTGACCTTTCGCCCCGCATAGAGGCTCAGATAGGCCTCAAGCGTCTCGCCAAGGCCTTCGCGCTTCGGGGAGCGCAGGCACTCGCGCATTTCGTTTTCCAGGGTGCGCGCGAGACGCGGGAAAAGCGCGTCGCGCAGGACATTCTGGTAGGCCCGCGAGGCTTGCGCGCCGATCTTCCCCGCCTGGGAAAGGCCGAAACCCGGCGCCGCGGCTGCGCCGGCCCTCTGATCCCGATAGCCCCCTGGCAGCACCCGCAGGGCGTTCAGTACGCGTACCAGCTGCAGTTCGTCTCCGGGCAGCGGTGGGCCGAGCCTGCCGAGTTCCTCCTTCACCGCAGCCGTGCGCGCCTGCGCAGCCGAGATGAATTCCCGGTTGCCGAAGTAGCTCGAGGTCCACAGCGCCGCCATCAAGACACCCAGCGCCGCGATCGACCCGTAGGCAATGAATCTAAGGCGCCGTTCCTGCCGCTCGAGCCCCTGGTCGCTGCCGGCGAGGCCGGATTCGGGAAAGATCAGTTCGCGCAGCAGGCGCATCAGGAAAAAACTCTTGCCGCTGCCGGCGGGCGACGCGGCCGCGGCTGTCGCAGGTGCCCCAACAATCGCCGGCCCCGCGACTCGCTCCAGCTTGAAGCCGCGCGCCAGCGTGCCCAGCACGCGGTCGATCGGGCTGCCCTCCTGGGTGCCGCTGGTGAGATACACGCCGCGCAGCATCGGCTCGGGCGAGCCCGGCACGCCGATGAAGGCGGTGTCGAGAAACTGCTCGATGAGCGGGCCCAGGCCGCGAAACTCCTGCGGAAAGCGGTAAATGGCGGCGCGCCGCTGCAGATCGCGCTCTTCCTGCAGGCGCTCCAGCATCTCGCCGTACAGGCGGCCTTCGAGATCGCGGAAATCCTCAGCGAAACGCTGGCCCGGGCTGCCCAGCACGAAACCGTCGGCGGAATAGCCGAAGGTCGCGCCCCAGACGCGCGCCCGCGCGCCGGCATCGAGTTCCCCGAAGGTTTCCGCGAATCCCGCCAGCAGGTCCGACTTGGTGACCAGCAGGTAGACCGGGAAGCGCACGCCGAGCCGCTCGTAGAGTTCGGCGACGCGCGCGCGCACGTGCCAGGCGTAGCGCTTGCGCTCCTCTTCGCTCCAGAGCATCAGGTCGGAAACGCTGAGCGTCACCAAGGCGCCGTTCAGCGGCCGGCGCGGACGGAAGCGCTTGATCAGGTCGAGGAAGCCGAGCCAGGCCGCCGCATCGGCCTCGACGTCGCTCTCCTGCGTGGTGTAGCGGCCCGCGGTATCGAGCAATACGGCGTCTTCGGTGAACCACCAGTCGCAATTGCGCGTGCCGCCGACACCCGCCAGCGCCGGATCACCGCCCGCGCCATTTCCCTTCAGCGGAAACTTCAGCCCCGAATTCACCAGCGCGGTGGTTTTGCCCGACCCCGGCGCGCCGATGAACACGTACCAGGGCAGCTCATGCACGTAGCGGCTTTCGCCGTCCGGACCCTTGAAGCGCGCCTGCTTGAGGACCGCCGCCGCCTCTTCGAAGCGCTGGCGCAGCACTGCGATTTCGCGCGCCGCGCGCGCGCCTGAATCCGTTTCGCCGCCGGCGGCAAGCACTTCCAGCAGCCGGGCGTTTTCGCGCCGCGCGCGAAG
>JANXUV010000044.1 GCA_025356085.1 Betaproteobacteria bacterium
CGTAGGCATGGACTCGACTGTCGCCAGCGCACAGTGCGGGCAGGTCAGCGTGCTCGTCAGTTCGGGCACTACACTCATTTCCGGCGCTTCTTCTTGGGTTTGGAATCGCTCGGCAGAAAGCTCGTGTACTTCTGATACAACTCGAACAGAAATGCGACGCGCTCGGCATCGGACTTGAAGCTCCTTTGCCCATACGCAATGTCCACCGCGCGATCAAGCGATTGATGCGCTTTCACAAGCGAGGATGGCATTGTGTTGGGATCGTAGAGGTCTGCGAGCGAGGAATTTGGAAATTCTGTTCGGGCCACCATGACCACATTCGCTGATGTTTCGATTGCCTTAATTTGCTTGTCCGATGGCCGCTCTGGCCAAGGAAAATTGTTGTAAACAATGTCCTTCGAGTACCGATAGCGGCTTTCAAGACGGCCGCACGTAAATCGCATCCACGTCATATGCATTTCGGAAGACACGACTCCGAAGTGATACGTGGACGCCCCTGCAACGGTGAAGACGAGATTGTTTGCGATTGCGGTATCTGGCATGAATCCCATCGGTATGTAGCGCCGTCGTTCCGACGACACGCTGGGGACAAGCAGGTAGTTACTATCGGGTTGGGCGAGTTGACAAAAAATCGCAGGAGTCTGTGCAAACTTTCTAGTTGTTGCTGCTTTGCTAGCAAGTCGAAATTTGCGTACTTCTTCTACGCGCTCCATTATCTTGGGCAGTCGTCGATACTCGTCGGGGTCAACATCGAGAAGCCACAAACAGTACCTACTGTAGCCATTAATAAACTCGTCCGCACCAACATAGGGCCTCAGAAATTTCCGTGCTTCGGGTTCTGACTTCAGGAGTGTGTTTTTTTTGTCCTCAGTCAGGATCAGATGTCCACCGTCACGCGGCATGCTTCCGAAACGCATCGCGGGCACGTTGCAGATTGGTGCGTTGCGATTGACAAGAAATACATCGGGAGCATTTACAAGATAGGCGTTGATATTTGAAGCCGCCACTGCATGCGGTTTGCCGTCAATGGCCTCGTACTCGTAGATGACCCGCGATGCAGGTTTCGTTTGAGAGAATCCGACTATGATGCAGTGTACGGCCGCGACACCCTTAGCCTCGTTTGACCAACGGAAAGTGCGATGTGCAAAGCGAATCTTTATTCTGAAGCGACCTAAAAGTGAGGCCCAAAGTAGACCGACTTGCTCGCCTTGGCAGATTGAATTGGTAGACACAAGGCCGACTTGAATGCTGGTGCCATAAACGAACTTTGCCGCCTTCCAATACCAGCAAGAGACGTAGTCGAGTACCCCATACCCGGGCAAGTCACCCAATACGTTCGCCATGTCGTGACGTTGAGAGTCACCCATGACCATGGCGCCCGAAAATGGGGGGTTTCCCAAGATGTAGGAGAGTCGTTCCGGTGGTACCACATCCTCCCAGTCGAGCGCGAGGGCATTTCCTTGCACAATGTGAGGAGTTGTCGTCAGAGGGATGCGGGCAAAGTACAAACCGAATTCCTCTGACACCTTAAGGTTCATTTGATGGTCAATCAGCCACAAGGCAACTTGTGCGATTTGCGAGGCGAAATCTTCTATCTCAATGCCATAGAACTGATCAACGTCTAGCGTGAGTTCCTGGTGGATATTTAAGAAGCGCGAGCCGGGGCCGCTGTGGACGGCGCGGAGGACTTCCAGTTCCAGGAGGCGCAGTTCGCGGTAGGTGATGACGAGGAAGTTGCCGCAGCCACAGGCGGGGTCTAGGAACACCAGCGAGCGTAGTTTTTTGTGGAAGTCGAAGAGGCGGTTCTTGTTACTTTTGACTTTGTTGAACTCGGCCCAGAGATCGTCGAGGAACAGCGGCTTGATGAGCTTGAGGATGTTTTCCTCGCTCGTGTAGTGCGCGCCGAGGTTGCGGCGGGCCTTCTCGTCCATGATGCTCTGGAAGAGGGCACCGAAGATGGCGGGGCTGACGGCGCCCCAGTTGAGGGCGCAGCAGTCGAGCAGGGTCGCGCGCATCTTGCGGTCGAAGGCGGCGAGGCGCAGGGTCTCCTCGAAGAGTTTGCCGTTGATGTAAGCGAAGGCCGCGAGCTGTTCGTCGAGGTTCTTCTGCCGCTTGTCTTCCGGCGTGTTCAGGATCTGGAAGAGGAGGGCAAGGTTCTGCCCGAGATCGGAGCCGTCTTCGGCGGTGCGGGCTTCGAGCCAGTCGCGGAATGATTGCTTGGAGAAGATGCCCGTGTCGTCGGCGAACATGCAGAACACCAGCCGGACGAGGAGAACCTCCAGGTCGTGCCCTGCGTAGCCTGAGGCCTTCAGCAGGTCGTGCAGCCGCCCCATCTGCTCGGCGGCCTTGATGTTTACCGGGTCCTGCGGCTTGATTTCCTGCGGCGCGTAGCCGGCGATGAAACCGAAGCGCTTGACGTGCTTGTGCAGGTCCTTCAGTGCGAACTCGGAGTGCGTTGCCGATTCGAGGTCGTAGAGCCGGAACCGGGCGAAGTCCGAGACGAGGACGTAGCGCGGCAGATCGCGGTCGGCGATGCCAGGGAAGTAATCGAGGGCCTGGACGAATGCGCGATCGAGGTCCTGGCCCTTGGACTTGTGTTCGACGACGAGTTGTCCTTTCCAGAACGCGTCAATGCGGCCGCGCTTCTGGCCAAGTCGTTTGACGGGTTCCTCAAAGCTCGCGACACGCCGGCGCGGGACGCCAAAAACGGCGAAAAACTCGTTCCAGAAGGTCTGCGCTTCCGCTCGTTCGCTCTTCTCGTCCTGCCACTCGCGCGAGAAGGCAATCGCTTTGTCGCGGATTTCAGGCCAGGGCAGGGGCATGCGGTTTGGAGTCTTGTTCTCGGGGCCGCGTCAACGATAGCACGCGTACATGCGTTCAATGTGGACAGGGGAGGGTTGATCAATTGTCGTTTATAACGGACAATGAGCAGGCCTGACGATTGGGAACTGCTCTACTACCGGACGATTGGCTCGCAGATGCCATTTCGGGAATGGCAGGAGTCGCTGGCGGATTTGCGGGCGGCAACTGCAGTCGCCCGGCGACTCGAACGGATCCGGAAAGGACTATTCGGCGACTGCGAGCCGGTGGGAGAGGGGGTATTTGAATTCAGAATCGACTTGGGTCCTGGCTATCGCGGCTATTTCTTCCGTGCCGGGCGAAGAGTGATTCTGCTGCTCTGCGGCGGGGACAAGAGTACCCAGACCGCGGATATCGCGAAGGCGAAGCAGTTCAGGAGAGACTATGAGCAAAGGACACGTGGCACCCTCGGTTCCGGCTGAACCGTATTTGCGGAAGGATCTGCGCGATCCGGAGTTTGCCGCTGCCTACCTGACCTTGGCCGCGGAGGAAGAGGTTCCCGGCGATTTCATGTGGGCGCTTCGCAAGGTAGTCGAAGCCTACGGCGGAATCGGTGCGGTCGCGAAGCGGGCGAAGCTCAATCGTCAGCAGCTCTACAAAACGCTTTCGGGCGATGGCAATCCGGAATTTCGCACCCTCAGAGCGATTCTCGAGGTGACCGGATTTTCGCTGGCCGTGCTGCCGCTCAAGCGGACGAGGAAGCGTGCCGGCGTTTCAGGCCGGCGTAAAAACTTCGTGCGTGCCCGCCACGCCGCGCAGGTCGTAGCGCCCTAGCGAGCGCAGCGGCCGCGCAAGGTGAGCGGCGAACTCGCCCGACATCAGCAGCGGCACGCCGGCCTCCTTGGTGAGCGTCTGGATGCGCGCGGTCTTGTTCACCGCCGGTCCGATGACATTGAAGGCGAGCCGGTTGGGCGCGCCGACGTTGGCATGGGTCACGGTGCCCAGGTGCAGGCCGAGGCCGAACAGGATTTCCGGCAGGCCGCCGCGGCGGCGCCGGTGGTTCACCACCGCGATCGAGTCGAAGGCGTCGATCGCCGCGTCCAGCGCCGCTTCGCAGACCGCCGCCTCGTCCGCCGGGCGCTTGATCTCGAACACGATCAGGATCGCGTCGCCGATGAACTGCAGAATTTCGCCGCCGCGCGCCGCGGCGGCGGCGGCGCAGTTCTCGAAGTAGTCGTTCAGCAACTGCAGCAGCTGCGCTGAAGGCAGCGACTCGGAGAGCGCCGTGAAGCCGCGCAGGTCGGAGTACCAGAAGGCGGCCTCGATGCGGTCGCCGTCGCCGCGCTTGACCTGGCCCTGCAGGATGCGCTCGCTGATGCGCGGGCCGATGAAGGCGTCCAGCAGCCCGAGCGTCATGCGCCGCGCGTGCAGCACCTCGAACAGCGGGGCCACGAGGTTGGCGAGCGCCTCGAAACGGTCGAGGTCGTCGCCCGTGAAGCCGCCCGGCGCGGCGCTCGCCAGCGTCATGAAGTTCATTTCGCCCGAGCCAAGCCACAGCGGCAGCGCGTAGTAGTCGGTCATGCCGTCGTCGCGCAATTCGAACAGCAGCGCCGGGTCGCGTTGCTCGTCCAGCGCGTCCAGGCGCGCGGCGAGGGCATCGAGCAGCGCGACGGGGTCGGTGATGTGCCGGCCCGTCTCAGACACTGGCCAGGAATCGGCGCAGTTCGCGCAGGACTTCGGCCGGCTTTTCCTCCGGCAGGAAGTGGCCGCAGGCCAGCGCGCGGCCGCGCACATCCTTCGCCACTTCGCGCCAGTCGGCCAGGCAGTCGAACTGGGTGCCGACCGGGGATTGCTTCGCCCAGAGCGCAAGCACGGGCATGTTCAGTTTCTTTTTCAGGTCTTTTCTGTCGTGCGCCAGGTCGATGGATGCGGCGGCGCGGTAATCCTCGCAGGTCGCGTGCACGCCGCGCGCATCGAAGCAGCGCACGTACTCGCGGATCACGTTCTTCGGAAATACGCGCAGGCCGATTTCGCCGCGGCCGATCCGCCTGAGCAGGTACTCCCGGCGCATGCCGCCGATCATGCGCTCGGGCAGGGGCGCCTTCTGGATCAGAAAGAACCAGTGGTAGAAGGCGCGCGCCAGCGCCATGTCGGTGCTCTGGAACACCTTCAGCGTCGGTGAGATGTCGAGCACGGCGAGGGAGCGCACGCGGCCGCCGTGGTCGCGGGCCAGGCGGTGCGCCACGCGCGCGCCGCGGTCGTGGCCGACCACGTGGAACCTGCGATGCCCCAGGCGCGTCATCACCTCGGCCATGTCCTTCGCCATCGCGCGCTTGGAATAGTTCGAGTGATCCGGCAGGCCCTTCGGCTTGGATGAGTCGCCGTAGCCGCGCAGGTCAGGGCAGACCACGGTGTAGTCGCGGGAGAGGGCCGGCGCCACCCGGTGCCACATGGCATGGGTCTCCGGGTAGCCGTGCAGCAGCAGCACGGCAGGGCCTTGCCCGCCCGTGACCAGGTTAATCGTTGCCTTCGATGTCTTGATCTTCCTGTCCTTGAATCCGGGAAAAAGCTTCATGTCGCGCGCGTCCCTTCGTTATTTTCCACATGATATGTCTGGATCGGCTCCGGCTTGCCCTTGACGCGGGCCGGCGCCATCGGCCGCAGGCGAAAGCCCGCGTCCAGGGCCTTGCGGATCTCTTCCGTGATCAGCAGGTCCACCTCCAGTTCGCGCGTGAGCCCCTCGACGCGCGAGGCGACGTTGATCGGGTCGCCGGTAACGGTGAACTTGTTCAGTTCTCCCGCGCCCATCACGCCGACGATCACCTCGCCGCTGTGGATGCCGATGCCGAATTGCAGCTGCGGCAGGGACTTCGCTGCCAGCTGCTGGTTGTAGGCGGCCAGCGCGGCGCGCATGTCCAGCGCCGCCAGCACCGCGTCCCGGCATTGCCAGGGATTCGATTCCAATGCGCCGAACAGCGCCAGCAGGCCGTCGCCCACCAGTTCGGTGATATGGCCGTGGTGGCGTCCGATCGCACCGCTCATGTGCCTGAAGTAATCGTTCAGGATGGCCACTGTCAGCGCCGGGTCGAGCCGGTCGCACATGGAAGTGAAGCCGCGCAGGTCTGCGAACAGCATGGTCACCTGCCGGCGCTGCGGCGCGACGTCGCCGCACCCCGCGGTTAGCCGCTCGACCAGGTCCGGCGGCGTGAAACGCTCGAATTCACGCTGCAGCTGCTCGAGTTTGCGGCGCGTTTCCACGAACAGGGTTTCAGCTTCGCGCGCGCGCTGCAGCCAGGCCCAGGCGAGGGCGCCTGCGATCAGCAGCGCGCCCCCGAGCAGCCAGGCCGCGGTTGCCGCGCTCATTCCACCAGCATCGCCAGGCGCACCGTCGCGTTGGCGAGCGAGGCTACGCCGATCGCTTCGAGCGCGGCTGCGTTGCCCATCATTGCGGCAAGCTCGCGCGTGCGGCCCTGGATCTGGGCGGTCTGGAAGTGCACCGTATCGCGCACCCAGGGAAGCAGCCGTGCTTCTGCCGCCGGCACGCGCGCGGATTCCAGCGATGCCAGCGATTTCTCGATCTCCGCGTCGCTGGAGCCGTCGGCGGCGAGCAGCCGGCGCGCCTCGGTTTCGCTCGTCCGGCAGTCCAGGCTGCGCGCGACGATGGCGAACATCAGCGCCTTGGTCGCGCGCGACAGCACGGTTGAGGCGAACGCGCCCTCGAGCGCCGCCTTCATGGTGGCGGCCCCCGGCAGGCCGGCCAGCGGCGCCAGCACCGGGCCGTAGATGCCCGCGCCCAGGGCCTGCGCCGTCAGGGCCGGATCGCGCTTGCCGCGCCGGCGCCGCGCCGCCTGGTACCGCATGAACGGCGCAAGCAGCAGGAACTTGAGCCGTTTCGCGCTCACCCAGCCCTCAAAGCCGAGCTCCGGCGGGCTGGCGATCAGGATCGTGATCCGGTTGTAGAAGCAGCCGAGCGCGATCCACAGCGCGATCTCGCGCGCGGCTTCGCGTGTGTAGCCCAGGCCCACCAGGTGATCGAACTCGGCGGCGGCAGGACGCGGCCGGGAGCGGGCGAGGTTGCGGCAGAACCCCACCATCGCGCGCTCCTTTTCGTCCAGCTCGGCCAGGTGCACGTCCTGCTCGACGCGGCGGATGTAGGACTCCGTATAGCCGAGCATCTGCATGTACGAACGGCTGGCGCCGTAACAGTAGCGGCAGGCATTTTCCTGGGCGGTGACCAGCGCGGCGATGTTGAACAGGTGCGCCGAAATGGCGCAGGCCCGGCCGGTGTTGATGCCGAGGCAGGCTTCGCGAATCCAGGGGCTGGGCGCGATGCGCCGGTCGACTTCCGAGACGTTGCCGCCGCGCCGCTTCAGTTCGGCTTCCCACGCCGGATCGATGTCCGGCGCGAGCAGCGGTTCGCCCCACTGGATTTCGTCGAGCAGCTGCGCCATCGGGCACCTCCTTCCCTGTATTCAGGAGCGGGCGACGAGAAACACGCCAACGATGATGACCCCGATGCCCGCCATGCGCATCGGCGTCACCGCTTCTCCAAGCAGCCACCAGGCCAGCAGAGCGTTGAGCGCGAAGCCGAGCGCAGTCATCGGGTACGCCACGCTGACGGGCGTTTTGGACAGCGCAAGGATCCAGATGATCAGGCTCACCCCGTAGCATGCGAGGCCGGCGAGGATGCGCGGCTCGAGCGCCAGGCCGAGGCCGACCGGGGTCGCGTTGGTGCCGGCTTTCAGGAACAGCTGCGCCACCGTGCCGAGAACGATGGCGACTGAAATATATAAAAAACTCAGCACACTCATGTGAACAGCAACGCCGCCGCGACGCGGCGCTCCTCGGCCATCAGGATGTTGTAGGTGCGGCAGGCGGCCTGCAGATCCATCGCCTCGACGCCGATGCGCTTCGCCGCCAGTGCACGGATCAGGCGCGGATGGGGGAAGCGCTGCTTGGGTCCGGTGCCAAGCAGCAGGATCTCCAGGTTCAATCCGGCGAGCGCCTCGAAATCCGCTTCCGTGAGGGCGTCGAATCCGGCTACGTTCCAGGGCAGCAGCTGCGCCGGCATGACGATCAGGTTGCCGGCAGTTTTTCCTTCGAAGCGCTGGCCGTTGACCAGCACGTAACCGTCGCCGTAGCCGGAGAAGGTGTTCAGCGCCGAGGGCGTGGAGGCATGGAGCTTCACTGCTAGAATTCTACAATGCATGAATTTTCAAGGATAAAAAGGCTGCCACCTTACGTCTTCAACATCACCAACGAATTGAAGATGGCGGCGCGCCGCCGCGGCGAGGATATCATTGACCTGTCCATGGGCAACCCGGACGGGCCGACGCCCCAGCATATCGTCGACAAGCTGGTCGAGGCGTCGCAACGCCCCGACACGCACGGCTATTCGGTCTCCAAGGGCATCCCGCGCCTGCGGCGGGCGATTTGCGACTGGTACAAGCGCCGTTACGCGGTCGACCTGGACATGGACAAAGAGGCGATCGTCACCATCGGCTCCAAGGAAGGCCTCGCGCACCTGATGCTGGCGACTCTCGAGCGCGGCGACACGGTGCTGGTGCCCAATCCCTCGTACCCGATCCACATCTACGGCGCGATCATCGCCGGCGCCGACATCCGCTCGGTGCGCATGACGCCGGGCGTGGATTTCTTCGCCGAGCTGGAGCGCGCCATCCGCGAGCTCACGCCCAAGCCGAAGATGCTGATCATCGGCTTTCCCTCGAATCCGACGGCGATGTGCGTTGAATATGATTTTTTTGAAAAAGTCATATCAATTGCAAAAGAGCACAACATCCTCGTGGTGCACGACCTGGCCTACGCCGACATCACCTTCGACGGCTGGAAGGCCCCCTCCATCATGCAGGTGCCGGGCGCGCGCGACGTGGCGGTGGAGTTCTTCACCATGTCGAAAAGCTACAACATGGCGGGCTGGCGAATCGGCTTCATGGTCGGCAACCAGGAACTGGTGCACGCGCTGGGGCGCATCAAGAGCTACCACGACTACGGCAGCTTCACGCCGGTGCAGGTGGCTTCCATCGTGGCGCTGGACGGCCCGCAGGAATGCGTGGAAGACATCCGCAAGACTTACGAGAAGCGGCGCGACGTGATGGTCAAGGGACTGCACGATATCGGCTGGATGGTGGAGAACCCGAAGGCCTCGATGTATATCTGGGCGAAGATCCCCGAGACCTACGAAAGTATGGGAAGCATCGAGTTCACCAAGCGGCTGATGGAGGAGGCGAAGATCGCGGTGTCGCCGGGCGTCGGCTTCGGCGATTACGGCGACGGCCACGTGCGCATCGCGCTGATCGAGAACGAGCATCGCCTCCGGCAGGCATTGCGCGGCATCCGGGAGATGTTCCGGAAAGACGGACTGCTGAAGGGCGCGGCGTGATATCCCCGCAGCCGGCCACGCTGGAGGCCAACGGCATCCGGCTGGAACCCCTGTCGCAGGAGCACCGCGACGGCCTGAAAGCCGCCGCCGCCGACGGCAAGCTGTGGGAGCTGTGGTTCACCTCCGTGCCGCAACCGGAAGAAACGCAGGCTTATATAGAAAATGCATTGAAAGGACAAAAAAACGGCGACATGCTGCCTTGGGCGGTGCGCGATCTGAAAAGCGGCGAGATTGTCGGCAGCACGCGCTACCACGACATCATTGCCGTCGCCGACCGTGTGGAGATCGGCTACACCTGGTATGCCGCGCGCTCCCAGCGCTCCCACGTCAATACGACTTGCAAGCTTCTTTTGCTTTCCTTTGGTTTTGAACAATTGAACTGCAAAGTCATCGGCCTGCGCACCGACAACTTCAATTTCCGCTCGCAGCGCGCGATCGAAGCGCTGGGCGCGAAGAAGGACGGCGTGATCCGCCACCACTGGCCGCGGCGCGACGGCAGCATCCGCGACACCGTCATGTACAGCGTGCTGGCGCAGGAGTGGCCCGACGTGAAGCGCCATCTGCAGCGCCGCCTGGAAAAACATGAAACCCATTAACGTAGGCCTGCTCGGCATCGGCACGGTCGGCAGCGGTACCTGGGACGTGCTGCAGCGGAACGCCAGCGAAATCGAGCGCCGGGCGGGACGTGGAATCCGGATTTCCAGGGTTGCCGACAAGGATCTCGCCCGGGCAAAAAAGATTGTCGGAACGAAAGCAAAAATCACCCCGGACGCCCATGAGGTCGTCCGGGCCAAAGACATCGATATCGTCGTGGAGCTGATCGGCGGCTACGGCGTGGCCAAGGACCTGGTGCTGGAGGCCATCAAGCACGGCAAGCACGTCGTCACGGCGAACAAGGCGCTGCTGGCGACGCACGGCAATGAAATATTCAAGGCCGCGCAGAAGCGGGGCGTGATGGTGGCCTTCGAGGCCTCGGTGGCGGGCGGCATCCCGATCATCAAGGCGCTGCGCGAGGGCCTGGCCGCCAACCGCATCGAATGGATCGCCGGCATCATCAACGGCACCTCCAACTTCATCCTATCCGAGATGCGCGACAAGGGCCTGCCCTTCGCCACGGTGCTGAAAGACGCGCAGAAAAAGGGCTACGCTGAAACGGATCCGACCTTCGACATCGAAGGCGTGGACGCCGCGCACAAGCTGACGATCCTTTCGGCGCTGGCGTTCGGCATCCCGATGCAGTTTCCGAAGGCCTACACCGAAGGAATTTCGAAACTGACGCAGGAAGATATCCGCTACGCCGAGGAACTGGGCTATCGGATCAAGCTGCTGGGCATCACAAAAAAAACGGCGAAGGGCATCGAATTGCGAGTTCACCCGACGCTGATTCCGACGCGGCGCCTGATCGCCAATGTCGAAGGGGTGATGAACGCGGTGCTGGTGAAGGGAGACGCGGTGGGGGCGACCATGTACTACGGCGCCGGCGCCGGCAGCCAGCCCACCGCGAGCGCGGTGGTGGCCGATCTGGTGGATGTGACGCGCCTGGTCACCGCCGATCCCGGGCAGCGCGTGCCGCATCTCGCGTTCCAGCCCGACCGGCTGGCGAAGGACCCGATCCTTCCGATCGGCGAAGTCGAGACCTCCTACTACCTGCGCATGCGGGTAGAGGACCGGCCCGGCGTGCTCGCCGACGTGACCCGCATCCTCGCCGACTCGAAAATCTCCATCGACGCCATGGTGCAGAAGGAACCTGGCGAGGGCGAAAAGCGCGTCGATATCGTGATGCTCACACACCAGGCGATCGAGAAGAACGTCAACGCCGCGATGGCGAAAATAGAGAAACTGCCGACCGTGCTCGGCAAGGTCACTCGCATCCGGCTGGAAGAGCTGCTGTAATGCTCTACGTCTCCACTCGCGCGGGCGGGGAAAATGCGGCTCCCAAAAAGCGCTTCACCGAGATTCTGCTCGAAGGCCTGGCCGCCGACGGCGGCCTCTATGTGCCCGAAAGCATGCCTCGCGCCGACCTGAAAGCCTGGCGCAACCTGGGCTATCCGGAGCTGGCCGTCGCGATCCTGTCGGAGTTCATGGATGACGTACCGGAGCTGGAGAAGCTGGTACGCAAGACCTATACGAAGGCAATCTTCAGCAGCGATGACGTCACGCCGCTGAAGACGCTGGAACCCGGCCTGCACATCCTCGGCCTGTCGAACGGGCCCACCCTGGCGTTCAAGGACGTGGCCCTGCAGTTGCTCGGAAATTTGTTCGAGTCCACTTTAAGGGAAAACCTGAACATTCTTGGCGCCACTTCTGGCGATACCGGTTCGGCGGCCGAATACGCCCTGCGCGGCAAGAAGAACATCAATGTCTTCATGCTCTCGCCGCACGGGCGCATGAGCGCCTTCCAGCGCGCGCAAATGTTCAGCTTACAGGACGCGAACATCCACAACCTCGCGGTCGAGGGCGTGTTCGACGACTGCCAGGACGTGGTGAAGCAGGTGAACGCGGACGCTGCCTTCAAGGCGAAGTACCGGATAGGCGCGGTGAACTCGATCAACTGGGCGAGGGTGGCGGCGCAGGTGGTCTACTACTTCAAGGGCTATTTCGCCGCCACCAAATCGGACGCCGAGCAGGTTTCCTTCGCGGTCCCGTCCGGCAACTTCGGCAACATCTACGCCGGCTACGTCGCGCGTAGCATGGGACTGCCGGTGCGCAGGCTGATCCTCGCCACCAACGAGAATGACGTGCTGGAAGAGTTTTTCCGTACCGGAAGATACCGGCCGCGCAAGGACGTGGCGGCGACTTCCAGTCCCTCGATGGACATCTCCAAGGCGTCGAATTTCGAGCGCTATGTCTTCGACCTTCTGGAGCGGGACGGCGCGAAGGTGAAACGGCTGTTTACGGCCGGGGAGGAGTTCGACCTGTCGCTGATCCCGAGGGCGGGTTTCGTTTCAGGGCGCAGCACGCACGCAGACCGCCTCGCCACCATCAAGGCGGTTCATACGAAGTACGGCGTCACCATCGACCCGCACACCGCCGACGGCGTGAAAGTGGGGCTGGCGCACCGCGAAGCGGGCATTCCGCTGATCTGCCTGGAGACCGCGCTGCCGGCCAAGTTCGCCGACACCATCCGCGAGGCGCTCGGCAGCGAGCCTGCTCGGCCGCCCGGCTTGGCGAACGTGGAAGCGCTGCCCCAGCGCTTCCAGGTGATCAAGCCGGACGCCGAAGCCGTCAAGCGCTACATCGCCGCAAGGGCATCCTGAAGCGCGCTTGATTTGCGTCAAAACCGGCGCTGGCGCGGCGGGTTCTACTTGCGCGCATGGAACCGGTCATCGCCTGGCATACGGAGCACGTCTATTTCAATCAGCTGCTCGGCGTTCTGCTGCGGCAGGTCGATCTGTTTCACGGCGGCGGGCAGCCGAACTACGAGCTGATGCAGGACATCATTTCCTACCTGCGCGACTACTCCGACAGGGTTCACCATCCCCGCGAGGACGTCGCATTTGCACGGCTCGCGTTGCGGTGCCCCGATCTGAAGCTGGTGCTTGCGCGCCTGGAGCAGGAGCACCGGGTGATTGCGCAGGCCGGGGAGGCCCTGAGCGAACTCATCCAGGCGGTCATCGGCGGTGCCGTCATTCGTCGCGCGGAACTCGAGACGGCCGCTGCGACTTACCTGGTCTACTACGGCAACCACATCGCCAAGGAGGAAGAAGACGTGCTTGCCCGCGCCGCTAAGGAACTGACCGTCGAAGACTGGGAAGCCGTCCGGAACGCGGTGCCCGTGATCCGCGATCCGCTCTTCGGTCGCGATACCGCGGACCGCTACCGCGAACTGCGCCGGCAAATCGCTCTGGCAACCTAGTGCGCGATCTGAGACAGCGCCGGAAGATTGCGGATTTCAATGTCGCGCCTTTCGACCGCGATCAGTCCGCGGTTCGCGAGTTCCCGGAGAAGCCGCGACATGGTTTCCTTCGTAAAGCCCAGGCGCGCTGCGACCGTGGTCTTGCTTGCCGGCAGACGCGCTATCCAGACATTGGGCGCGCCGTTGAGCTCGGCCAGCGACTCGAGGTAGGCGGAAAGGCGCTGCAGCGCGCTGTGCTGCAGGGTTGTTTGGAGCTCCCCCAGCAGGTTGAGGAACTTGTCCGCAAGCATGCTCGCCAGATTGTGGGCGAATTGCGGATCCACTTCGAACAGCCGCTGCAGCGGCAGCGGGGGTACCTGAATCACCATCGAATCCGCGAGTACGATCGCGTCCACCGGACAGGGCCGGTTGTGCATTGCGGCCGCTTCGCCGAAGGTCTCGCCGGCGCCGAGCAGCCGGACTACCTTCTCTTCTCCATCACCGCGCCTGAGCGAAAGCTTGACCGAGCCGTATGCGAGCACCAGGATTTCCGGCGGGATTTCCCCCTGACGGCACAGGATCGTGCCATGGGGCGCGCATTGCAGCCGGGCATGGGATACAATCGTCGCAATGTGCGCGCGCGCAACTCGCCGGAACAATGCGAGGCGCGACAGCACGCCGTCGATCAGCTGCGGATCGGTTTCGCTCCCGTTGTTCACGGCGTCAACGCATGCAAGCTGCCGCACTCGATTCACGAACACAGTGTTGTGCGTTACAGGCAAGCGGTGTTGATGCAGATCAACAAAGTCCCGCCGGAATCGATCCTAGTTGATCTACATCAAATTACTACCCGTGATTCGCGTCGCGCCCATCCAGGCCAAGCGCATGATTTCAACAAAGAAGAATTTGAAAACCAACGGACGTTCTCGATGAGATTGCTGCTTGCCGGTTTGCTCGGATTGATGCTCGTTGCCGGGGAGGCTGATGCGCTGCCGATGTTCGCGCGGCAGACCGGACAGAACTGCGTTGCTTGCCACGCGGGCGGACAGTTCCCAGAACTTACGCCATATGGGCGCCTCTTCAAGATGACGGGCTATACGATCGGCGAGCGCACTCTTCCGCTGTCAGTCATGGGCGTCGCGAGCTATGCCAAGGTCAGGGACACGACGAAAACCGATGACCCGACAGTGGATTTCCAGAAGAACAATTCGGGGATGTTTGCCACGGGAAGCTTGTTTCTCGCCGGTAAAGTGACCGACAACATTGGCGCTTTCATTCAGGTTACCTACGACAACTACGCAGGTCAGAGCGTCGGGCCGGATGGAGGGCTTGGCAAGTTCCAGAGCCACTCCCAGGCCGACAACATGGACATTCGCTTTGCGGATCGCTTTATCGACGCCAATCGCGACCTTATCGTCGGCTTGAGCGTGAACAACAATCCGTCGGTTTCGGATCCTTGGAACTCTGCCGCCGCCTGGATGCAATACGTACCCAATGCGTCGCCGACCAGTCATCAGTTCGTTGATGGCGCTTTCCCCGGATTCGGCTCGGGCGGAAATATCGCGGGGGCGAATGCGTATGGCTACTGGAACAAGACGATCTATGGCGAACTCGGCTTGTACGGGACCGCGAACCATGCCGCCTCGTTCATGAGCGCGGGGATCAATAACGCCAACAGAACTGCGCTCGGAGGCACCAATCCCTACTGGCGCCTCGCCTATACGCGGGAGTGGGGCGCTCACAACATAATGGTGGGCACGTCCGGCATGACGGCTCACGTATTTGACGCCGGTTCGGATACGTCCGACCTGGGCAATCGTGGGCGCTTCAGGAACGCTGGTATCGACTCCCAATACCAGTACCTGCTCGATCCTCATGCGGTCACCGCCCAGGTGGCGTATATGCGCCAGACCCAGGATTATTCAGCCAATACGATGGCGGCGGCCGCGCCGACCTATTTTCTCGCCGACGGCGTTACGCCGGTGGCGTCTCCCAATCCATCGGATGTCATCAATACATTTCGAGCCAAGCTGAGCTATGTATACCAGGCCAAATATGGCGGGAGCATCGCTTTTTTCAATTTGACGGGCACCACCAATACGCTGAACCAGACATCGGGTTTCGACTCCACGGGGTTGATCACGACAGCTGATCCAAACGGAACCAACATTACCTCCACTCGCGTCAACGGAAATCTGTCCGGAAATCCGTCGACCCGCGGATTCAACTACGAAGGATTCTGGACGCCAGTGCAATACCTCCGTGTCGGCGTGCAATACACCGCCTACAACAAGTTCAACGGCGCTTCCAGCAACTACGACGGCTTCGGCCGGGACGCCAAGGACAACAACACGATCCGCTTCTACATCTGGGCTGCATACTGATGACTTGCGCGCGCAGAACGGCCGCTCTATTTGCCGCGCTGCTTATCGCGGTGGCTGAAGCCGGTTGCTCGAACGTCGAGCGTTCCCGCGATCTGGCAAATACGAGCGTTCCGGGCAAGGTCCTTGCGCTGCAGATATGCTCGAATTGCCATGGGGTGGACGGCAATTCCGAGTCGCCCAATTTCCCGAATCTCGCCGGCCAGACTGAGCATTACGTCATCGAGCAATTGAGCAGCTTCAGGAAGCATAGCCGGATCGACCCGGCCGGTTTCGAATATATGTGGGGCTTGAGCCGCCACCTGACCGATGAGCAAATCAAGGCCCTCGCGGCGTATTACGCCGGCCAGAAGATAAGGACCCCCAATCGCCCGACAGGCAGGCCGGAATTGCGCGATGCCGGCAAGGCCGTATTCGCCGGTGGCGTGCCGGAGAAGAATATTCCACCTTGCGCGACGTGTCATGGCGCCGATGGTCTGGGAAATGAGCAATTTCCCCGTATCGCCGGCCAGCATGCGGATTACCTGGTCAAGCAGCTCGTGGTTTTCCAGCGGACCGACGAACGTCCTGAGGGCGCGATCATGAAAGTCATTGCGCACGACCTGACGCGCGACAACATCGATTCGGTGGCCTCGCATCTCGAGTCGATGCCGGTCGGCAAATGACAGGGGACGCGATCATCGACAATCATGCCCGGCGGCGCCGGCTGTTGAAGCTTGGCGGCGCTACGATTGCACTGGCCGCCATTGTGGTGATTCCCAACCGTACGGATGCCGCCGTCAATGCGGCGCTGCGCGCCGCGCTGAAGTATCAGGGCAAACCGGAGGGCGACAAGAATTGCGCCAATTGTGTGCAATTCGTGCCCGGCGCTTCCGCGAAAGAGCCGGGCGGCTGCAAGGTCATCCCAAACGACACCGAGATTTCCCCGCAAGGCTACTGCGTGGCCTGGGCCAAAAAAGTGTAGCCAGGCAAGTTCAGATAGGAAGCGGGAACTTTAAGGGAAGACTCGTAGCGTCCGCCTGTTCCCGTGTATGGCATGCTGGCGGCCATGGGCCCGAAAAACATTGCTGTATTGACCGCCGGTGGGGATGCGCCCGGCATGAATGCGGCCGTGCGCGCGGTAGTGCGTACGGCGCTGGCGCTCGGCATGCGTGCGCACGGCATCCGGCGCGCCTACGAAGGCCTGGTGCAGGGCGACATCTGCGATCTGGGTGCGCGCGACGTCGGCGGCATCATTCAGCGCGGCGGCACCATCCTGAAGACGGCGCGCTTCAAGGATTTCGCCAAGGCGGATACGCAGCAGGCGGCGCTGCAGCAATTGAGGGCGCGAGGTATCGACGCGTTGGTGGCGATCGGCGGCGACGGCACCATGCGCGGCGCGCTCGCGCTGCACCGGCTCGGCTTCCCGGTGATGGGCGTCCCGGCCTCGATCGACAACGACGTCTACGGCACCGACATCTCGATCGGCGTCGATACCGCGCTGAACACAATCCTGGATGCGATCGACAAGTTGCGCGACACTGCTTCGTCGCACCAGCGCGCCTTCATCGTCGAGACCATGGGCCGCAACTGCGGGCACCTCGCGCTCATGTCCGGCATCATCAGCGGCGCGGAGATGACGCTGATCCCGGAGCAGGACGTGCCGCCGGAGGAGGTCGCCGCGACGGTTCGCGAGGCCTACGCGCGCGGCAAGACCCACGCCATCGTGGTGGTATCGGAGGGCGCGAAGTATCCCGCCATCGCACTCAAGGAGAAGCTGAACGCGATGAATCTGGGCGTGGACCTTCGCGTCACCGTCCTGGGGCACGTGCAGCGCGGCGGCAGCCCGAGCGCCTGGGACCGCCTGCTCGCGGCGCGCCTCGGCGTGAGCGCGGTGGAACGCCTGGCGAAGGGCGAAAGCGGCGTAATGGTCGGGCTGCAGGCCCGCGACGTGCTGACCGTGCCGATGGAAGAAGCCGGCTCGCGGCAGCGCCAGCCCGATATGGAGTACTACCGGATGGCGAGGATGCTCGCGAAGTAGATCTAGTGGTGGTACACGGGTATCGCGGCGCTGAAGTCGATTTTCGTGGGCGCGAAGAACGGCGACGAAGCGAAAATCAGGGCCAGCTTTCACCGCGGCATCAACTCGACCTCGAAGAGCCTCGCACCAGTGCGCCCGATGCGCGCTTTCGCCCAACGGCGATGCGGCGCGTGAGGAACGGATTTGCGTGCATCATCAGCACCAGGCCGCCGCGCTGACGCGCCAGCGCTTCAGCCTCGTCCAGCCAGGCGAACACCGCCTGCATGCGCTCGCCGTGCTCGGCGAGGAGATTAGATGCCGTAAGCCTTGCGCAGCAGCGAGAGCGGGTGGGCCTTCTCGGCCTGCTTCTTCTCGTCGCCCATGCCCTGCATGAGGTGGCGGCCGGCGATCGGGCAGTCGGAGCTGACGTAATCGGGTTCGGCGGCGGCAAGCTGGCGGAACACCGGCCGGCCGATCTTCATCGAGTTGTCGAAGTATTCCTTCTTCACGCCCCAGGTGCCGTCGTGGCCGGCGCAGCGCTCCACCGTCGTCACCGCCGTGTTCGGGATCATCTCCAGCATCTCGCGCGTTTTCTGGCCAACGTTCTGCACCCGCGAATGGCAGGGAATGTGGTACGCGACCTTGCCGAGCCCGTTCTTGAAGTCCTTCTTCAGCAGCCCGTCCTTCGAGCGCAGCACGAAATACTCGAAAGGATCGAACATGGCGTCCTTCGTCGCTTGGACGTCGTCGTCGTCCGGAAACATCAGCGGCAGCTCCTGCTTGAACATCAGCGTGCAGGAGGGAATCGGCGTGAGGATGGCATAGCCCTCGCGGGCAAGTCGTGCCATTGCCGGGATATTTTTTTCTTTCAGGGAACGCACGGAATCCAAATCACCCAGTTCCAGCTTCGGCATGCCGCAGCAGGCCTCCTTCTCGACCAGCACATAGGGAATCTCGTTGTGCGCGAGAACCGCCAGCAAGTCGTGGCCCATGCCTGGCTCGTTGTAGTTGACGTAGCAGGTGGAAAAAACAGCGACCTTGCCTGGGGTGTTTTTCCCGTCTTTGACTTGTGATGCAGAGCTCTTCTGGAAAGAAGAACGAAAAACGCTGCTGGCATACTCAGGAAGCTCACGTTCCCTGTGGACGCCGAGCGTGTTTTCCAGGACACCGCGGAAAGCCTTGTTCCTGTTCAGCGCATTCACGGTCTGCACCACCACCGGGATGGTATTCAGCTTGCCCATCGCGTCCGTCGAGGACAGCAACCGGTCGCGGAAAGATGCGCCACTCTTCTTGAACCTGATGGCCTTGGCGCGCAGCATCAGATGCGGGAAATCCACGTTCCAGGGATGCGGCGGCACATAGGGGCACTTGGTCATGTAGCAGGTGTCGCACAGGTAGCACTGGTCGACGACTTTCCAGTAGTCCTGTTTGTCGACGCCGTCGATTTCCAGCGTCTTCGATGCGTCCACCAGGTCGAACAGTGTCGGGAAGGCGGTGCAAAGGTTTACGCAGCGGCGGCAGCCGTGGCAGATGTCGAACACCCGCTCCATTTCGGCGTACGCGGCACCTTCGTCGTAGAAAGCGTCGTTCTTCCAGTCGAGCGGGTGCCGGGTGGGGGCCTCGAGGTTGCCTTCGCGCATCGCCGCAGGTTAAAGCCGGTCCGGCGTTTGATCAATCGAATCTCGCGATTGGCGGGATAGCCGGGCCCCATAGCTTGCGGGCCACCGATATCGTGTCGCCGTCGTGGCCGGTGCGCACGAACCCGAGGTGCGTCACGAGCTCGAGCATCTCGCTGTTGGCGGCCGGGATAGTGCCGTCCAGTGCCGCATGGCCGGCCGCCCGGGCGCAGATGCAGAGTTTCTCCAGCAGCGCGTGGCCGAGGCCGTCCCCCTGCCATGCATCGGCCACTGTCAGCGCGAACTCGGCGCTGCTGCCGCCGGTGTTCGGCGCATAGCGTGCGACACTGATGAATGCGCCGCCTTCTGGCGCCAGCGCCGCCAGCGCCATCTCGCGGTCGTAGTCGATGTGCGTGAATCGGGCCAGCGGCGGTGGCGGCAGCTATTTCATCTGGTTCAGAAAGCGCTGGTAACGGGAATGCTGCGACAGCCCGTTTACGAAGCGCGTCACAAGCGCCTCGTCCTCGGGCCTGATCGGCCGCACCGGAACCGTGGTCCCGTCGCGCAGCGCGAGCGTGCCTGACAGTTCGGACGGATAGGAATGGGGCGCCATGTTGCATTCAATGCGTGCGGCGGCTGCCCTTCTGTACGGCGCCGCGCATACCCGGCGCTACGAGCGGCTGGTACTACTACTGATTGTCCGCTAGTGCCTCGTCCTGGCTCACCCCATTCGGCCTGGATTCGACGTGGCGGCGGGCATGGTCTTCGAGCTTGCGCCGTGCGGCGAGAAACGCATCTTGCAGGGCGCGATAGACGTCTTCGTGGTGGTCATGGTTGATGGCGATCTCGTTGCCCGGGACCTTGATGTCCAGGCGGACGACGAATTCCTTGCCTTGCTGCTTGTGCCGCGACGGGATTTCCACCACAACGCGGCAGCTGACGATGTGCTTGTGATAGCGGTCCAGCTTGTCGGCCCGCTTACGGATCGCGCTTTCGACGGCGTCGGAATGCGCGATGTTGCGCAGGGTGATCTGCAGAGGAAGCTGCATTTCAGTGGTCCTCGGTTCGTGGAACGGATTCCTCGGCCGGCTGGCCGGTGTCCGGGTCGATCCAGCCTGAGATGCCGATTTCGTCCTCGGCCTCGGCCAGCGTCTCGCCCGGCTCGTAGCCGGTATCAAATGCGCTGTCGCCGCTCGCCTGCATGTCGGCGGCGGCTTCAGGAAGAGTGGGGAAGGGACCGTATTCGGCGCTGTGGTCCTCGGTATGCCAATAGAAGCCGTCTGGCCGCTCGACGATGCGAGAGCGGTCGTCCTTCGGAGTGCCCGCAGGAACGGTGCGACCCATGAAATCCAGTGTAGACCTATTGCCGCGCAGGTGCCAGCTTCCGCGCTGCTTTGCTGCAAGTGCATAATCACAAAGGCAATGAAGATCGATCCCGCCCGTTTTCGCGTCGAACCTGGCCTAAAGGTCCGGTTAAAAAAATGGCCCACGCGGGTAAAGGCCCTCTACGGCAGCAAGACAGAGTACGAGAAGGCACTCGCGAAGCAGATCGACGACCTGAGCGCGTTGCAGGGACGGCTTTACGCGGACAATCGCTATGCTCTGCTGCTGATTTTTCAGGCAATGGACGCAGCGGGCAAGGACGGCGTCATCAAGCACGTCATGTCCGGCGTCAATCCGCAGGGCTGCCAGGTCTTCAGTTTCAAGCACCCGAGCGCTATGGAACTCGACCACGATTTCCTCTGGCGCACCACGCATGCGCTGCCGGAACGGGGGCGCATCGGCATCTTCAACCGGTCCTACTATGAGGAAGTGCTGATCGTGCGCGTGAGCCCGGAAATCCTGAGCGCGCAAAACCTGCCGCGCGAGTCACCGAAGGGGGATGACCTCTGGGAGCAGCGCTACCAGTCGATCACCGGGCTCGAGAGGCATCTGCACCGAAATGGCACGCGGATCATCAAGTTCTTCCTGCACCTTTCCAAGGAAGAGCAGCGCAAACGCCTGCTCGCGCGGATCGACGATCCGGAAAAGCAATGGAAGTTCGCCGGGGCTGACATCGAGCAGCGCCGCCACTGGAATCACTATGCGAAGGCCTACGAAGACTGCATCGCGGCGACCAGCACCCGCCACGTGCCCTGGTACGTGGTGCCGGCCGACGACAAGCGCAACGCACGGCTGATTGTGGCGCAGGTGATCGTGCAAACGCTGAAACGCCTGCACGTGGACTATCCGCGCTCCAATGCCAGGCGCAGGAGCGAGCTGCGCGCCCTTCGCAAGCAGCTCGTGCGCTGAGGCCCGCGCAGTAGTTCCGCCCTGCAGTCCATTTGATCTCGGTCAAAATCTGATCCGGCGGCACGGGCGAGGATGCCGGATGGCGCCGGGGTGCTTCCACTGCGGATTGCCCGTGCTCGAGCATGGGAAATGGCGCACGCCGATACTGGGCGCGCAGCGGGATTTCTGCTGCGCCGGTTGCGCGGCAGTCGCTTCCACCATCGCGGCCGGTGGCTTCGAAGGCTACTACGCGACACGCTTGGCGCCCGGGGAGAAACCGCGGGATTTCGCGGCTGCCTCGGTGTACGACGACCCGCAGGCGCAGCGGCAATTCGCAGTCTCGAACGGCCCCAGCGAGTGCGGCGTGACCCTGATCCTGGATGGCATCCGCTGTGCGGCCTGCCTTTGGTTGAACGAGCAGACGCTGCGCAAGCTTCCGGGGGTGCTGCGTGCCGAGGTCAACTACACGACGCGACGTGCGCAGGTCGCATGGGACCCGGCACGCGCGCGGCTGTCGGGCATCATCGAGGCCATCCGTGCAATCGGCTACGACGTCTTTCCCTACGACCCGCGGCGCCAGACAGTGCTCGACCGGGATGCAAGGCGCCAGGCCTTGTGGAGACTGTTTGTCGCCGGCTTCGGCGCGATGCAGGTCATGATGTACGCGTTCCCGGCGTACGTGGACGAGGGCATGGGTACGCTGTCGCGCGAGGCGGAAAGCTTGATGCGCTGGGCGAGCCTGCTTCTCACGCTGCCGGTGATGGTTTTCTCCTGCAGCCCGTTCTTTTTCGGCGCCTGGCAGGAACTGCGCCGCCTGCGTCCCGGCATGGACACGCCGATTGCGCTCGGCATCGGTGCAGGCTTTGCGGCCAGCGCTTGGGCGACCCTCGCCGGTGCCGGCGCAGTCTATTTCGATTCGATCGCCATGCTGGTGTTTCTGCTCCTCGGCGCGCGTTACCTGGAGCTGGCGGCGCGCCAGCGCGCGGCCCGCTCGCTCGACCGGCTGGCCCGCTGGTCGCCTTCGACGGCGTTCCGCTTCGAACAAGGTTCCTTCAGGCGGGTGCAGGCGCATGAACTCGCCAAGGGAGACGAAGTCCTCGTGCCGGCGGGCGACCGGGTGCCGGCGGACGGCACGGTCGAGCGGGGCTGCTCCATCGTAGACGAGTCGCTTCTCACCGGCGAATCCGTACCGAGCACCAAGTCGCCTGGCGCTGTGCTCGCCGCCGGCACGCTCAATCTGGAGCAACCGCTGGTGATGCGCGTCGAGCGCGCCGGCGCCGAAACCCGCGCCGCTGCGATTGCGCGCCTGGTCGAGCATGCCGCCGCCTCGCGGCCACGCCTGGTGGCGGCCGCCGACCGCCTGGCGCACGCGCTCACCTGGGTTGTGCTCGCAGTGGCGGCGGTGGCGGGCCTGTATGCGGGCGACGCTTGGGTGGCGATCGCGGTCCTCGTCGCTACCTGTCCCTGCGCGCTTGCGCTGGCCGCGCCGATCGCGCTCACCCAGGCCGCGGGGGACCTGCTTGCGCGCGGCGTCGCGCTCACGCGGGCCAGCGCGCTCGAGACGCTGGCCGCGGCCACCGATGTGGTGCTCGACAAGACCGGCACGCTGACGCAGGGAAATTTCAGGATCGCGCGCGTGGATCTGCTCGGTCGGGCAGGCGAAAGCGAATGCAGGGCGTTGGCCGCCGGAATGGAGGCCTCCAGCCGCCATCCGCTTGCGCGAGCATTCGATGGCGGCGAAGCCGCGTCCGTGGCGGAACCCAGAAACGTGCCGGGGCGGGGCATGGAGGCGCGTGCGGGTGGCCGTCGCGTGCGCATCGGCACCCGGCGCTTTTGTAGCGAGCTGGCGGGTACGGGGACGTGCATCGCAACCATCGACGCGTCGCAAACGCAGGTGTTCCTCGCCGAAGAGGGCGGCTGGCTGGCGGTCTTTTTCCTCGAAGACACATTGCGGCCCGACGCAGTGGCGCTGGTCGCCGCGTTGCAACGCGCGGGAATTCAGGTGCATCTGCTGAGCGGCGACCATCCCGCTGCCGTCACTGTCGCCGCCGCGCGCCTCGGCATCGGCGTGTCCGCCGGCGGCGCGCTGCCTCAGGACAAGTTCGACTATGTCGCCCGACTGCAGGGCAAGGGCCGCATCGTCGCGATGGTCGGCGACGGGCTGAACGACGCGCCGGTGCTGGCGCGCGCAAATGTGTCGTTTGCCATGGGCGGCGGTGCCGATGTGGCCCAACGACATGCGGATTTCGTCCTGCTGGGAGATTCGCTCGGCGAGTTGCAGGGAACGTTCATGCTGGCGCGCCGAACCATGCGCATCGTCCGGCAGAACTTTGTCTGGGCGCTCGCTTACAACGCCGTCGCGCTGCCATTCGCGGCCATGGGCTGGATCGGCCCCTGGGAAGCCGCCGCCGGCATGGCGGCGAGTTCGTTCATCGTGGTGCTGAATGCCCTGCGGGTGTCCCGCGGTGGCGCAAGGGAAGCGTGGAAAGCCTCTCTCTCCTCATTCCCCTCTCCGTCGCCGTCGTATTCCTGATCGGCTGGGTGTTCTGGCGCGCCCTGCAGGGTGGCCAGTTCGACGACCTCGATCGCCCCGGCCTGGATGTCCTCTCCGACGACGAATGATTGTTTGACGCAGGTCAAACCCGGCTATTTCCCGGCCGCTAGCATGGGTTGGTCTTCCAGGGAGCGCGGGCGGATGCAAAATTCGGAAAATTCCTACAACTACACGGTGGTCCGGCAGTTCGCGGTCGCGACCGTCGTCTGGGGCGTGGTTGGAATGCTGGTGGGTGTGATCATCGCTGCGCAGCTGCTGTGGCCCGAGCTCAATTTCGACATTCCCTGGCTGTCCTACGGCCGGTTGCGCCCCCTGCATACCAACGCGGTGATCTTCGCCTTCGGCGGCTGCGCGCTGTTCGCCACCTCCTACTACGTCGTGCAGCGCACCTCGCATGCGCGGCTGTTCTCAGACGGCCTGGCCGCGTTCACCTTCTGGGGCTGGCAGGCGGTGATCGTGCTCGCGGCGATCACGCTGCCGATGGGCTACACGCAAGGCAAGGAATACGCCGAACTCGAATGGCCGATCGACGTCCTGATCACGCTGGTCTGGGTGTCCTACGCCGTGGTCTTTTTCGGGACGCTGTTCAAAAGGAAGATCCAGCACATTTACGTCGCCAACTGGTTTTTCGGCGCCTTCATCCTGACGGTCGCGATCCTGCATCTGGTGAACAGCGCGGTGGTGCCGGTGAGCTTCTGGAAGTCGTATTCCGTGTACGCCGGCGCGCAGGACGCGATGGTGCAATGGTGGTACGGCCACAACGCGGTCGGCTTCTTCCTGACCGCGGGCTTCCTCGGGATGATGTACTACTTCATTCCCAAGCAGGCCAACCGCCCGGTTTATTCCTACCGCCTGTCGGTGGTGCATTTCTGGGCGCTGATCTTCACCTACATGTGGGCGGGCCCGCACCACCTGCATTACACCGCGCTGCCGGAGTGGGCGCAGTCGCTCGGCATGGTGTTCTCGCTGATCCTGCTCGCGCCTTCCTGGGGCGGCATGATCAACGGCATCATGACGTTGTCGGGCGCGTGGCACAAACTGCGCGAAGACCCGATCCTCAAGTTCCTCATCGTCTCGCTGTCCTTCTACGGCATGTCGACCTTCGAGGGTCCGATGATGTCGATCAAGACGGTGAATGCGCTCTCGCACTACACCGACTGGACGGTGGGCCACGTCCACAGCGGCGCGCTCGGCTGGGTGGGCCTGGTCACTTTCGGCTCGATCTACTTCCTGATCCCGAAGCTGTTCGGACGCAAGGAAATGTGGAGCGTGCCGCTGATCAACCTGCATTTCTGGATCGCTACGGTCGGCATCGTGCTCTACATCGCAGCGATGTGGATCGCCGGCGTGATGCAGGGCCTGATGTGGCGCGCGGTAGGTGCCGACGGCTCGCTTACATACACCTTCGTCGAAAGCGTGAAGGCGACCTATCCGTTCTATGCGATCCGGCTGCTCGGCGGTCTGCTCTACTTCGCCGGCATGCTGATCATGGCCTACAACGTCGCCAGGACGGTGATGGAGGGCAAGACCTTCGAGGCCGCCATTCCGGCGCCCGTGCACGCCTGACCTTTCCATCAACATGCCCGCGAAACTCAGCCACGATCTCATCGAACGGACCCCGACGCTGCTCATCGTCCTCGTCATCCTGACGGTGGCGGTCGGCGGCCTGGTCGAGATTATTCCGCTCTCGTTCATGAAGACGGTGACCGAGCCGGTGGCCGGCCTGAAGCCCTATACGGCGCTGCAGCTCACGGGGCGCGACATCTACGTGCGCGAGGGTTGCTACAACTGCCACTCGCAGATGATCCGGCCGTTCCGTGCCGAAGTGGAGCGCTACGGCCACTACTCGACCGCGGGCGAGTTCGTTTACGACCATCCCTTCCAGTGGGGATCCAAGCGCACCGGCCCGGATCTGCACCGCGTCGGCGGACGCTATTCGGACGAGTGGCACCGCATCCACCTCGCCAACCCGCGCGAGGTGGTGCCCGAGTCCAACATGCCTGGCTACCCATGGATGGCGAAGGTGCCGGCGAACGCGGCCGACATCGAAGCGAAGATGCGTGCCCTACGGCTTGTCGGAGTGCCCTATGCGGACGAGGAAATCAAGGGCGCACCGGCGGAACTACAGGGCAAGAGCGAAATGGACGCGCTGATTTCCTACCTGCAGGTGCTCGGCACCGCGCTGAAGAACAAGGCGAACTGACATGGACGTCAATACCCTGCGCATCGGCATCACGCTGGTGACCTTCGCCGCATTCCTCGGCATCGTGTTCTGGGCCTACCGCCCTTCGCGCAAGCAGCAGCTCGACGAGGTCGGCCGCAGCATCCTCGCAGACGACGAGTCATGAGCCAATTTACTTCGGGATTCTGGGACCTCTACATCGGGGTGATCACCATCATCTCGATCATCGCCTGCGGCGTCCTGCTGTGGGCACAGAGCGTGCACAAGACCTCGGGCAGCGAGACCTCGGGGCACGTCTGGGACGAGGACATCAGGGAATACAACAATCCGATGCCGGCCTGGTGGATGTGGCTGTTCTGGCTGACCATCGCCTTCGGCTTCGCCTACCTCGCGCTCTATCCCGGGCTCGGCAGCTATCGCGGAACCCTCGGCTGGACGCAAGTCAAGCAGCTGGATGACGAGAACGCCGAGGCGCAGAAGGTCTACGGCCCGCTCTACGAAAGGTTCGCCGCGCTCGACGTAGTCGCGCTGTCGAAGAACCCGGAGGCGCTGGCGGTCGGGCAGAAACTGTTCCTCAACAACTGCGCGCAATGCCATGCCTCGGACGGCGGCGGCAGCCGCGGCTTTCCCAACCTGACCGACAAGGACTGGCTCTGGGGCGGCACGCCGGAGGCGATCAAGGCGAGCATCACCGAGGGGCGCACCGGCGTGATGCCGCCGCTTGCGACCGTGCTGGGCGAGCAGGGCGTCAAGGATGTGGCGCACTATGTGCTGTCGCTTTCGGACCAGGCGCACGATTCCCTTCGCGGCGCGCGCGGCGAGGCGCACTTCAAGACCATTTGCGCGGCCTGCCACGGCGCCGACGGCAAGGGAAACCAGGCGCTGGGCGCGCCCAACCTGACCGACCGCATCTGGCTGCACGGCTCGGGCGAGTACGCCATCGCCGCGCAGATCGCCAACGGCCGCAGCAACCAGATGCCGGCCCACAAGGACATCCTGAGCCCCGCCAAGATCCACCTGCTGACGGCCTACGTGCTCTCGCTGTCGGCGAAATAGCGGCGAGCGATGAAAGCCGATGTCGTAGAGCAGCGCCTCTACGAGGTCCGCAAGGCGATCCACCCGCGCGCGGTGCACGGCTGGTTCGCGGCCTGGCGCTGGCTGCTGGTGTTGGGCACGCAACTCGTGTTCTACGGCGTGGCCTGGCTGCCCTGGAACGGCCGGCAGGCGGTGCTGTTCGACATCGCGCACCGCAAGTTCTACATCTTCGGCCTGGTGTTCTGGCCGCAGGACGTCATCTACCTCACCGTCCTGCTGATCATCTCGGCGCTATCGCTGTTCCTGTTCACCGCGGTCGCCGGGCGCCTGTGGTGCGGTTACGCCTGCCCGCAGACCGTCTACACCGAGATCTTCATGTGGATCGAGCGCAAGGTCGAAGGCGATCGGAACGCGCGCCTTAAGCTCGACAAGGAGAGGCTCTCCTTCAGGAAATTTCTGCTGAAGGCCGGGAAGCACGGCGTCTGGGTCGCGCTCGCACTCTGGACCGGTTTCACCTTCGTCGGCTACGTGACGCCGATCCGGGAGCTGTGGGGCGAGGTCGTCGCCCTTTCGACCGGCCCCTGGGAGACGTTCTGGATCCTGTTCTACGGCTTCGCCACCTATGGCAATGCCGGCTGGATGCGCGAACAGGTCTGCCTGCACATGTGCCCCTACGCACGCTTCCAGAGCGCGATGTTCGACAAGGACACGCTGATCATCACCTATGACAGGGAGAGAGGCGAGCCACGGGGCAAACCTTCGGGAAAGGGCGGGGACAAGGGAGACTGCGTCGACTGCAGCATCTGCGTGCAGGTCTGCCCGACCGGCATCGATATCCGCGAGGGCCTGCAGTACCAGTGCATCGGCTGCGCCGCCTGCATCGACGGCTGCAACCAGGTGATGGACAAGGTCGGCAAGCCCCAGGGCCTGATCCGCTACTCGACCACGCACGCGCTTGAGCGGAAGCTGGCCCGCGTGCAGATGTTCCGGCGCGCGTTCCGGCCGCGGGTGCTGATCTACACGGCGATTCTCTGGGCCGTGGTCGCGGCAGCTGCGCTCGGTCTGTGGCAGCGCGTGCCGCTGAAGGTGGACGTGATCCGTGACCGCGGCGCGATGTCGCGCGAGGTCGAGGGCGGCCTGGTGGAGAACGTCTACCGGCTGCAGGTCATGAATACCACCGAGGACACGCGCATGTACGAGATCGCGGTATCCGGGTTGCCGACGCTGCAGGTCGCCACCGAACCCAGCGTCCTCACCGGCCCCACCGAAAGCCGAATGGTTCCGGTGCGCCTGCGCGTCGACCCGGGGCAGGTGGCTCCGGGTACCCATAAGATCCGCTTCAGCGTGCGTGCCATGGATGACCCGCGCGTGGCCGTGGAGGAACAGTCCGTCTTCATCGTGAGGTGAACCCATGCAAGCCGCACTTCCCTGGTACCGACACCGCTGGCCCTGGATCCTCATGTCCGGCCCGGCGATAGTCGTCGTTGCGGGTGCGATCACCATGTGGATTGCATTCGCCACTTCCGACGGCCTGGTGGCGGACGACTACTACAAGCGCGGCCTTGGGATCAATGCGGTACTCAAGCGTGAGCAGGCTGCGGCGCGCCAGGGCATCGCGGTACGCATCGAGCGCACAGACGGGCAGGTCCGGGTGCGGTTGCGGGGCGCGGAGCCGCCGGTGCTGTTCCTGAATCTTGTGCACGCGACCCGTGCGGGGTACGACGTGCGCCTGCGCCTCGAGCGCGCATCTGACGGCAGCTACCAGACCGCGCTGCCGCCGCTCGCGGCAGGGCACTGGAGGGCCGTGGTCGACGATCCGCGCGGCGAATGGCGCGTGGTGCAGGAAATCCTGTGAAAACCGCCATCCTGATCCTTTGGCCGTCGTTCATCGTCGGCGGCATCGGCGAAGTCGTGTTCTTCACGGCATTCGATCCGCGGGAACTCTACCTGTTCGGCGAGGTCACTAGCCTGAGCCGGCTCGCGGTGTACTCCATCGGGTTCTTCCTGTGCTGGGCGTTCGCCGCCGCTTCGAGCGCCCTTACCGTATTCCTGGCACGCACTGCGAAGGGGGTGGACCCATGAAATCCGCATTCTTCCTGCTCCTGATGCTGTCCGTTCCCGCCTGGGCGCAGGACGCGCAGCGTGGCAAGGCCCTGTACGAAACGCACTGCCTCGACTGCCACTACGAGAGTATCCACAAGCGCAATCCGTCGCGTTCGCTGATCCACTCGAGCGCGCAGCTGCGCGTGGAGGTCGCCAATCGGGCGGCGCTGACGAAGCAGCGTTTCACGGCCGAGGACCTCGACGACATCGCGGAGTACCTGAACCGCAGCCACTATCGGCTCAAGAAGTAGCGGGCCGCAGTTCGAGCAGCAGTTTTTTCCATCGAGCCGAGCACAGAACGCGGTTCGCGTTCCGCCGCGCGAGCGAAGAAATACGTCCCAGTCGCGCGCCCGCGCCTATCGCAGGCGATTTCCAACTGCGCGGGCATTTCATTTTGCGCGCCAGAAGCGTTCCATCTCCAGGTAGGTAAACGACGCGGACCAGGTGATGAGCACGAAACCGACCAGGCCTTCGGTGCCGGCGAGGAAGCGGATCGGGCCGACGGGCGCCAGGTCGCCGAAGCCCACCGTGGTGTAGGTCGCCGAGGAGAAATAGATGTAGTCGAACAGGTGGAGCGCGCCGGGCCCCAGGTGGCCGAATTCAGGCAGGCGCAGCAGAAGCCAGAACGCCAGGCCGAAGATCCAGATTTCGGTCACGTGCAGCGCAAGTACCGAGGTAATGGCGTAGAGCACCTTGACGCGCGGCGGACCGCCGAGGTGCGCCAGGCGGCGCGACGTGAACAGCAGTCCCTCGTAGTGCGTCAGTACACAGAGCACCACCGCCGCCAGGGTAACGAAAACCACGACGAGATTGACTGGCCAGTCGGAGTACATGTCCCAGCATGATGGCCCCGGCGCCGGCGCCGTTGACCTGCGTCAACCGGGCGGTCCGGGCCGGAGAGAGAATGCGTCATGGCAAGCAGCCTCACTTTCCTGGGCGCCGCCGGCGAGGTCACCGGCTCCTGCTACCTGTTCGATATCGGCAAGGTGAAGTTTCTCGTCGATTGCGGCATGTTCCAGGGCGGCCGCGACGGGCAGCGCAAGAACCGGCGTTTCCGCTTCGACGCGCGTGAAATCGCCTTCGTGCTGCTGTCGCATGCGCATATCGACCACTCCGGTCTGCTGCCGCGGCTGGCCGCGCAGGGATTCCAGGGCCCGGTGTACGCGACCGCGGCCACCGCAGAGCTGCTGGCCGTGATGCTGCCCGACAGCGCGCACCTGCAGGAGAAGGAAGCCAGCTGGGAGCGCAGCGAACCGCTCTACACTGTCGCGCGAGCGCGGGCCTGCCTCGGCCAACTGCGCATGGTCGAGTACGGCGTGCCGTTCCAGCCGGATCCGGCAGTTCGCTGTGTGTTCCGCGACGCGGGCCACATCCTAGGCTCCGCCATCATCGAGATGTTCCTGAAGGAGGGCAAAGTCGTGTTCTCCGGCGACCTTGGCCAGCCGGGCCGCCCGATCGTGGAGGGCCCGACGCTGGTCGCGGAGGCGGACGTGCTGCTGGTCGAGTCCACCTACGGCGACCGCAATCACAAGAGCCTGGTGCAGACGCTGGATGAGTTTGCGTTCGCGCTCAATGACACGCTTGCCAGCAAGCGCGGCAACGTGGTGATTCCCTCGTTTGCCGTCGGGCGCACGCAGGAGATCCTGTACTACATCGCCGAACTGCGCGGCCAGGGCCGCATTCCGCCGGCGGACGTCTACGTCGATTCGCCGATGGCCAGCGCGGCGACGCGCATCACGCGCCGGTACGCGAAGCTGCCGGATCTCGAGCGGCTGCGCTTCACCGATTCGCTTGAGGACTCGATGCGCATCAACAGCGTGCGCTCGGGGGCGATCATCATCTCCGCGAGCGGCATGTGCGAGGGCGGGCGCATCAGGCACCATCTGCGCTACAACATCTCGCGCGATGCGCTGCTCGGCTGGATCGGCCAGTTCCGGCGCGCGCCCCGGCAGACCTACGTGGTGCACGGCGAACCGCTCGCCGCCGAATCCCTGAAGAATTCGGTCATCGACGGCTACGGCTGGCGGGCGGCGGTGCCGTCGGCCGGCGAGCGTGCAGTACTTTGAAAAGGGGAGTCACCATGTCAAGATTTGGTATCCAGCCCTTGGTCCGCGCGTTGCTGCTGCTGGCGGCCCTGCAGGCGTCTGTGGCATTCGCGGATGACTTTTCCGACCCGGGCCGGCGCATCTTCGAGAGCCGTTGCAGCACCTGCCACGGCGGTACCGTCCCCGCGGACAGCGCAATCGGGCCGAACCTCAAGGGGGTGCTGGGCCGCAAGGCCGGCACGGCAGATTCCGGCGCGCATTCGCGTGCCGCGATCGAATCCGATACCGTCTGGACTCGCAGCTCGCTGCGGCGCTACCTCTCGGATCCGGGTCGCGAAATGCCCGGGACGCTGATGCCCGTGCGCCTCGCAGATCCGCGGCAACTTGACGACCTGCTGAACTACCTCGAAACGTTGCGCTAGGCGACGGAACGGCCGGGCGGCTAGCGCCGACGGCCCTTACCGCGCCCGGAAGCGGGCACCAGCAGCACTGGCACCGGGCTGTAGCGCACCACCAGGTCCGCGTCGCTGCCCATCAGGGCGCGGTTCACGCCGCGCCGGCCATGGGTGCCCATGACGATGAGGTCGGCGCGCAGGCGCTTCGCATTCTGCACGATGGTGTCGGCCACGCGTCCGCCGAAGTTCTCGACCAGGAAGGTCTGCGGCTTCGCCCCGGCTTTCTCGGCGCTGCGCGCGATCCGTGCGAGCGTGCGCTTGCCGGACGCCCGCAGCGCATCCAGGATCGGCCCGATGCTCGCGCCGACTTCGGGAGCGACGAAGGCCGAGTATTCCTCCACCACGTGGAGCAGCAGCAGCTTGCCGCGCCCCTCGCGGACGATCTTGATTGCGGCTTTCATGCCCAGCGCGGCGGTGGGGCTACCGTCGACCGGGACCAGGATGCGTTTAAAGGTCATAGGTGTCCTCTCCGCTTGACAGCATACTGGCAAGGGAGTTTCCTGAGTTGACGTAAATCAATCATGCGGCAGGTCGATGCCGCACCATGCGACCTGACATGAAAAGCCGCCCCATGCCCGCGACCCTGTTCGGGTACATCTGGAAGATCAGTTCGCGCCATCAAGCCGGCCTCTGCCTGCTGTCGGTGGTCGTGTTTCTGCTCAGTGCCGTCCCGCTGGAACTGCAGCGCCGCATCGTCAACGACGCCATCGGCAAAGGCGCAATCGGCGCGTTCGTGGGATTGGCGCTCGCCTATGCAGGCGTTGCGCTCACCGAGGGCGCCATCAAGCTGTGCCTGAACATCTACCGCAGCTGGGTAAGCGAGCGCGCGGTGCTGCAACTGCGGCGGCGCATCGGCGCGCTCACCGCCAACGCGGTGGCGGCCGAGGACCGGGCCATGGCCGAGGGCGTCGAGATTTCGATGATTCTCTCCGAAGCCGAGCCGATAGGCGGCTTCGTGGGCATCAGCTTCTCGGAGCCGCTGCTGCAGGGCGGCGTGCTGCTTAGCGTGTTTGGCTACCTCGCCTGGCTCGAGCCGTGGATGGCCCTGCTGAGTATCGTCGTGTTCTCGCCGCAGATGGTGTTCGTGCCGCTGATGCAGGGCGCCATCAACCGGCGCGTCGGCGACCGCATCCGCACGCTGCGCGAAGTCAGCGTGGAAATTGTGGGCGCCTCGGACGGCGATGCGGCGCTTGCCGCGTCGCAGGACGGCCACATTGGCCATGTATTCGCGCTCAACATGGGAATCTTCAAGCTCAAGTTCACGATGAACTTCATGATGAACCTGATGCACCAGCTGGGCGTCGCGACGGCGCTCGGCGTTGGCGGCTGGTACGCGGTGCAGGGGCGCATCGAGGTGGGCACCGTGGTTGCGTTCGTCTCCGGCCTCGCCAAGGTCAACGATCCCTGGGGGGACGTGGTCAACTGGTACCGCGAGATGGCCCTGGTCCGGATGCGCTACAGGCTGGTCGCTGATGCGATGGGCGCGCTGACGCAGAAAGAGGCGCCGGCCTGAGCACCGCTGGCGTACAGCCGCGCGAAATGGCCGGCCTGACCGAGGCCGCTGCTGCTGCAGCGCTGGTGCGCTATGGGCCCAACCGGCTAGAGGCAGAGGGCCGCACTCCGCTGCTGATCGAGCTGTTGCGTCGTTTCCGCAATCCGCTGATCCTGATGTTGGTGGCCGCCGCAGCGATCTCGGCGCTCACCGGCGACGCGGTCAGCGCCGGGATCATCACGGTGATGATCGCCATCAGTGTGGTTCTGGACCTGGTCCAGGAACGCAACGCGGGCGACGCGGTCGAGCGCCTGCGGGCGATGGTGCGCGTGACCTCGCGCGTGCGCAGGGGCGGCGTCGAGCGCGAAGTGCCGGTGGCCGACATCGTTCCCGGCGACATGGTGCTGCTCGCAGCCGGCGACCTGATTCCCGCCGACGGTGTGCTGCTCTCGGCGCACGACCTCTACGTCAACCAGGCAACTCTCACCGGGGAGGCATATCCGGCCGAGAAGCGCGCCACCGGGCTGGATTGCAGCGCGCCGGCGGCGGCGGATGCGCCCGGCGCGGTGTTGATGGGCAGCCACGTGCTGAGCGGCGTCGCCGAAATGCTGGTCTGCCGCACCGGCCGCGCCACGCTGCTCGGCGAAACCGCCGGGTTGGTAGCGGCGCGCACCCGCCCCAATCCGCTGGAAGCAGGCACGAGGGCCTTCGGCATGATGCTCATGCGCCTGACGCTCTTCATGGTGCTGTTCGTGGTGCTCGCGAACGCGGTGCTCGGGCGGCCGATGCTCGAGTCATTCATGTTCGCGGTGGCGCTGGCGGTCGGCCTCACGCCCGAGCTACTGCCGGTGATCGTCTCGGTGACGCTGGCGCGGGGCGCGGTGCGTCTCGCTGCGCAGGAAGCGATCGTCAAGCAGCCGGCGGCGGTGTACTCGCTGGGGGCGATGGACGTCCTGTGCACCGACAAGACGGGAACTCTCACCGAGGGCCACATCGAACTAGAGCGCCACCTCGATGCCTCGGGCGCGGCGAGCGAGCACGTGCTGCTGCTCGCTTGCGTGAACAGCCGCTACGAGAGCGGTCTGCGCAGCCCGCTCGACGAGGCGATCCTGCGCCACGAGCACCTGGCCCTGGAGGGATGGCGCAAGGTGGACGAGGTGCCCTTCGATTTCGAGCGCCGCCGCGTGTCAGTGCTCGCCGACGCGCCGGATGGACGGCGCCTGCTGATCGTCAAGGGCGCGCCGGAGGAATTGCTGGAGTTGTGCGACCGCTATGAAACCGGCGGCGGCACCCGCGTGCTGCCCATGGACGCGGCAGCACGCCTGCTCGCACGCGCTCGGTTCGACGCACTGGGCGAGGAGGGCATGCGCGTGCTGGCGATTTGCTGGCACGAGGCAGATCCGGCGCGCGAAACGGCGCAGGCCGGCGACGAAGAGCGCCTGGTGCTGGCCGGTTTTGCGGCGTTTCTGGATCCGCCGCGCGCGGAGGCGCGCGAGGCGATCGAGGCGCTGGCCGCGCGAGGCGTGGCCGTGAAGATTCTCACCGGCGACAACGAACGCGTCGCCCGCCACCTGTGCGGCGCACTGGGGATCGCTGCCGGTACCGGGCTGCTGGGGCGCGACGTGGCGCGCCTGGACGACGAGGCGCTCGCCACGGCGGCGCAGGAAGCGATGCTGTTCTGCCGCGTTTCGCCCGCGCAGAAAACCCGCATCATCACCGCGCTGCGCCGGCGCGGCCGCGTCGTCGGCTACATCGGCGACGGCGTCAACGATGCGCCGGCGCTGCGCGGCGCCGACGTCGGCATCTCAGTGGACGGCGCCGTGGACGTTGCCAAGGACGCGGCCGACGTGATCCTCATGCGGCACGACCTGATGGTGGTAGTGGCTGGCGTGATCGAGGGGCGGCGCAGCCACTGCAACGTCATGAAGTACCTGCGCATGGGGACCAGCTCCAATTTCGGCAACATGTTCAGCATGGCCGGCGCGACGCTGTTCCTGCCGTTCCTGCCGCTGCTGCCGGTGCAGGTGCTGCTCAACAACCTGCTTTACGACTTGTCGGAGACCGCTTTGCCCTTTGATCGCGTCGAGGAGGAGGAGATGACGGCACCGCGTTCCTGGGACCTCGGGGCGATCCGCCGCTTCATGCTCGTGTTCGGGCCGCTCAGCTCCATGTTCGACTTCGTGATGTTCGGCTTGCTGATCTGGGTGTTCCATGCCGGACCGGAGCTGTTCCGCACCGGATGGTTCATCGAGTCGGTAGCGAGCCAGGTGCTGGTGATCTTCGCGATCCGCACGCGGCTACCCGCGCTCGCCGCGCGTCCCCATCCGGCGCTGGCGGCAGCTGCGCTCGCGGTGGTCGCCGTGGCAGTGGCGATCCCCTTCCTGCCGGCATCGGCATGGCTTGGCTTCACCGCCCCGCCGGCGCTGTTGCTGGGCGCGATCGCGGTCCTGGTGGCCGCCTACCTGCTGGTGGTCGAAGTCTGCAAACGTCGCTTGATCTGAGTCAAAGTCCGCCGCACAGGGCGCGATAGCCTTGCCTGCACGTGAGCGACTACAAAACGATCCTGGTTCACTTCGATGCGGGCAAGGTCGCGCCCGCGAGGTTCGATGTCGCGCTGGAGATCGGCGCGCAGTTCGGCGCGCACGTGGCGGCGCTGTACGCGCTAAGCGCGGTGCCGGCGCCCTCGCCCGGCTACGAAGCCACGCAGATCGTGCGCGAAGCGCAATTGCGCATGCGCGCCGAAATGCTGGCTGCGGCGCGCCGCAGCTACGATGATTGCCTGCGGCGCAGCGGCTACGAAAAGGTCGAGTGGCGCGAGAGCGGCGTGGACGCGGTGGCCGCGGTCGCGCTGCATGCGCGCTATGCCGATCTGGTGGTGATCGGCCAGCAGAATCCCGAGTCGGCCAGCGGCGTGGACAAGGACTTCGAGCGCAGCCTGCCGATCGCGGCCGGGCGTCCGGTTCTTGTCGTGCCCTACGCCTACGAGCACCGGCCGATCGGCCGCCAGGTGCTGGTGGCCTGGAACGCCAGCCGCGAGGCGGCCAGGGCGGTGGACGACGCGCTGCCGCTTCTCAAGCGCGCCAGCCAGGTGCACGTGGTGGTTTTCGACCCGGAGGTGTCCCGCTCCGCGCACGGCGAAGAGCCGGGCGCCGACGTGGCGCTGTACCTGGCGCGCCATGGCGTGAAGGTCACCGTGAATCGCTACGATGTTCCCGACCTGGATATCGGCGGCCAGCTCCTGTCGCGTGCCTTCGATCTCTCCGCCGACCTGATCGTGATGGGTGCCTGGGGGCATTCGCGGTTGCGCGAGTTCCTGCTTGGCGGCGTGACCCGGACCCTGCTCGAAACCATGACCGTGCCGGTCCTGATGTCGCACTGAGGCGGCCGGAGCCATGACTGCGGACGAGTTCGACATCAAGCGCGCGAAGCTGCTGATCGGCGAGATTTCCGATCACCTTGCCGCGTCGCCGGCGGACGGCAACCGGTACGCGGAATTGCGCGCCGAGGTGGATGCCCTCAAGGCCATGCTCGACGGGACCGGTGCGCGCCCGGCCGCCGTGGCGGGCCGGATGAAATACCTGCATGGATTGATCGACAGCGCCGCGACCGAGCTGCGCGCCGACGGCATTCGCGCCGGCGGCTTCCTCAGCGAGATCGGCAGAATGCTAGGGCTGGACTGACGCCCGGCGGGCGGTCAGTGCCGCATTGCGAGGATCTGCGTCAGGCCCGCGATGTCGCGGATGCGCACGTGTTTCTGCTGTACTTCGATCAAGCCGTCGTCGTGAAAGCGCGAGAACAGGCGGCTCACGGTCTCCAGCTTCAATCCGAGGTAGCTGCCCAGTTCGTCGCGCGTCATGCGCAGGTGGAATTCCGAGGGCGAGAATCCGCGCGCGGTAAAACGCTTCGACAGGTTCAGCAGGAAGGTGGCCAGACGTTCTTCGGCGCGCATCGAACCGAGCAGCATCATCACGCCGTGGTCGCGCACGATTTCGCGCGACAGCACCGCGTGCAGGTGGCGCTGCAGGGACGGCATTTCGGCGGCCATCTTCTCGATGAGCGCGTACGGCAGCACGCAGACTTCGCTGTCTTCGAGCGCGATCGAGGCGTTGTTGTAGCGGCCGGTGCCGATGCCGTCCATGCCGAGCAACTCACCGCCCATGAAGAAGCCGGTAACCTGCTCGCGGCCCTCGCCGTCCGTCAGGCTGGTCTTGAAAAAGCCGCTGCGCACTGCGTAGACCGCCTTGAACTCGTCGCCCGCCGCAAACAGCGCTTCGCCGCGTTTGATGCGCCGGCGTGCGTACACCACGTGCTCGAAGCGCGCCATGTCTTCGGCGCACAGGCCATGGGGAAGGCAGAGTTCGCGCAGGTTGCAGTTCGAGCAGGTGACTTCGTACTTTTTCGGCGCGGCGGCGGGCTTGATGGCGGTGACGGCGTACATGGCGGTCCTCCCTTCAGTGTCTGGCGGCGACTCGTTGCGCGACGGCGTCGCGTATGCCTTCGAATTCCATGCTCTTGTCGAAAAAACCGCGCGCGCCCAGCCTTTCGGCGAGCTGCCGGTACGGATAGGCGGAGAAGTTGGAATACAGGACCACGTCCATTCCGGGCGCCTGTTCGGCGAGCGCGCGCAGCACGTCGAAACCGGTGCCGTCGGCGAGCTGGATGTCGAGGATCACCAGGTCCGGTCGCGCATCCAGGATCGACCGGATCGCACCGCTGGCGGTGTTCGCATGGCCGGCGGTGGCAGCGCCGGCGAGGGCGATCATGGCCTCGAGCCGGGTGCGGATCAGCGCCGAATCCTCGACCAGGAAGACGCCCAGCGGCGCGGTTGTTGCCGATACCTGTTCCATGCCTGCAGTGTGCCGGCGCGCGCGCGGGCGCACTATCGGCGGATGCCGGTCCGGCGTTCGGAAAATTCCTAGAGCAGCTGGTGCTCCATGGCGTAGCGCACCAGGTCGGCGGTGCTGCCGAGGTCCAGTTTTTCCAGGATGCGCGCCTTGTGGGTCGAGACGGTCTTCACCGAAAGGTGCAGCCGCTCGCCGATCTCGGTGGGCCCAAGTCCCGAGGCCAGCAGGCGCAGCACCTCGAATTCGCGATCCGACAGCGCGCCGTGCAGCCGCTTTTCCGATGCCAGCAGGCTGGCCGCCGCCGCGTCGCTGACGTGCACGCCGCCCGCCGCGATCTTGCGCAACGCGCCGACCAGCTGCTCGGCGGCGCTGTCCTTGGTAAGGTAGCCCGAGGCGCCCGCCTTGAGCGCGCGCGCCGCGTACTGGTGTTCGCCGTGCATCGAAAGCACCAGCAGCTTGAGCGCCGGCTTCTCGGCCTTCAGGCGTTTGATGAGGTCGATGCCCGCGAGGCCAGGCATGGACATGTCGAGCATCACCACGTCGTAGTCATGCGCGCGCACCAGCGCCAGCGCCTGGTCGCCGCTCGCCGCCTCGCCGGCGACCTGCAGGTCGCCCGCGGCGGTGAGGATGCGCTTCAGGCCGTCGCGCACGATCTCGTGGTCGTCGGCAACGAGGATGCGGATCATGCGGCGTCGGCCTCCTGCGCCAAGGCGCGCACCGGCGCCCTGGCCCGCAGCCGGGTGCCGCCGCGCGGCGCACGCACCACCTCCAGCGAGCCGCCGAGATAGGCCATGCGCTCGCGCATGCCTTTCAGGCCGAGCGAGCGGCCCTTGGCCAGATCTTCCGCGGCGACGCCCTTGCCGTCGTCTTCAACCTCGAGCAGGAGCATGCCGTCGTCGATGGCGAGGACCACCCACACGTTTTTCGCGCCGGAGTGCCGCGCGATGTTGGTGAGCGATTCCTGCAGCGCACGATAGATCGCGGTGGCGATGCCGCCGTCCAGGCCGGCGAAAGCGCTGCCGCCGGCCAGCTTCATTTCGCAGCGCACGCCGGCGCGGCGCGCGAAATCGTCCACCAGCCAGCTGGCGGCGTCGGCGAGGCCGAGGTCGTCGAGCATCAGCGGCCGCAGATCGGCGGCGATGCGCCGCGTCGAGCTGACGGTCTGCTCGAGCATGGCGTGCATCTGGCCGGCCTTCTGGGCGACCTCCACATCGCCGGAAGGCAGCCGCTGGCGCAGCCAGGAGAGGTCCATCTTGAGGGCGGTCAGCAGCTGGCCGAGTTCGTCGTGCAGCTCGCGCGCGATGCGCGTCTTCTCCTCCTCGCGCGCGTCCTGCACGCGTGCCGACAGGTCGCGCAGTTCCTGCTGCGAGCGCTTCAGGGTGTCCTCGGACTGCTTGCGCAGGGTGATGTCGCGCAGGATCACGGTGTAGTAGTGATGGCCGCCCTCGCTCGCATGCGAGATGGAGGCCTCGATCGGGAATTCTCTGCCGTCGGCGTGCAGGCCCCACAGCGTGGTGACGTCGCCCATGCGGCGGCTGGTGACTCCGGTACGTCCGAACTTCTCGACGTGGTCGTGGTGCGCGGCGCGGAAGCGCTGCGGAATGAAACGGTCGAGCGAGGCGCCCAGCGCGTCCTCGCGGCGGCAGCCGAAGACCTGTTCGGCCGCGCGGTTGAACAGCACGATCCGCTGCGCCTCGTCGATGGTGATCAAGGCGTCCATTGCGGAATCAACGATGCCGGCAAGGCGCGCTTCGCTGACCAGGCTGCGCTGGTCGGCCATCATCACTTCGCGCACGGCCACCAGCACGCCCAATCCAACCGCGACGACATCGGCGATGACCGCGGCGCCCAGCATCCAGGGCGATTCGACGCCGCGCGCGACCGCGATCACGTTGACCACCAGCAGGGCGCCCAGCATGGCGGCGCCCGCGGCGATCGCCGCCGGGCTGTGGAAGAAGCTCTGTTTGACCGAGGTCAAAGGGTCCTTTTCCCTTGCGCTCAAAGTATCCCGAGATGCATTCCCTCGCCTCCGAATTGGTGATCGATCCGGCGCTGATCCGCAAGTACGACGCCAGCGGACCGCGCTATACGTCGTACCCGACCGCCGACCGCTTCGTCGATGCGTTCGGCGAAGACAGCTTCCGGCAATGGCTGGGCCGCAGGAACATCGGCGGTATTGCCCAGCCGCTGTCAGTCTACGTACATCTGCCGTTTTGCAGCAGCGTCTGCTACTACTGCGGATGCAACAAGGTCGTGACGCGCGACCATTCCAGATCTGCCAAGTATATCAAGTACTTGGAGAAGGAATTGGCCATGCTGGGCGGCCTGCTGGGCGCGCCGGACGCGCGCGAGCGCCGCATCGGCCAGCTGCATTGGGGCGGCGGCACGCCGACCTTCCTCGCCGATGAAGAGATGGCGGCAGTGATGCGCATGCTCGATACGCAATTCACGCGGGAGGAGGGTGCCGAAGTCTCGATCGAGGTGGATCCGCGCGCCGCCGAGGCCGGGCGCATCGCGTTTCTCGCCGGCCTGGGTTTCAACCGCCTGTCGGTGGGGGTGCAGGACTTCGACGCCGCCGTGCAGCAGGCGGTGCACCGGGTGCAGAGCGAGGCAGAAACCCGGCGGGTGGTCGAGGAGGCGCGGGCGAGCGGCTTCCGTTCGGTCAGCCTCGACCTGATCTACGGCCTGCCGCGCCAGACGCTGGACAGCTTCAACGCCACGCTGGACAAGGTCGTCGCGCTCGACCCGGACCGCATCTCGCTCTACAGCTACGCGCACCTGCCCGCCTTGTTCAAGCCGCAGCGCCGGATCGCCGCGGCGGACCTGCCGTCGCCGGAGTCGAAGCTGCAGATCCTCACGCTGGCAATCGGGCGCCTGACGCGTGCCGGCTACGTCTATATCGGCATGGACCACTTCGCGAAGCCGACCGACGAGCTCGCACTTGCGCAGAGCCAGGGCCGGCTGCAGCGGAATTTCCAGGGCTACTCGACGCACGCGGAAGCGGACATGCTCGGTTTCGGCGTGTCGGCGATCGGCCGCGTCGGTCCGACCTACTACCAGAACCTGAAGCGGCTGGACGATTACTACTCCGCCCTGGACGCCGGGCGCATCCCGGTGCAGCGCGGCATCGAGCTCACGGCGGACGACCTGCTGCGCCGTGCAGTGATTCAGTCGCTGACCTGCCATTTCCGCGTTTCCATCGAGTCGATCGAGATCGCGTACCTGATCGACTTCGCGCGCTATTTCGCCGACGAGCTCGCCGACCTGCGCAGGCTGGAAGCCGACGGGCTGGTCGGGCTGGAGCCGGACTGGATCATCGTCACGCCGCGCGGAAGAATGCTGGTGCGCACGGTGTGCATGGTGTTCGACAAGTACCTGCGCGCGCGCCAGCAGGTCGCGGCGTATTCGAAGGTGATCTGACCGTGCAAGGCCTCGCCATCGCGATGCTCGCCGCCGGTCTCGCCTCCGGCGTGCACTGCGTCGCCATGTGCGGCGGCATCGTCACGGCCTTCGACGCGAGGAAGACGATACCGATCCGCGAGCAGGGCGTCTGGGCCAGGCGCTTCGCGTTCAATGCCGGCCGCATCTCCACCTATGTCGCGGCCGGTGCCATCGCCGGCAGCCTGGGCGCCGCCGCCTACGCCGCGGGCGTGCTGCCCGCGCAGGAAACCCTGCAGGTCACCGTCAATTTGATGCTCGTCTTCGTCGGCCTGTATCTGGCGGGCGCGGCAGGCACGCTGTCTCGCCTCGAGGCGCTGGGCGTGCCGCTGTGGCGCCGGCTTCAGCCGCTCGCTGCGCGCCTGCTGCCGGCGCGCACCCCGCTGCAGGGCTACGCCGCCGGGCTGGTCTGGGGTTGGCTTCCCTGCGCCATGGTGTATGCCGCGCTGTTCGCCGCGGCAGCCGCCGGCGGCGCGGCGCGCGGCGCGCTCGCCATGGCCACCTTCGGACTGGGCACGCTGCCGTTCCTGCTCGCTGCCGGCTGGTTCGCTGCGCGGCTGCGTGCCTGGCGGCGCGTGGCCGGCGCGCTGGTGATCGGTTTCAGCGTTTTCGGACTGGCGCAGGCTGGCGTCCTCGGCGACGGCATCCGGCGCGGACTGCTTTGCTTCTAGGAGATTACTCATGAAAAAAGCCATCGGTATCATTTATGACGAGCATCGCTCGATATCGGCGGTCTTGAGCGGACTGAAGGCGCTGGCGAAACTGGCCGGCGACTCCGGCCTGCGCCCGGATTTTGCCGTGTTCCGCGCCATGATCTACTACATCGATGCGTTTCCGGAGCGCATGCACCACCCGAAGGAGGACCAGCACCTGTTCGCGCGGCTGCTGATGCGCTGTCCGCAGGCCCAGGCGCTGGTCGGCTCGCTGCAGGCCGAGCACGTCACGGGGGCGCGGCTGGTGCGGGACCTCGAACAGGCGCTGCTCGCGTTTGAGCAGACCTGGCCCGCCGGCGCCGACCGCTTTGCCGCGGCGGTGCAGGCCTACGCGCAATTCCACTGGGACCACATGCGCCGGGAGGAGAAGGAACTGCTGCCGCTGGCCGAACAATGGCTGCTCGAGGAGGACTGGCGGGTGATCGAGGCTGCATTCGCCGGCAACCAAGACCCGATCGCCGACTTGCGCGAGAAGGATTTCCGGGAGCTCTATCAGCGCATCGTCAGCCTGGCGCCGGCGCCGATCGGGCTCGGCGAGCCGTGGAAAGCGGTGCGCTAGCGGCAGACCAGCACCGGAATCTTCGAATGCGTCAGTACTTTGATGGTCTCGCTGCCGAGCAGCAGGCCGGCCAAGCCGCCGCGGCCGTGCGATGCCATGACGATCAGGTCGCACTTGTGCTTGCGGGCGGCCTGCAGGATCGCCTGCCAGGGCTCGCGGCCCGCGATCGACGCGGCCTGCGCGGCCACGCCCTGGGCGTCGGCCTCGGCTTCGAACGCCGCCAGCGCGCGGGTGGCTTCCTTCTGCAATTCGCGCCGGTAGCCCTGCAGCATCGAAACCGACTCCATCGCGCCCTGCGCATACGGCGCCACGACGTAGATCGCGGTCAACTGCGCATGCAGCGATTTCGCGAGACCGACGGCGGTGCGGATGGCGGGCGCGGACAGTTCGGATCCGTCGGTGGCAACCAGGATGCGTTCGTACATGGTTAGGTCCTTTCGAATTTTGACTGGCAGGAAGAGCAGCGCAGCACGGCGGCGCGCTGCTCCATCTTGAGGCGCAGGGCGTCCCTGCATCGGGGGTCGACGGAGGTCATGCGCGGTCCTTCGCCTTCTCGCGCGACGGGCGGGTGCCGGGCTGCGCGCGCATGCGGTCCGCGCCGGCGAAATAGTGCCGGGCGAGCTTCAGCAGCTCGCCATCGCTCGGATGGTCTGCCGCTGCGACGTCCAGCACTTTGCCCGCGAGGTCGCGCGCGTGCTTGTCGAGGTACTTGACGAATTCGTGCCCGGCCTGCGCCGGGCCCACGACCAGGATCTCGGTCGCGCCGGCAAGCGAAGCGGCGACCTTGTCGAAGAACTCCCGGTCCTCGGGAGCCTTGCCGCTCCCGATGACGCCCTTGCGGTGGTGCGTCTGGCGATGCCCGCCGTGCGCGTGCACCAATTCATTTTCAGGTCCCAAGGGCTCGAAATGCAGCACGTGGGCTTCCCGGTGGTCGATCCAGACGACGGCGTGGTAGCGGGGCATGGGCGGATCCTTTTTCGGCGGCGGCTCAGCGGCAGACCAGCACCGGTATCTTCGAGTGCGTCAGCACCTTGGTGGTCTCGCTGCCGAGCAGCAGCCCCGCCAGGCCGCGGCGGCCGTGCGACGCCATGACGATCAGGTCGCACTTCTTCGCCTTCGCGGCGCGGATGATGCCTTCCCAGGGATTGAACGCGGTCTGCGTCGCGCTGCCATAGTGGACTCGGGAAATGCGCGCCTCCCGCTCGACGGCGGCGAGCGCCTTGCGCGCCTCGCGTTCGGTCAGCATCTTGTAGCGCGACTGCGATACGGTGGAAGCGTAGATCACGCCCTCGCTGTAGGAGGGCGATACGTAGGGCGCGATCACGTAGGCGCCGGTGAGCTTCGCGCCCGTGTCGCGCGCCAGCCGTACCGCGATGCGAATCGCCTTGGCCGAGAGTTTGGAACCGTCCGTGGGTACGAGTATGTGCTTGAACATGATGGTCTCCTTCGCTGGCATTGTAGGCGCACGCGCACGGGGCATCTTGATTTGCGTCAAATGTCCCGCGGCGCCGGGCCGCATGCTGCAGGGCAAGTGGATTACCTGGCAATCAAGACCTTGCACGTCGGCTGCGCGGCCCTGAGCGTCGCCGGCTTCGCTGCTCGCGGCGTGCTGATGCTGCGGAATTCGCCGCTGCTCGCTGCGCGCTGGCTGCGCATTGCGCCGCACGTCGTGGATACCGTTCTGCTGGCGAGCGCGCTCGGGCTCGCGTGGATGAGCGGCCAATACCCTTTCGCGCAGGGCTGGCTGACGGCAAAGTTGCTGGCGCTTGTCGTCTATATCGTCCTTGGCAGCATTGCGCTGAAGCGCGGACGCAGCAGAGGCAGGCGTGCGGCCGCGTGTTCGCGCTGGCATTGCTTGCTGTGCTTTACATCGTCCTGGTGGCGTATGCGCGCAATCCGCTCGGTCCGCTCGCCTTCCTTTGACCGGGGTCAAAACCACGCGATCCGCATGGCGTTATTTTGGTCTGATGTTTTCCGCCGGATTCCGCCCGTTCTTCCTGCTCGCGGGCTTGTGGTCGGCCATCGCGATTCCGGTCTGGCTGTGCGTCCAAGCGGGTGAAATCGCTCTGCCGGGCGCGCTGCCGCCCGCCGCCTGGCACGCGCACGAGATGGTGTTCGGCTTCGCGTTCGCTAGCGTCGCCGGCTTCCTGCTCACCGCGATCCCGAACTGGACCGGCCGGCTGCCGCTAGGCGGCTGGCGGCTGGCCATGCTGGCGTTCCTGTGGCTGGCGGGACGTGCCGCGCTGTTGTTGTCGGCACAGATTGGCGCCCTGGCCGCCGCCGTGATCGACCTGTCGTTTCCCGCCGCGCTGATCGCGGTTGTCGCGCGAGAGATCATCGCCGGCCGCAACTGGCGGAACCTGCCGATGGTCGCGGCGCTGTCTCTGCTGATGGCGGGCAGCCTGCTCGTGCACCTCCACGCGCTCGATGTCGCTTACCTGGCGGAGGCCGGCAACCGGCTGGGCATCGCGACGCTGGCGATGCTGATCGCGCTGGTGGGCGGGCGCATCGTGCCCAGCTTCACCCGCAACTGGCTGGCGCGCGTGCGGCCCGGCGGTCCGCTGCCGGCGCAGGGGACGCGCTTCGATATCGCGGTGCTTGCCGTCACCTTTGCGGCGCTCGCGAGCTGGGTCGTCGCGCCGCAGGGCGTGGTCACGCCCTGGCTGGCGATCGCGGCGGGCTTCGCGCTGGCTGTCCGCCTGTCGCGCTGGTGCGGCCTGGCGACGCTGCGCGAGCCGCTGCTCTTCGTGCTGCACGCAGGCTATGGCTGGCTCGCCGCCGGCCTGCTGCTGCTGGGTGCGAACGGTTTCCTTTCGCTGGTTCCTGCATCCGTCGCGCTGCACGCGCTCACCGTGGGCGCGATTGGCACGATGACGCTGGCCGTGATGACACGCGCGACGCTCGGACATAGCGGGCGGCCGCTGGCCGCCGGGCGAGGCACCGCGACCATCTATCTTCTGGTGACGCTTGCCGCACTGGCTCGCTTGGCGGTGCCGTTCTCTGGCGTATGGGCCATGCCATTGACTTGGTTGGCCGGCGCCGCCTGGAGCGCGGCTTTCCTGTTGTTTTTCCTGCTTTATATCCCTCTGCTGGCGCGCGCGGGGACTCCGGCGGAAGCGCCCGGGAAAGCTTCGGGCACCACTTTGACGCAAATCAATCGCAAGGCTGCCTGACTCATTAGACTGCTCGCACAATCACAGTGCGGAGGCTTTCATGAAGGGTCGCTTGATATCGGCAGTTCTCGCAGGAATCGCACTGGCAGCCTGCAGCCCTTCCTCCGCGCCTCCGGCGCAGGATCCCTATGACATTTCCAAGATGGACCTCAAGCCGGTGCCCGCCAAGGTCAGCGCCGAGCGCCACACCGGCAAGTTCGCCGAGGGCGCCTCGCTCAACTACGGCGCCGAACTCAAGCCGCTGGACGCCTCGCCGGTGAAGACGATCCGCCTCGACACCACGCACAAGATCATCGAGATCGCGCCGGGCGTGAAGTTCAGCGCCTGGACCTTCGGCGACCAGGTGCCGGGCCCGACGGTGCGCGCGCGCGTCGGCGACCGGATCAAGTTCAGCATGACCAACCGCAGCGACGAGCCGGTGCCCGGCGTGCGCATGACCGCCGCGCCGATGATGCACTCGATGGACTTCCACGCGGCGATGGTCTCGCCGCAGGACAAGTACCGCTCGATCGCGCCGGGCCAGACCATCGAATTCGAGTTCACACTCAACTATCCCGGCATCTTCATGTACCACTGCGGCACGCCGATGATCCTCGAGCACATCGCCTCTGGCATGTACGGTGCGGTGATCGTCGAGCCGCGCAACGGCTATCCGACCAAGGCCGACCGCGAGTACATGGTGATCCAGAGCGAGTTCTACGCCAAGCTCGATCCGGCCAAGCAGACGGTGGACGGCGCGCCGCTCTACGTGCTGGATGGCGACCGGTTGCGTGCCGCGCAGCCGACGCACACCGTGTTCAATGGTTCCAACAACGTCATGGTGCGCAACCCGCTGCCCGCCAAGGCCGGCGAGCGCGTGCGCCTGTTCGTGCTGAATGTCGGCCCGAGCAAGACTTCCAGCTTCCACGTCGTCGGCACGATCTTCGACCGCGCCTGGATGGACGGCAATCCCGACAACCAGTTCCGCGGCATGCAGACCGTGCTGCTGGGATCCTCCAACAGCGCGATCGTCGAATTCATGATCCCGGAGGACGGCTCCTACATCATGGTGGACCACCATTTCGCCAACGCCTCGCAGGGCGCCATCGGACTGGTCTCGACGGCGGCCAAGCCGCCGGCGCAGGAGCTCGAGCACCACAACATGCCAGCCTCGGCGACGCCGACGGATCCGGATGCGATCGCCGGCAAGCAGGCCTTCGAGAGCAAGTGCCTGGCCTGCCATTCGATCGGGCAGGGCAAGAAGCTCGGACCGGACCTCGCGGGCGTCAGCAAGCGGCGCAGCAAGGACTGGCTCGCGCGCTGGCTGAAAGAGCCGGAGAAGATGCTCCAGACCGACGCCGACGCCAAGGCGCTGCTGAAGGAGTACAACAATCTCCCGATGCCGAACCAGAGCCTGTCGGAGGCCGAGATCAAGCAGTACATCAAGTACTTCGAGTGGCTCGACGCGCAGCCGGCCGGCACTGCGAAGGCGCAGGGGGCGCATTGAGCGTGCACGCCGCACTGCTGGCGGCGCTGCTGGCCTGCGTGTCGACGAGTTTCGCGTGCGGCTATTGCGTCGAGGACAAGATGGCGTCGGTCTACGACCATGCCGTCGTCACGCGAGCGCTCGGCCAGCAGCACCACATCGCTTTCTTTCACGTCGACGGCAGGCTGGCGATGGGGGATGCAGGTAAGCGGGCCTTGATTCAGGTTGTCGAGTCCGCGCCCGGCGCCGACAGGGGCAGCGCCCGCGTGTCAGTGGAATCGGCCTCGCTGTCGGTCGCCTTCGATCCGAAGCGCACGCCCGTGGTCGCATTGCAGAAGGACATCGAGCGCAAGCTCGCGGGGAAGGGGTTGACGCTGATGCTTTTGCAGGTGATGGACCGCCCGGCGGATTTCAGCCCGTCGGCGATTGCCGCGATAAAGAACGCAAAGAGGTGACGAGGTGCGCGTACATAAGGAGGCGCCATGTTCAAGCACATCATGATTCCCACCGATGGATCGGAGCTTTCCGACAAGGCCATCGAGGCCGCGGTTGCGTTCGCCCGCGAAGTGAGCGCGCGGGTGACCGGATTCACCGCGGTTCCGGAATACAAGATTCCGGATCAGTTGCAGTTGATGTCGAAACACGCGATTTCGATGCCGCAGCACGAAGAAAACGTGCGGCGGCAGGCCGATGCGGTTCTGCGCAAGATCAGCGAACGCGCGCGCACCGCGGGCGTGGCGTGCGACATCGATTTCGCGCAGAGCGATATCCCGCATGCGGCTATAATCAAGGCTGCCGAGAGCCACGGCTGCGACCTCATCTTCATGGCCTCGCACGGCCGCAGCGGAATCTCGGCTCTGATCCACGGCAGCGAGACCCAGGGCGTGCTCGCGCACTCCAAGATTCCGACGCTGGTGTACCGATAGACAGGACACGGACCCCATGAGAATTCTTCTTGCGGTAGACTGTTCGAAACATGCTCTGCGGGCGGTCGACTGCCTGGTCGAGCACGCGGATTGGTACCGGGAAAAGCCCACGGTGGAGCTGGTCACGGTGCACCTGCCGGTGCCGAAGCTGCCGCGCATGGGCATGGTGGTAGGCAGGAACCAGATCCAGCGCTACTACCAGGAAGAGGGCGAAGCTGCGCTCGCCGCGGCGAAGCGGAAGCTGGACGCGGCCGGCATCGAATACCGGGCCAGTATTCTCGTCGGCCGCATCGCGGAAGCGATCGTGCAGCACGCAATGAAGACACGCTGCGACCTGATCTTCGTCGGCACGCACGGCCGCAGCGCGGCGGCCAACATGCTGGTCGGTTCGGTCGCCACCAAGGTCCTGCACATTTCGAAAACGCCGGTGCTGCTGGTTCGCTAGGGTTGCGTTTCGCCGTGGCGCGGCGCGCGCCGGCGGGCGACCACCGAAAAGAACAGCGGCACGAAGATAGTCGCGATGAAGGTCGCGGCCAGCATCCCGCCGACCACGCCCGTTCCCATCGAGCGGCGCGCGCCGGCGCCCGCGCCCGAGGAGAACATCAGCGGCAGCACGCCCAGCACGAAGGCGAGCGAGGTCATGATGATCGGCCGGAAGCGCAGGCGCGCCGCCTCCACCGCCGCGTCGATGGCCGATTCGCCCTTCAGGTAGCCCTGTTGCGCGAATTCCACGATCAGGATCGCGTTCTTCGCGGCGAGACCTATGAGCACCACCAGGCCGATCTGGAAGTAGATGTCGTTCTCCAGGCCGCGCAGAGCGACGAAGCCCAGCGCGCCCAGCACCGCGAAGGGCACCGCCGCCACCACCGCGAAAGGCAGCAGCCAGCGTTCGTAAAGCGCTGCAAGAATCAGGAACACCATCACCAGCGCGAGGCCGAAGGCGATCGCGGACGCGCGGCCGGTGCGCCGTTCCTGAAAGGCCTGGCCGCTCCACGCGATGGTGTAGCCCTCCGGCAGCGTCGCGGCGACCTGCTCCACCGCCTTGATCGCCTCGCCGGAAGAGACGCCGGCCTTGCCGCCGCCGAGCACCTTGGCGCCGAGAAAACCATTGAAGCGCTCGAGTTGCTCGGGCCCGATCAGGTTGCTGGTGCGAATCAGCGCTTTCAGCGGGATCATTTCGCGCGTCGTCGTGGAGCGCACGTAGACCGCGCCCAGGTCGTCGGGCTTGGCGCGGAATTCCGCATCCGCCTGGATCTGGACCCGGTAGGTGCGGCCGAACTTGTTGAAGTCGTTGACATACAGCGGCGCCATCGTGCTCTGCAGCGCGTCGAACACGTCCTGCACCGGCACGCCGAGCGAGATCGCCTTCTCCCGGTCCACCTCCACCTTGAGCTGCGGCACGGTCGGCCGGTAGAACGAGTTGATGCCGGCGAGTTGCGGGTGCTTGGCGAGGTCGGCCATGAAGCCCTGCGTCACTTGATACAGGCGCACCGGGTCCGGATTGCCGCGCGCTTGTACATAAACCTCGAAGCCGCCGGCGGTGCCGATGCCGCGGATCGCGGCCGGGTTGAAGGCAAGCGCGAGACCCTCGCGCAGGGCGCCGCCGCGCTTGACGATGTCGCGCGCGATTGCCTGCGCGGTGTTGTCGCCGCGCTCGTCCCACTCCTTCAGCGGCACGAACATCGTCGCGGTATTGGTCTTGTTGCCGCCGCCGATCAGGTCGAAGCCGGCGATGCCGAGCGTGTTCTGCACGCCCTTGTTGGCGGCGACGATATTGGTGAGGTCGGCGGTCACGGCCCGCGTGCGCTCCAGCGTCGCGCCGTCGGGCAGCTGCGCGGTGGCGAAGATGTAGCCCTGGTCTTCCGAGGGCACGAAGCTGCCGGGAATGCGCAGGAACAGGCCGGCCGTCAGCGCGAGTATCGCGACGAAGACGAGCAAAGAGGCGATGCTGTGGCGCAGTGCCAGCCTGACCGCGCCGAGGAAGCGTTCGGTCAGCCAGGCGAAGCCGCGGTTGAAGGGATCGAAGATGCGTGACTGGTGGTCGCCCGGCTTCATCAGGATGGCGCACAGCGCCGGCGTCAGCGTGAGGGCGATGAAGCCCGAGATGATCACCGCGAAGGTCAGCGTCACGGCGAACTGGCGGTAGAGCTGGCCGGCGATGCCGCCGAGGAAAGCGACCGGCACGAATACCGCGCAGAGCACCAGCACGATGGCGATCACCGCGCCCTGCACCTCGTCCATCGCCTTCAGTGCGGCCTCGAAGGGCGGCATCTTGTCCTCGCGCATCAGGCGCTCGACGTTTTCCAGCACCACGATCGCGTCATCGACGACGATGCCGATGGCCAGCACCAGCGCGAACAGCGTCAGCGTGTTGATGGTGAAGCCGACCACCCACAGGCCGGCGAAGGCGCCGATCAGCGATACCGGCACGGCAATCATCGGGATCAGCGTCGCGCGCCAGGTCTGCAGGAACAGGAATACCACCGCCAGCACCAGGAACGCGGCTTCGTAGATGGTGGTGTTCACCTCCTTGATGGAGGCCTCCACGAAACGCGTGGTGTCGAAGGGTATGACGTAGTCCACGCCCTGCGGCAGGCCGGGCTTGAGCTCGGCCATGCGCTGGCGCACGGACTGCGCGACGTCGAGCGCGTTGGCACCCGGCTGCAGGAAGGTGGCCATGCCGATGGCCGGCTGGCCGTCCAGCGTGTTGTAGGTGTCGTAGTTGAGCGCGCCCAGTTCCACGCGCGCGATGTCCTTGATCTGCAGCACGCCGCCCGGCCCGGAAGCGCGCACCACGATGTTGCCGAACTCTTCCGGGTCCACCAGCCGGCCCGATGCGGTGACGGTGTAGACGATCGCCTGGCCCTTGGGTGCGGGGTCGGAGCCGATCTTGCCCGCCGCGTACTGCGCGTTCTGCGCGCGCAACGCCGCCGCCACGTCGGAGGGCGTGACGCCCAGGCGCGCCATTTTGTCGACGTTCAGCCAGATGCGCATCGAGTAGTCGCGCGCGCCGAACACCGTGACGTCGGCGAGGCCGGGCAGGCGCTTCAGTTCGTCGACGATGTTGATCGAGGCGTAGTTGGACAGGAACAATGTGTCGCGCGACTGGTCGGGCGACACCAGCCCGACGACGTTGAGGATGTCGAAGGAGCGCTTCTGCACGATCACGCCGTTGCGGCGCACCTCGTCGGGCAGGCGCGGCAAGGCGATCTGCACGCGATTGTTGACGTTGAACACCGCCTGGTCGACGTTGGTGCCCGGCTCGAAAGTGACGGTGATGCTGAGCGTGCCGGTGGAGGAGGCGGTCGAACTGAAGTAAGAAAGCTTTTCCACGCCCGAGAGCTGCTCCTCGATCGGCGCGGCCACCGTCTTGGTGAGCGTTTCGGCGCTCGCGCCCTGGTAAGTGGTGGTCACCAGCACCGTCGGCGGCGCGATCTCCGGATACTGCGCGACCGCCAGCAGCTTGGCCGCCACCAGGCCCGCCAGGATGATGATGATGGCGATCACGCCGGCGAACACCGGCCGGTAGATGAAAAAACGCGACATCTAGCCGGCCTTCTTCGCGTCCGCGGGTTTCACGTCTGCGGGCTTGGCCTCGACGGGCGTGCCCGGGCGCAGGCGGATCAGGTTGTCGACGATCACCTTCTCGCCGGGTTTCAGCCCGTCCAGCACTACCCAGTCCTTGCCGATCCAGTTGCCCGCCTTGATGGTGCGCGCCAACGCCTTGCCGTCGGCCCCGGCGAGCCAGACGAAGCGGCCCGACTCGTTCTGCAGCACCGCGGTCTGCGGCACCAGGATCGCCGGTTGGCTTCCGGCGACCACTTGGACCTTCACATACTGGCCGGGCAGGAGCTGCAGCGTGGGGTTGGGAAACTCCGCCCGCATCTGAACCGTGCCCAGCGAAGCGTCCACCGTGGAACCGGAGAAATTGAGCTTGCCCGCAGCCGGGAAGGCGGTGCCGTCGGGCAGCAGCAGCCTGACCTCGGTCTTGGTATTGGTCTCGCGCGCGCGCAGGCGTGCGAACTCCGACTCGGAAAGCGAGAAGCGCACCCACAGCGGGTCGGTGCGCGTCAGCGTGGTGAGCAGGGCCGAATCGGCGTTCGGCGCGAGCAGGCTGCCGATGGACTGCTGCGCACGGCCGGTTACGCCGGAGATCGGCGCATCCACCGAGGTGTAGGAAAGGTTGAGCTCGGACTGGCGCACGCGCGCCTTCGCCACCTGCACGGCGGCATTGCTCTGCGCGAGCGTGCTCGCGGACTGGTCCAGGCTCTGCTGGCTGACGAACTTCCTGGCGACCAGATCCTTCGCGCGCTCGAGGTCGCGCTGCGCCAGATCGTTGCGCGCGACTTCCTGCGCGAGCGCGGCGCTTTGCTGCTGCAGGTCGATCTCGAAGGGCGCGCGCTCGATGCGGAACAGCGGCGCGCCTTCCTTCACGGCGTCGCCCTCGGTGTAGAGCTGCTTTTCGAGGATGCCGGCCACGCGCGCGCGCACCTGGACCTCGCGCGAGCCTTCGGTGCGGCCGACCGACTCGAAGACCACCGGCGTCTCCTGCTCGGCCACCTGCAGGAGGCTGACCGCGACCGGCGCCTGCGCGGGCGGCGGCGCGTCCTTGCTGCAAGCAAACAGCAGGGAGGCGGCCAGGGCTGCCGCCAGCGCGCGGGGCTGCATTTTCATTTCGGGTGACCTTCGATGGAATGCATGTGCAGAAAGCTGTCGGCGAGTCTAGCATCCAGACGCGCGCCCGCCTGCGGCGGGATGCTACTCTTTCGCCATGAGCCGCTACCGCGTACGCCAGTCCGACGTGACCCCCTATTCGCCGGCCAACCATACCGGCACGAGGAATTTCCGCCTGATCGGCCCCGAAACCGTCGGGGCGAAGCAGGTCGAAATGCTCATCGGCGAAGTGGAGCGCGGCAAGGGCGCGCTGCCGCACGCGCATCCGGGCACCGAGCAGATCTGCTACCTGCTGGAGGGCGAGGCGCATGTCGAGGTTGCGGGCGAAAAATTCGAAATGAAAACGGGTGAAGCCTGTTTTTTTCCGCCTGACCAGATGCACGTTTTCATCGTCACCAGCGAAAAAGCCCGCGTGATGGTCGTCTATGCGCCGCCCTATCTGGAAAAAAATGCCCGCACCCTGGCTTCCGCTTAGCGGCGTCCGCGTCGCCGACTTCTCGATGTTCGTGCCGGGGCCGTTCTGCACGGCGATCCTGGCCGACCTCGGCGCGGACGTCGTCAAGATCGAATCCCTCAACGGTGATCCGGGCAGGGGCTATGTGCCCGTGCAATTCAGGACGGAGAACAGGAACAAGCGTTCGATTGCCTTGAATTTGAAAAGCCCTGAAAGCAAGGACATCGTCGATCGGCTGGCGAAAAATTCGGATGTCGCGATCGAAGGCTTCAGGCCGGGGGTCGCCAAGCGGCTGGGAATTGATTTCGACAGCTTGAGGAAATCAAACTCAAAATTGATTCACTGCTCGATATCGGGCTACGGCCAGACCGGGCCGTGGCGCGAGCGGCCCGGGCACGACGTCAACTACGTGGCCGCGGCGGGCGCGCTGGCGTTCCCGGGCCAGTGGCTGAAGGCGCCCTCGCGCTCCAGCCTTGCCATCGCGGACATGGCGGGCGGCAGCTTCGCCGCGATAGCGGTTTTGTCCGCCTTGCATGAAAAACATCAAACAGGAAAAGGCGCGAGCCTGGATTTGTCGCTATTCGAAGCCGCCTTCTTCTGGGCCGCGATGCGCCACAGCCTGGACAAGAACGTCGATCCGCGCGCGCACCTGTTTCCGGTCAACGACATCTTCGAGACGAAAGACGGCAGGCGCCTCACGCTCGGCATCCTGGAAGAGCATTTCTGGGTGAATTTTGTGCGCTTTGTTCCAGGTCTTTCCGATGAAGCGTTCGCCACGGATGCAAAGCGCCGAGCCAACGGAGACCGCCTTTCGGCACTTCTGGAAACCGAGTTGAAGAAAAAAACCGCACAAGAGTGGCTGAAGCTCTGCGACGAGAATGATGTTCCGGTCGATCTCTGCATCACTCCCGGCGAGTCCGCGGAGTTGGAGCAGATCATCGCGCGCCAGGACGTCGCTACCGTGGCCGGCGAGCGCTTCGCCACCTTTCCGGTATTCGCCAACGGCGCGCGCGGCGGGCAGCTGCGGCGCGGCGTGCCGGGGCCGGGCGAGCACGGCCGCGAGATACTGGTGGAACTGGGCTTCGACGATGCGGAGATCGCGGACATGAAGAAGGCGGGGGCGGTCAAATGAATTTCGCGTTCACCGAAGAGCAGGACCAGATCCGCGACGCGATCCGCAAGATCTGTGTGAAGTTCGACGACGCCTACTGGCTGAAGAAGGACAAGGAAGGCGGCTTCCCGAAGGAGCTGCACCAGGCGCTCGCCAAGGACGGCTGGCTCGGCATCGCCATGCCGGAGGAATTCGGCGGCTCGGGCCTCGGCATCACCGAAGCCGCGGTGATGATGCAGGCGATTTCCGAGTCGGGCGCGGGTTTCTCCGGCGCGTCCGCGGTGCACATGAATATCTTTGGTTTGAATCCTGTCGTCGTTTTTGGAAATAAAAGTCAAAAACAAAGAATGCTCCCGCCGCTCATCGCCGGAAAAGAGCGCGCGTGTTTCGCGGTCACCGAACCCAACACCGGCCTCAACACGCGCAGCCTGAAAACCAAGGCGGTGAAGAAGGGGAAGAAGTATCTCGTCTCCGGCCAGAAGGTGTGGATCTCAACCGCGCAGGTGGCTGAGAAAGTCCTGCTGCTGACGCGCACCGAGGCCGGACTCACGCTGTTCTATACGGACTTCGACCGCAAGCAGATTGAAGTGCGCGAGATCGAGAAGATGGGCCGCCACTGCGTCGACTCGAACCAGGTGTTCTTCGACGCCTACCCGGTGCCGGAGGAGGACCGCATCGGCGAGGAGGGCAAGGGCTTCGAGTACATCCTGCACGGCATGAACCCTGAACGCATCCTGATCGCCTCGGAATCGGTCGGCCTCGGACGCTGCGCGCTCATGCGCGCGGCTTCGTATGCGAAGGAACGCATCGTGTTCGACCGGCCGATCGGCAAGAACCAGGGCATCCAGCATCCGCTTGCCGCCAACTGGATGGATCTCGAGGCCGCCAACCTGATGGTGTTCAAGTCGGCCTGGCTCTACGACTCGGGCAAGCCGGCCGGCGCGGAGTCGAATGCCGCCAAGTACCTCGCCGGCGAAGCCTGCTTCGACGCCTGCCAGCAGGCGGTGATGACGCACGGCGGCTTCGGCTACGCGAAGGAGTACCACGTCGAGCGCTACCTGCGCGAATCGCTGGTCGGCCGCATCGCGCCGGTGACGCCGCAGCTGATCCTGAGCTTCATCGCCGAAAAGGTTCTCGGCCTGCCGAAGTCGTACTAGGAGAGGGCATGGCGAGAAAGCTCATCAGTTCCGGCTCCACATTCGAAGCGCAGATCGGTTATTCGCGCGCGGTGGTGCAGGGCGACTGGGTGTTCGTCTCCGGCACCACCGGCTTCGACTACTCGAAGATGGCGATATCGGAGGATGTCGTCGCGCAGGCGGAGCAGTGCATGAAGAACATCGAGTCCGCGCTGCGCGAGGCAGGCGCTAGCCTGCAGGACGTGGTGCGCGTCACCTACATGCTGAAGAATGCCGCGCAATTCGAGTCATGCTGGCCCGTGCTGCGGAAGTATTTTGGCGAGGTGCGTCCGGCGGCGACGATGATCGAAGCCAATCTGGCGCAACCGCGCATCAAGATCGAAATCGAAGTCACGGCGCTGAAGCGCTGAACCATCGAGCAATGAAAACCGTAGCGCTGCCATCGGGCGAAAAGGTTCCCGCCTTCGGCCTGGGCACCTGGAATATGGGCGACGATCGCGCGATCCGCGCCGAGGAACTCGCCACGCTGCGCCTCGGCCTCGATTCGGGCGCCACGTTGATCGACACGGCGGAGATGTACGGCGACGGCCGTTCGGAGGAATTGGTGGGAGAGGCCATCGCCGGCCGGCGCGACGAGGTCTTCCTCGTAACGAAGGTGTATCCGCACAATGCTTCTCGCAAAGGTATCCCCGCGGCCTGCGAGCGCAGCCTGAAGCGCCTGAAGACCGACCGCATCGACCTGTACCTGCTGCACTGGCGCGGAAATGTGCCCTTCGCCGAAACCGTCGAAGCCTTCGCCGCGCTGCAGAAGGCCGGCAAGATCCGCCACTACGGCGTGAGCAACCTCGATCTCTCCGATATGAAGGAATGGTGGAAAGCGGGGGGCCAGGCCTGCGCCGTGAACCAGCTCCTCTACAACCTCACACGGCGCGGCATTGAATTCGACCTGCAGCCCTGGTTGCGGGAGCGCAAGGTTCCCGTGATGGCCTACTCGCCGATCGAGCAGGCCCGCCTGCTGCGCGAACCGCGATTGGTGAAATTCGCCAAGTCCCGCGGCATCACGCCCTCGCAGGCGGCGCTGGCCTGGCTGCTGCGGAAGGAGGGCGTCATCGTCATTCCGAAAACGAGCCGCCGCGAGCGCCTCAAAGAGAATCTCGCGGCGCTCGAGGTGGAAGGGTTGGAAGAACTGGATCGGCTGTTCCCGCCGCCGGCGGGAGCGCAGCCTTTGGACATGCTCTAGGGAGAAAAAATGAAATTCGCAAAAATCATCGCCGTCGTTCTCTTTGTCTTCTGCTCCACGGCGCTCGCGCAAACCAGCCCGAAGGTGAAACGCCTGAATCCGCAGCCGAAGACGCTGCTGCTGGTCGGCAACAGCTTCTTCTACTTCAACGACAGCATGCACCGCTTCGTCGGCGGCATGGTCGCCGAAGGCATGCCGGAGCTGCGCGGCCAGTACCGCGCGACCTCGGTGACCATCAGCGGCTCGGGCCTCAATTGGCACGACATGGAGGGCTATCTCAAGCCCGGCAGCGGCATGGCGTCG
>JANXUV010000054.1 GCA_025356085.1 Betaproteobacteria bacterium
AGGAGCTGCTGGGGCAAAACCTGCCCTGGTTCAAGGATCTGGTTCGGGCTCAGCGCCCGGTGCGCAAACCGGTGGTGCTGACGCGAGCGGAGGCGCAGCGCCTGCTTGCGGCGATGCAGGGCACAAAATGGCTGATGGCGAGCCTGCTGTACGGCGCGGGACTGCGCCAGATCGAGTGCCTGCAGTTGCGTGTGAAGGACGTGGACTTCTCGTACCGGCAGGTGCTGGTGCGCGATGGCAAGGGAGCCAAGGACCGGGTAACGATGCTCCCCGAGCAGGCCGTGCGGCCGTTTCAGGAGCACCTTGGCCGCGTGCGGGCCCTGCACCAGCGCGATCTGGCTGCGGGGCACGGCGAAGTCAGCCTGCCTTACGCTCTCGCCCGGAAGTATCCGCGCGCCGCCAAGGAGTGGGCATGGCAGTTCGTGTTTCCCTCCGGCGTTCTTTCCGCGGACCCGGAATCGGGAGTGATTCGCCGCCATCATGTTTTCCCGGACACGCTTGGCCGCGCCGTGAAGGCGGCGGCGCGGGCGGCGCGGATCGTGAAGCCGGTGAGCTGCCACACGCTGCGCCATTCCTTCGCCACGCACCTGCTGGAGGGCGGCTACGACATCCGCACGGTCCAGGAATTGCTCGGCCACAGCGACGTCAGCACGACGATGATCTACACGCATGTGCTCAACAAGGGCGGGCGCGGCGTTGCGAGCCCTTTGGACGCGCTCGGCCGCCCGTAGCCTGCCGGGCGCGTGAGACAATCCGCCCATCCCATATATTCCCGCGAGCTTTCCATGGCAACCCGACAGGACGAACGCATGATCGAGCCGGACATGAACCCGGCGGACCTGTGGCTGGAGGAAATCTTCACCGACCGGCGCGTCGGCACCATCCGGCGCATGACGCCGGTGGACGGCAACGGCGCGCGCGACGCGGGCCGCGAACTGCTCTATATCGGCGAGACCCAGGTGATGAGCCAGATGGGGGCGCTGCCGATCAATTTCGTGCTCGAGGCGAAAACGCTGGAAGATGCGGCGAAGATGTTCGGTGCCTCCGCCAAGGTCGCCATCGAGCGCACGGTGCGCGAACTGCAGGAGCTGCGCCGCCAGCAGGCCTCTTCGATCGTGGTACCGCAGGGCGGCATGCCGCCGATGGGCGGCCCGGGGCCGGGCGGCAAGATTCAAATGCCGTAGTACCTAGTAGCTAGACTTCAAGCCACTCTTTTCGCATTGCCGCGTTTTCCCGAACGTCCCGGGGCTTACCCTCGAAGACGATCGAGCCGTGGCCCATGACGTAGAGGCGCTCGGAAATGTCGAGCGCGATCGCCAGCTTCTGTTCCACCAGCAGGATCGAGATGCCGCGCTTCTTGATCTCCTCGAAGAGGCCGGCCACCTGTTCGACGATCTTGGGCGCCAGGCCTTCGGTCGGCTCGTCGATCATCACCAGCTCCGGGTCGCCCATCAGCGTGCGGCACAGCGTCAGCATCTGCTGCTCGCCGCCCGAGAGCACGCCCGCCTCGTTGTCGGCGCGGTCCTTCAGGCGCGGGAACAGCTCGAACATGTCGTCCATCTTCCAGCGCGCGGAGGGCTGGGCCGCCTTCTGGCCGAGCAGCAGGTTCTGCCGCACGCTCAGCGTCGGGAAGATGTCGCGGTTCTCCGGTACGTAGCCCAGGCCCTGGTGCGCGATCTGGTAGGCCTTGCGCCCGACCATTTCTTCGCCGCGGAATTTCACCGAGCCGCTGCAGTCCACCATCCCCATGATCGCCTTGATGGTGGTCGAGCGGCCGACGCCGTTGCGCCCGAGGATGGAGACGATTTCGCCCTTGCCGACGTCGAGATGCACGCCGTGCAGGATGTGGCTCTTGCCGTAGTAGGCGTGCAGGTCGCGGACTTCAAGCATTCGAGATCTCTTTGTGGACGGCCCCCAGGTAGGCCTCCTGAACCGCGGCGTTGGAGCGGATCTCTTCCGGCGCGCCGGTAGCGATCACTTCGCCGTAGACCAGCACGCTGATGCGGTCGGCGAGGTTGAACACCACGCCCATGTCGTGCTCCACCATGATCAGCGTCTTGCCCTCCGTGACGCGGCGCACCAGTTCGACGACGTGCGCGGTCTCCGAGCGGCTCATGCCGGC
>JANXUV010000106.1 GCA_025356085.1 Betaproteobacteria bacterium
AGCATCTCTTCGAGCACGTGGTCAGCCGCCAGCCTCAGGAAGCCGTCGCCTACCTGCACCGGCACATGGCGGTTGCCGAGGTGGTAGGCCGCCTTGGCGAGTTCCGCCGGCGTGTCGCACACCACATGCAGCACTTTTTCCTGCTCGGCGACGATTTCGATCACGCGTCCGTCGGAAGCGGTGACCAGGTCGCCGCCGCGCAGGATCTCGCCGCGCGGCAGCACCAGGCCGACTTCCTCGCCGGAAACGAGCTTCGTCTTCAGCCGGCTCTTCTGCCGCGACTCGAACGGCAGCTTCAATTGCCCGCGCACCTCGACCTTGTAGGCCGCGCGCGGCATTTTGAGTTTCGATTTTATTTCCAGCATCAGAACAGGAAATACCTTTGGGCCATGGGGAGAACTTTTGCAGGCTCGCAGACGAGCAGCTCGCCGTCTGCGCGCACCTCGTAGGTTTCGGGATCGACCGTGATCTTAGGCTGCCAGCTATTGTGGATCATGTCCTTCTTGCCGACTTTTCTGACGTTCTTTACGGGAACCAGGGTTCGCAGGTTCATTTTCTGCGCGTCTTTCCCCTTCAGAAAAGCTTTTGACACAAAAGTCACAGAGGTCGTCTTCAGCGCCTTGCCGAACGAGCCGAACATCGGCCGGTAGTGCACCGGCTGCGGCGTCGGGATCGATGCATTCGGATCGCCCATCGCGGCAGCGGCGATCATGCCGCCCTTCAGGATCAGCGACGGCTTGACGCCGAAGAAGGCCGGCCGCCAGAGCACCAGGTCCGCCAGCTTGCCCGCTTCGATCGAACCCACCGCGTGCGAAACGCCATGCGCAATCGCCGGATTGATCGTGTATTTCGCTATATATCTTTTGACTCTGAAATTATCGGCGCGGGAAGAATCTCCCTTGGCGGCGCCGCGCTGCAGCTTCATCTTGTGCGCGGTCTGCCAGGTGCGGATGATCACCTCGCCGACGCGGCCCATTGCCTGCGAATCCGAGGACATCATCGAGAACGCGCCAAGGTCCTGCAGGATGTCCTCGGCGGCGATGGTTTCCTTGCGGATGCGCGATTCGGCGAAGGCCACGTCCTCGGCGATCGCCGGATCGAGGTGGTGGCAGACCATCAGCATGTCCAGGTGCTCGGCGACGGTGTTCACCGTGTAGGGCATCGTCGGATTAGTTGACGAAGGCAGCACATTCGGCTCGCCGCATATCTTGATGATGTCTGGCGCATGGCCGCCACCCGCTCCCTCGGTGTGGAAGGTGGAGATGGAACGGCCCTTCATCGCCGCAACCGAAGCCTCGACGAAGCCCGCTTCGTTCAGTGTGTCGGTATGGATCGCCACCTGCACGTCCATCTTGTCGGCGACGCCGAGGCAGGTGTCGATCGCCGCCGGCGTGGTGCCCCAGTCCTCGTGCAGCTTGAGGCCCATCGCGCCGGCCGTGATCTGTTCGGCCAGGGGTGCGGGCTGCGAGGCATTGCCCTTGCCGAGAAATCCCAGGTTCATCGGGAACGCCTCCGCGGCTTCCAGCATGCGGTGGATGTGCCAGGGGCCCGGCGTGCAAGTGGTGGCGAAGGTGCCGGTGGCCGGGCCGGTGCCGCCGCCCAGCATGGTGGTGACGCCCGCCATCAGCGCCTCGTCGATCTGCTGCGGGCAGATGAAATGGATATGCGCGTCGATGCCGCCGGCCGTGACGATCATGCCTTCGCCGGCGATGATCTCGGTGCCGGCGCCGATCGGTATGGTGACGGCCGGCTGGATGTCCGGGTTGCCGGCCTTGCCGATCTTCCAGATCTTGCCGTCCTTGATGCCGATGTCTGCCTTGACGATGCCCCAGTGGTCGATGATCAGCGCGTTGGTAACCACGGTATCGGCCACCTTCGCCGACAGCAGCTGGCTCTGCCCCATGCCGTCGCGGATCACCTTGCCGCCTCCAAACTTCACTACCTCGCCGTAGACCGTGTAGTCCTTCTCGACTTCAATCCACAGCTCGGTATCGGCAAGCCGCACGCGGTCGCCGGTGGTGGGGCCGAACATCTCCGCATAGGCTTGTTTGGAGATTTTCATTTGAGTTTTCCGTTCACCTGGGAGTTAAAGCCAAAGACTTTCCGTTCACCCGCCAACCCAATCAACTCGACGGTTCGCGCCTGCCCGGGCTCGAAGCGGACCGCAGTTCCCGCCGCGATATTCAGCCGGCAGCCGTAGGCCGCCTTGCGGTCGAACTTGAGCGCCTGGTTGGTTTCGAAAAAATGATAGTGCGAACCGACCTGGATCGGACGGTCGCCGCTGTTGGTGACCTTCACGGTGACCGCCTTGCGGCCCTTGTTCAATTCGATGTCGCCGGCGGCGACCTTCATTTCGCCTGGAATCATGGGATGGCACCCGGGTTCATGGGATCGGATTGTGCACCGTGACGAGTTTGGTTCCATCGGGGAAAGTGGCTTCGACCTGGATGTCCGGGATCATCTCCGGAACGCCTTCCATGACGTCGCTGCGCTTGAGGATGGTGGCGCCAAAGCCCATCAGGTCGGAGACGCTGCGCCCGTCGCGCGCGCCTTCCATCACCGCCGCCGTAATGTAGGCGATGGCCTCGGGGTAGTTGAGCTTGAGTCCCCTGCCCTTGCGCCGCTCGGCGAGCAGCGCCGCGGTGAAGATCAGCAGCTTGTCTTTCTCTCTTGGGGTCAGTTCCATGTCAGTTGATCCGTACTGTTGCTTCGCCAATGCCCGGGAAACGGGCCGTCACCTCGTCGCCGAGCTTGGCGATTTCCAATCCGGTCCAGGCACCGGTGGTGACGACGTCGCCGGCATGCAGGCCGAGGCCGCGCTTGGCGGCGTGGCGCACCAGCCAGGGCAGCAACCGGAACGGATTGCCGAACGAGTGCGCGCCCTTTGCCCTGGCGACGCGCGCGCCGATGCGGAATTCCATCTCCTGCTGCAGGAAATCGATTTTGAGCCAGTCCTTTGTGCCGCTGCCAACGACCAGCGCGCTGTTGTTCTGGAAATCAGCCAGCTTCCACAGGCCGGAGGACTCTTTCCAGTCGGCCAGGCGGGTGTCGCAGAGTTCGATCGTCACCACCACCTCGCCCACCGCCGCCGCGATCGCACGGTCGGAATACGGCCGGCTGCGCGGCAGCAGTTCCTTTGCCATCCGGAACGCGACTTCCGCCTCGACCCCGATCATCCGCATTTTCTTGCCGGTGACGCTCGCCGGACTGCGCAACAGATTCTCAGGCGGGATCGGGGCCGCGGTCGGCTCCACCTTGTCGCTCGGCCCGCCCGCCTTCCATGCCACCGGACGCGCGCCCGGCCACAGGTCGGCGAACACCGCGTCCTGCACGCTGTAAGCTTCTTCTTCCTTGTGCAACGTGATGCCTGCCGTCGCCGCCGGCTTGCGCGAGCGATGCGCAGCCATGAGCAGCTTGTGCGCTTTCCCGATCGACGAAAGCCCGTGCTTGCGCAGGGCGTTGACCAGGGCCCTGTCCGCTTTTTCTTTGCTCATGTGCGCCAGATCCTCGGTTCGATTGCCTCGCGCCCCGCCACGACGGGACGCAGGATGCGCCATAGCGCGATGAAATAGCGCCGCGCCGCCTCGCTCGAATCGCCGAGGTAACGGGCCAGCAGGATACCGGGCAAAAGCGTGACCGAACCGCGGCCCGCTTCGGGTTGCGGTTTACGGGTTTCGTTCAAAAGCCGCTGATTTAAATTCAAGGAAGAAACGAATAACGTCCCAAAAACAGGACTGCCTCCCAGTCCCGCGGGCGAATCCAGCAGTTTGCCGCCGCCGTCGATGCGCCCGCGCTCCAGCCAGAGCGGTTTTCCGTCGCGCCGGATGCGGATCGAAGTGCGGTAGCTGCCCCGCATGAAACGCTCGCCCGAGCCGGTGCGCCCGAGGCAGACGATGTCCCAGCCGATCAGGCCGGCGTCCCCGGCGAGGTCGGCTTCGCATTCGGTTTCGGCCAGCGCGCCGTCGAAGACGATGGTTTCCTGCGGCAGCCATTCGAGCGTTCCGGCGACTTTGAACGACAGGCTCTGCTTCGCCCGCGGTCCGGACGAGCGATACCACTTGGCAGCGCCCGGCGTGGTCAGCAAGACCGACGCCCTTTTTTCTGTTTTTACTTCCAAAGTCAATTCATCTCCGCCGGCAATCCCGCCCGGCGGATGTACCACGATCGCGTGGCAGATATCGCCGCCTTCCGGGTAAAGCGGTTTCTGAACGACGAGAGGGCCATCGTGACTTTTTCCAACGAGCACGGTTCTTTCGTCTTGCAACGCAAAATCGAGCGCGAGCCGGGCCTTCCAGGAACTGACGACCGGCTCAGCGAGAAGCATACCGGCATCATACCGCCAGCGCCGCTGCCCAAAAACACGCGTCACTTCATCCGAAGATCACACCGTCAGTCGGACCTGCGCAGGATGAATCCCCAGTAAGTATCGGGGCCGCAGGGCACTTCGAAGTTGTGCTCGACCTGGTGGGTCATCGTGAACCCGGCTCTCGCGAAGAGGCTGAGCCAGTTCGAGCGCGGCAGGACGCTGTAATGGTTGGGATTTGTCTCGTGGTGGGCCGAGGTGTCCGGCGCCGGCACTTCGACGTAAGCGATGCCGCCCGGCTTCGTCACGCGGTGGTATTCGATCAAGGTGAAGAAGGGCGCGATGCTGTGCTCGAGAACGTGCCGGCACCACAGCAAGTCGAACTCATCATCCCCGAAGTCCAGGAAGTTCTGGTCCATCGGCCGCACATCCAGCCCCTTGCCAAGGCAAACCGCCACATCCGGCCCCAGGGTCACGCCGACAGCCTCCAGACCCAGGCGCCGGAAATGCTCGAGCGCGAGTCCTTGGCCGCAGCCGACGTCGAGAACACGCAGACCGGCGCGGAACATACCTTCCTTGTGGAGCGCATCGATCATCGTCCGCGTCAGCGAGAGGTGCGGCTCCCCCGGGATCTCGGGATAGATATCCCTTTCGATACGGTCAAGAAAATCGTCGAGGCGGACATAGCTGCGCATGACGGGCTATCGTACCGCGATCACACCGCCAGGAGCGCCTTGACGCCATCCTTGTCCATGTCGGCGCCGGCGCCGTGCTTGAGGATTTCGCCGCGCTCCATGACGATGTACTGGTCGGCCAGCGAGCGGGCGAAATCGTAGTACGTCTCCACCAGCAGGATCGCCATGTCTCCCGTGCCGGCTAGCGAGCGGATGACGCGCTCGATATCTTTGATGATCGAGGGCTGAATGCCCTCGGTCGGCTCGTCCAGGATCAGCAGCTTCGGCCCCATCGCCAGCGCGCGGCCGATGGCGAGCTGCTGCTGCTGGCCGCCGGAGAGGTCGCCGCCGCGCCGCCCCATCATCTGCTTGAGCACCGGGAACATCTCGAAGATGCGTTCCGGCACGTGCGCGCCGCCCGGCAGCGTCGCGAGACCCATGCGCAGATTCTCCTCGACCGTCAGGCGCGGAAAAATTTCGCGGCCCTGCGGCGCGTAGCCGATGCCGGCGCGTGCGCGCTCATAGGGTTTCACATCGGTGATTTTCCTGTCGTAGAAGAGGATCTCGCCGGTCTTCGCCGGAACCAGCCCCATCAGCGTGCGCAGCAGCGTGGTCTTGCCTACGCCGTTGCGCCCGAGCAGCGCCGTCACCTTGCCAGGCGGGATCTCGAAATTGAGATCGCGCAGGATGTGCGAGCCGCCGTAGTACTGGTTGAGGTTTTTGACCGAAAGCATCTATCTGCCCAGGTAGACCTCGATCACCTTCGGATCGTTCTGCACTTCGCTCATCGAGCCCTCGGCCAGCACGCCGCCTTCGTGCAGCACCGTGATCTTGCGGGCGATTTTCTCGACGAAAGCCATGTCGTGCTCGACCACCACCAGCGAATGCTTGCCGGCCAGCGACAGGAACAGCTCGCCGGTGCGCTCGGTTTCGTCGTCGCTCATGCCGGCCACCGGCTCATCGAGCAGCAGCAGCCGGGGCTCCTGCATCAGCAGCATGCCGATTTCCAGCCACTGCTTCTGGCCGTGCGACAGGAGCCCGGCGACCCGGTCGGCGCTGTCGTTCAAACGAATTGTCTTCAGCGTTTCGGCAATGGAATCTTTTTGTGCCGAAGAAAGGCTCGAGAACAAAGTCTTTCTCACGCGCTTGTCCGCCTTCATCGACAGCTCGAGGTTCTCGAACACGCTGTGGTGCTCGAAGATGGTCGGCTTCTGGAACTTGCGGCCGATGCCGGCGGTGGAGATCTGCGCCTCGCTCAACCTGGTGAGGTCGATGGTCTGGCCGAAGTAGACCGTGCCTTCGTCGGGCCGCGTCTTGCCGGTGATCACGTCCATCATGGTGGTCTTGCCGGCGCCGTTGGGGCCGATCACGCAGCGCAGCTCGCCGATATCGATCGACAGCGACAGCTTGTTGAGCGCCTTGAAGCCGTCGAATGACACCGAGATGTCTTCCATGTACAGCACCACGCCGTGCGTGGAGTCCAGCCCCTCCCTGGCGACGCGGCCGAGGCTGCCACCCTCGCCCGTCGCGGTGGTGGCGCTGATGCTCATTTCTTCTTCCCAAGGAATCCCATCACGCCCTGCGGCAGGAACAGCGTGACCAGGATGAAGATCAGGCCGAGCGCGAACAGCCAGTACTCGGGGAAGGCCTGGGTGAAGTAGCTCTTGGCGCCGTTCACCAGGCCCGCGCCGATGAGCGGCCCGATCAGCGTGCCGCGGCCGCCAACCGCCACCCAGATCGCGATCTCGATCGAGTTGGCAGGCGACATTTCGCCAGGGTTGATGATCCCGACCTGCGGCACGTAAAGCGCCCCGGCGACGCCGCAGATGACCGCGGACAGGGTCCAGACGAACAGCTTGTAGTGCACCGTGTCGTAGCCGCAGAACATGACGCGCTGCTCGGCGTCGCGGATCGCGGCCAGCACGCGGCCGAAGCGCGACGTCGTCAGCCAGCGCGCGAGCAGCAGCGTGCCGATCAGCGTTGCGCCGGTGATGGCGAACAGCGCCATACGCGTTTGCGGCGTCGCGATGGGGATGTCGAGGATGCGCCTGAAGTCGGTGAAGCCGTTGTTGCCGCCGAAGCCGGTGGCGTTGCGGAAGAACAGCAGCATCGCGGCGAAGGTAAGCGCCTGCGTGATGATCGACAGGTACACGCCCTTGACCCGCGAACGGAACGCGAAGTAACCGAACACGTATGCGAGCAGCCCGGGCACCACGATCACCAGCATCGCGCACCACCAGAACGAATCCGAATTCCACCACTGCCAGGGGAATTCCTTCCAGTCGAGGAACACCATGAAGTCCGGCATCGGCTGGCGGTACTGGCCATCCGACCCGATCTGGCGCATCAGGTACATGCCGAACGAATAACCGCCGAGCGCGAAGAACAGGCCGTGACCCAGCGAGAGTATCCCTGCGTATCCCCACACCAGGTCCATCGCCACCGCGACGATGGCGTAGCACATGATCTTGCCAAGCAGCGTCACCCAGTAGGCGGAGACGTGGAACGGGCTGTCGGCCGGCACGGCAAGGTTCAGCACCGGCATCACGCCGAAGACCGCGACGCAGAACAGGGCAAGGATCGCCCATCCGCGCGGGCCGTACAGTCGGCGGCTGATTCCTCCCGTCATATCAGGCGTCCAGCGCCCGGCCCCTGAGGGCGAACATGCCTTGCGGCCGCTTCTGGATGAAGAAGATGATGAACACCAGCACCGCGATCTTCGCCAGAACCGCGCCCTGCCAGGCCTCGAGCAGCTTGTTGGCGAAGCCGAGGCCGAGTGCCGCGTATACGGTGCCCGCCAGCTGGCCTACGCCGCCCAGCACCACCACCATGAACGAATCCACGATGTAGGACTGGCCGAGATCGGGGCCGACGTTGCCGATCTGCGACAGCGCGCAGCCGGCCAAGCCCGCGATGCCGGAGCCCAGCCCGAACGCCCAAGTATCCACGCGCGCGGTCGGGACGCCGACGCAGCTCGCCATCGGGCGGTTCTGCGTCACGGCGCGCACGAACAGGCCGAGGCGCGTCTTGGTCAGCAGCAGCCACATGCCGACCAGCACCGCGCCGGCAAAGCAGATGATCACGATACGGCTCCACGGCATCACCACGCCGGTGAGCAACTCCATGCCGCCGGACATGAACGCCGGGTTTTCCACCTGCACGTTCTGCGCGCCAAAGATCGTGCGCACCGTCTGAATCAGCATCAGGCTGATGCCCCAGGTCGCCAGCAGCGTTTCCAGCGGCCGGCCGTACAGCCAGCGGATCACCAGCCGCTCAAGCGCCATGCCCACCGCGGCGGCGGCGATGAAGGAGGCCGGCACCGCCGCGAGCAGGTACCAGTCGAAGAAATCGGTGCGCTTGAACAGGTTCTGCACGACGTAGGTGGTGTACGCGCCCACCATGATCAGCTCGCCATGCGCCATGTTGATCACGCCCATCAGCCCGTAGGTGATGGCGAGGCCCAGCGCGGCCAGCAGCAGGATAGAGCCCAGCGACACGCTGGTGAACAGCACGCCCGCGCGCTCGCCCCAGGCGAGCCTGCCTTCCAGCGCTTTCAGGCTCTTCTGCGCCTCGATGCGGATGTCCTCGTCGGGCTCCGCGTAGCCGCCCTCCTTGGATTTCTCGAGGATCCCTAGCAGCAGCATCTTGGTGTTCGGGTTGGTGGACAGGCCGAGCGTGCGGACGGCCGCGATGCGCGACTCCTTGGTCCCGGTCTTCAATTCAAGCGTCGCCTGGGTGAGTTCGAGCAGTTGCTTCACGCCGGCGTCGGTCTCGCTCGCCAGCGCCTTCTTGATCAATGGCAGCATCGCCTGGTCGGCGTTGCCGGTCAGTTCCTTGGCCGCCGCCAGCCGCGTCGCGCGGTCCGGCGAAATCAGCTTCAGCGCCGCCATGGCGCCGCCAAGTTCACGGCGCACGCGGTTGTTCAGGATCACATCCTCGCGCTCTTCCGGCAACGGCGTGACCTTGGCGCCAGTCGCGGCGTTCACGGCTTCCTCGCCCTTGACGATGAGCACGAGCTTTCCAGCGGTCTGCAGTTCGCCGTCGGTCGCCGCCTGCAGCAGCGCCGCAGCCGCCGGATCGCCCTCGGCCACCAGCGCGGCAATGGCGGCGATCTTCTCGTCGCCATCGCCAAAGCCCAGCTTGTTGACCGTCGCCGCATCCAGCGCAAACGCGCCAGACGCGAACAACCACAACGATATTGTCAGAAGTATGCGCATTTACGAAGAAGGGGCCGCTCGCGGCGGCCCCTTCATTGTCGCAAAAAGCCGACGTTACTTGGTGATGATCGTCTTGCCGTCCGGTTCGCCCTTCTTCTTGTCGTTGCCGGCGATGAACGGGCTCCATGGCTCGGCCTTGACCGGGCCCTTGGTCTGCCAGACCACGTTGAACTGGCCGTTCGCCTGCACTTCACCGATGTATACAGCCTTGTGCAGGTGGTGGTTCTTCTCGTCCATCTTCGAAGTGATGCCCGAGGGCGCCTTGAAGGTCTGGCCCGCCATCGCCGCAATCACCTTGTCGACGTCGGTCGTCTTGGCCTTCTCGACCGCCTGCTTCCACATGTGGATTCCGATCCAGGCCGCTTCCATCGGATCGTTGGTGAGAGGCTTGTCGGCGCCGGCCAGCTTCATCTTCTTGGCATAGGCGGCCCACTGCTTCTTCCAGGCGTCGTTGGTCGGGTTTTTCTGCGACATGAAGTAGTTCCACGCCGCGAGGTGGCCGACCAGCGGCTTGGTGTCGACGCCGCGCAGTTCTTCTTCGCCGACCGAGAACGCGACCACCGGAACATCGGTCGCCTTCAGGCCCTGGTTGCCCAGTTCCTTGTAGAACGGCACATTGGAGTCGCCGTTGATCGTCGAAACCACCGCGGTCTTTCCGCCGGCGGCGAACTTCTTCACGTCCGCGACGATGGTCTGGTAGTCGCTGTGGCCGAACGGGGTGTACTTCTCGTCGATGTCCTTGTCAGCCACGCCCTTGGACTTGAGGAAGGCGCGCAGGATCTTGTTGGTGGTGCGGGGATAGACGTAGTCCGTGCCGAGCAACACCCAGCGCTTGGCGGCGCCGCCTTCCTTGCTCATCAGGTATTCCACCGCCGGGATCGCCTGCTGGTTGGGCGCGGCGCCGGTGTAGAACACGTTCTTCGACAGTTCCTCGCCTTCGTACTGCACCGGGTAGAACAGCAGCCCGTTCAGTTCCTCGAACACCGGCAGCACCGACTTGCGCGACACCGAGGTCCAGCAACCGAAGGTCACGGCCACTTTGTCCTGGGTCAGCAGCTGGCGGGCCTTCTCGGCGAACAGCGGCCAGTTCGAGGCGGGATCGACCACCACCGGCTCGAGTTTCATGCCGAGCACGCCGCCCTTGGCGTTGATCTCTTCGATCGCCATCAGGGTGACATCCTTCAGCACCGTCTCGCTGATCGCCATCGTTCCCGACAGCGAATGCAGCACGCCGACCTTGATGGTCTTGGCCTGGGCGTAGAGGGCGGTGGAACCAAGACCGATGGCGGCAACCGCTGCCGACAGGGCCAACTGCTTAACAAACATGCGACGTTTCATGAACTCTCCCTTGTATACGTGTGATTGGACGAAGCTGGCAGAGACAATGCAACGTCTGTGCCTGATATTAAGATACTGATTCTATTTGCCTTTGACCTCCACCAAACACGTGCGCGCACCTATTCGGTGCAATCACTCAGAATGGTGCACCATCACGCGACGCAGCTGGTCGAGGCCCGCCGCCAGGCGTTCCTCGCTGGAGGCAAAACACCAGCGCAGGAAGCCTTCACCCGAAGGTCCGAAAGCCGACCCGGGCGGCCAGTCCGAGGCCCGCGTCACGCACCAGCTGTTTGCAGAATTCAAGACTGTCGGCGACTCCGCGCACGTGGAAGAACGCGTACATCGTGCCGGACGGCAGCGCCGCGGCAATACCGTCGATCGCGTTCAGTTCGCCCACCAGGAAATCGCGCGCCAAGCGGAATCTTTCCAGGGAGCGGGCGATCACCGGCTCGCCCCCTTTCAGTGCAGCGACGCCGGCACGCTGCACGAATACGGGAGCGCAGGAAGTGTTGTACTCGATCAGCTTGCCCAGGTCCGCGGTCAGCTCGGCGGGCACCACCAGCCAGCCCAGCCGCCAGCCCGGCAGTGCTCGAGAATGACCTTCTGTTCCTCGCGCGACACGGTCCATCCGGTGGGGTTGTTCGGAGAGTTCAGGTACAGCGCGCGCGTCCGCGGCGTCAGGCTTTTTAGCAGGCGGTCCAGATCCAGGCGCCAGCCGCCGGGATCCACCAGAAGTTGCGTGGCCAGCATCAGCGCGTTGACGCCCGCGCTGGTGAGCGCCACCTGTTCGGAGGAAACGGGTTTGTGAAGGCGCGATACGTACTGCGCGAGCGCGTCGCGGATTTCCGGAATGCCGAGGTTGTGGGTGTAGAAGGTCTCGCCGGCGGCGATCGAGTCCATGCCGGCCTGGCGGATGAATTCCGGCGTCGGCTCGTCGGGCTCGCCCACCCAGAATGTCAGGAGGTCCGTGCGGCCGAGGCCGGCGTTGAACAGCTCGCGGATCTTCGAGGCGGAGAGGTCGCGGACGGCGGGGCGGGCGGCGATCATCTAAAATGAATTTACAGCAAAGAGGGAGGGATCATGTCGGGACACGGAACCGCAGATCACGGCAGCGGCAACAAGCGCATCGCGCTGCTGATTTCGACGCTCGCCCTGGTGCTCGCTTTCGCCGAAACACTCGGCAAAGCAGCGCAAACCAGCGCCATCAGCAACAACATCGAAGCCTCCAATTTGTGGGCCTTCTACCAGTCGAAGACCATCCGCCGCACTATCCTGCGTACCGCTGCTCAGGAGATGGCCGTGCACGCCGACAGCCCGAAAGCGAAAGAGGTGATTGCCGAATGGAAGAAGACGGCGGAGCGCTACCAGAACGAACCCGACACCGGCGAAGGCCGCGACCAGCTCGAAGCGCGCGCCAAGTCCGCCGAGAAGAAGCGCGACGCCGCCATGGCCTCCTACCATCACTACGAAGTGTCTTCAGCCGCGGTGCAGATCGCGATCGTGGTCGCCTCCGCCTCCATCGTGGCCAGCGTGCCGGCGCTGGTCTGGCTGGCTGGCACGCTCGGCGTAATCGGCATCGCGCTCTGCGTGATTGGGACCTGGTTCCCGGCCGCCGTGCACCTCTTCTAGGCGGCTTTTTCCCGGAACGAGCGCACCGCGACCAGCGCGCGCTCGATAGCAACGGCATCGACATCGAGGTGGGTCACCAGGCGCAGGCGCGGGCCGGAGAGGACCAGGATCTCGTTGTTCACCAGGTGGTCGGCGAAGCCAGGCGGCACCTTCACGAATACCATGTTGGTCTGCGGCGCTTCCACGTCATAGCCGGCGTCGCGCAAGCCGCGCGCCAGGCGCTCGGCATTGGCATGGTCATTCGCCAGCCGGCCGACATTGTGCTCCAGCGCGTACAGCCCCGCCGCCGCCAGGATGCCTGCCTGGCGCATGCCGCCGCCGAGGATTTTCCTGGCGCGGATCGCCCTGGCGATAAATTCTGCATTGCCCAGCAGCAGCGATCCGGCCGGCGCGCCCAATCCTTTCGACAGGCACACCGACACCGAATCGAAGCCTTCGCAGAGAGATTTTGCGCTGACACCGAGTTTCACGGCCGCGTTGAAGATGCGCGCGCCATCGAGATGCGTAGAGAGATTTCTGCGTTTTGCCAGGTCTACCGCTTCTGAAAGATATTCTTTCTTCAAAACCTTTCCGCCTATCGTGTTCTCCAGCGCCAGCAGCCTCGTGCGCGCGAAGTGCGGGTCGTCGGGCTTGATCGCGGCTTCGACTTCGGCCAGGTCGAGCGTGCCGTCGGGCCGGTTGGCGATCGGCTGCGGCTGGATCGAGCCGAGCACCGCGCCGCCGCCCGCCTCGAAGCGGTAGGTGTGCGCCTGCTGCCCGACCAGGTACTCGTCGCCGCGGCCGCAGTGGGTCATCAGCGCCGCCAGGTTCGACTGCGTGCCCGAGGGAAACAGCAGCCCCTGCTCGAAGCCGAGCAGCTCGGCGGCCTGCGCCTGCAGCCGGTTCACCGTCGGGTCGTCGCCGAACACATCGTCGCCGACCTGCGCCTCGGCCATCGCGCGCCGCATGCCCGCGCTGGGCCGCGTCACCGTGTCGGAGCGCAGGTCGACCAGGTTTCCCTTTTCGTTGTCGCCGATCATGGCGGCGAATATAAACCCTTGCGCGCCGCGAGCCGTGCCGTCACCGCGGTAAGCGTTTCCAGCGCCGGCGCGTCGACGCCGGCCGAGCGCGCGAAGGCGCAGGGCAATGCCAGGATCGCCTCCACCTCCATCGGCCGGCCGAGCTCGTAGTCCTGCAGCATCGAAGGCTTGTGATGCGTCGAGCCCGAGGTCTGCTTGCCCGCGCCGGGGCGCCGCGGCGCATCCTCGGGGCGCACGCCATGGGCGTGCGCGATGGCGCGCCCTTCGGCGAACAGGCGCTCGCGCAGCGCGTGCAGGCGCGGGTCCTCGACCAGCGCGCGGATCGGCTCGCCGATCGGCACGCACAGCGTCGAGCCGAAATTGAGCAGCAGCTTGTCCCACACCGCGGCGCGGATGTCCGGCGCCGGCGGCGAATGCAGCTCCGCGGCGGACAGCAGCGCGCGCAGCGCCTCGATGCGCGGCGACCGCCGGTCATCGGGCTCGCCGATCACCAGCATGTTGCGCCCGGCGCTGTGGTTCAGCACCTCGCCAGGCGCGACCAGGTCGTTGGACGAATACACCACCGCGCCGATCACGCGCCAGGGCGCCACCGCGCGCGCGAGCACGCCGCCGGGATCCAGGCTCGACAGGTTCGGAGGACTCGGCAGCGAACCCGACAGGCCGTGCGCGTACCACCATGGAATCCCGTTCTGCACGAATACGAATGCGGTCTCCGCGTGACTCAGCGATGGCGCCGCGTTTTCCAGCGCCGCCAGCGCCGTCGCTTTTGTCGTCACGAAAACGACATCCTGGGCGCCAAGTTCCGACGCTTCCTCGCTAGCGCGCACGCGCCCAGCGAAGGTGCGTGCGCCCTCCCGCAGTGCAAAACCTTTCGCCTGGATACCGGCCAGGTTGGCGCCGCGCGCCACCGCCGATACCTCGTGGCCCGCCGCGGCGAGCTTGGCCGCGATATGCCCCCCTACCGCGCCGGCGCCGAATATGCAGATCCGCATTTGCGCCGCATTTTACCTTTGGTGTACTATCGCCCCCGCTGGATTCCTCTCATGAGTACCCGCTGGTCAAGTCAATAAAACCCTGCGCTTTCTCTCCTGGTGGTACCGGCAAGGCGGGCTACAAGCCCAAATCTCCAATTTTTAGAAAGGCTACTCAAAATGGCAACCGGAACCGTCAAGTGGTTTAACGATGCGAAAGGCTTTGGCTTCATCACCCCCGATGGCGGCGGCAAGGACGTGTTCGCGCACTTCTCCGCGATCCAGGGCTCGGGCTTCAAGAGCCTGAAGGAAAACCAGAAGGTGTCGTTCGACATCACCACGGGTCCGAAGGGCGACCAGGCGACCAACATCAAGCCGCTCTAGCCAGCCGCTTTCGAAGTGCAAAAGGCCCGCGCAAGCGGGCCTTTTCTTTCTAGGCCCGCGCCCCGCGCTCTACGCTTGCGAAGAACGCCGCCAGCTGCAAGTTAAACGCCTCTGGCTCCTCGAGATTGATCGCGTGCCCGGTATTCGGGCACACCCACAGGCCCGCGCGGGGCAGCGTGCGCTTCAGGAACACGCTGGGTTCGATGCAGCCCGCGTCCTCGTCGCCGACCGCGATCAGCGTCGGCACCGTCATCTTCTTCAACTCGGCTTCCCATTGATAGACCGGGTCGCGCTCTCCCTGGTACCAGCGCTGCGTCAGCGCCGAGCCCGTGACTGAATGCTCGCGCAGGTGCGCCATGAATTCCGCCCAGGCGCGCGGGTTCTTGCGCTTGAGCTGGATGCGCGTCGGATTGTGGCCGGTCTCCTCCGCGATGTTCTTCCAGCCTTCTTTCATCAGCTGCTCGGATTTCTCCACTTGCATGCGGCGCCACTGCGCGAGTTCAGCCAGATTGGAGCCCGAGCCGACGCCCGCCACCACCAGCGCGCTGGCAAGCGGCGCATGGCGCAGGCCGAAGCGCAGCGTGGCGAAGGCGCCCATCGACAGGCCGACCACGTGCGCGCGCGCGATGCCAAGGTGCCTGAGCACGGCGGCGATATCGTCCGCCGAATGGTCCTGGCCGTAGAGCTTCGGGTCCTCGGGCACATCCGAGGGCGTGTAGCCGCGCGCCGCGTAGGCGATGCAGCGGTACTCGCGCGAGAAATAGCGGACCTGCAGCTCCCACTCGCGGTGGTCGGCGCCGTATTCGTGGACGAACAGGATCGGATAGCCGGCGCCCGTTTCCTCGTAGTAGAGGCGGGCCCCGGTAGACTGGGCATAGGGCATGATATGCATTCTAGGGGGAGGAAAAGAATGAAACTTCATCGTTTTGCATGGCTCGCCGCCGCGTCCCTGCTGTGCGGCGCAGCACTGGCGCAGGGCAATTATCCGAGCAAGCCGGTCAAGTTCGTGGTGCCCTTCCCGCCCGGCGGCAATCTGGACTTCGTCGCGCGAAACCTGCAGCCGAAAATGCAGGAAGTGCTCGGCCAGCCGGTGGTGATCGACAACAAGGGCGGCAACGCCGGCATGATCGGCCTTGAATACGCCGCCAAGCAGCCGGGCGACGGCTACACCATCGTTCTCGGCAACACCGGCACCATCGCCATCAACCAGTCGGTCTACCCGAAAATGAACTACGACGCGGTGAAGGACTTCGTGCCGATCGGGATCACCACCACCAACGCACTGCTGGCGACCATCGCCGGCAACGTGCCGGCGAACAACCTGAAGGAGTTCGTCGCCTACGCCAAGGCCAACCCGGGCAAGCTCAATTTCGCCATTTCCGGCGCGGGCTCAGGCCCGCACTTCGGCGCCGAGATGTTCATGCGCTCCGCCGGCCTCGACATCCCGGTGATCTTCTACAAGGGCAGCGGCCCGGTCCTCACCGACCTGCTCGGCGGCCAGGTGCAGATCACCATGGACGCGGCCTCGGTGACGATCACCCAGATCAAGGCGGGCAAGCTGAAGGCGATCGCGGTGACCGGCAAGACGCGGCTCGCCTCGCTGCCCGACGTCCCCACTTTCGAGCAGGGCGGATTCTCGGTGGACGCGAGCGGCTTCCAGGGCGTGCTCGCGCCCGCCGGCACGCCGCCCGAGGCGGTGGCGAAGCTGTCGCAGGCGCTGAACGCCGCGCTGGCGCAGGCGGACGTCAAGGAGAAGTTCGCCGCCGCTGGACTCGATACCGTGTCGTCCACTCCCGCCGAATTCTCCGCGTTCATCCGCAGCGAGATCGCCAAGTGGAGCCGCGTGGCGAAGGAAGCCAGCATCAAGATCGAACCGTAGAAAAGAAAAGGGCCCGCACTTGCGGGCCCTTTTTTACTGCGAAGGCAAATCCGGCGTACTAACCGGCAATGCTCCTGGCAATACGAGCTGACCCCGAGCATTTCCCGCCGTTGCTGCCTTGGTGGTTTCTCACTGGATCACCTCCTTTCGTTGTGGATGGAAATCGCAATATAGCAAAATCTAGCGAAGCGTCACTTTAAGTGGCAGCCCACCCCCGGGCTGCAGGGTGACGCGCGCCACCGGGTGCGGGTCGCGCCCCGGCACCGGCGCGAAGCGCGCCTTCTGCAGCAGCGTCGCCAGCATCGCGGTGGCCTCGAGCATCGCGAAGGCCATGCCGATGCAGATGCGCGGGCCGGCGCCGAACGGCAGGTACTGGTAGCGCGGAATTTTCGCCTCGTTCTCCCGCGCGAAGCGACCCGGGTCGAAAACGTCCGGCTCTTCCCAACGCCTGGTGTGCCGGTGAATGGCGTAGATCGGCAGCACCACCGTGGCGCCGGGCTCGATTTCCACGCCGTCCAGCCGAGTGGGGGCGACGCACTGCCGGCTGAGCATCGGCACCGGCGGGTACAGGCGCATGGATTCCTTCAGCACCTGCTGCACCAGCACCAGGCGCTCGATGTGCTCGCTGCGCACCGGTTCGCCGCCGGTCACGCGCGCGATCTCGTCCTTGAGGATCGCGGCCCACTGCGGCGAGCGCGCGATGAGGTACAACGTCCAGGACAGCGCGCGCGCCGTGGTTTCGTGCCCCGCGAGGTAGAAGGTGAGCAGGTTGTCCACCAGCTGCTGGTCGTTCATCGACTGGCCGGTTTCCGGATCGCGCGCCTGCATCAGCCGGTGCATCAGGTCGTCCGGCACACGACCTTCGGCCGTGTCCTGCCCCGTGCCAGTGCGGGTTTCGACGGCGCGGCGCTCGCGCAGCATCGCCGTGACCGCCGAGCGCAGCATCACCGTCCCGCGCGCGCCCGAGATCATGCCCGGGCGCGGCAGCCAGGCCGGCGCGCCGGCCATGGCGAACAGTTGTCCCCAGCCGCCAGCGCGCTGGAACAGCTGCATCGATTCTTCCACCGCCGCGCCGACCGTGCGGTCCGCCGAAGGCAGCAGCGTGGCCGAGATCACGTCGAAGGTGGCGCGCGACATGTCGCGATCCACTTCCTGCACCGCGCCCTCTGGCGCGGCGCGCCATTTCGCCAGCAGCGATTCGGTGGCGCGCACGAAGGCCGGCACGAAGCCGAGCAGGTCCTGATGGCGGAACATCGGTGCCGAAGCCTGCCGCTGCCATTTCCACTCCGCGCCCTCGCTGGTGAGGATGCCGCGGCCGAGCAGCGGCGCGAGCAGCCGGATCTGCGACAGCTTCTGGAATTTCTCCCGCTCGTCGAGCAGCACCGCCTTTACCAGCGCCGGGCTGGTGACCCACAGGCGTTGCACCCGGCCCAGCTGGTTGACGACGAGATCCTGCTCGTAGACCGCCTGCGGGGCGACCTCCAGCGGATTGCGCACGAACGCCGCGAGAAAAGCGAGGCCCGTCAGCGGCTTCGCCGGCGGCTGGATGCGCGGGGGAATAAGACGCGGGGCGGCGTTGTTCATCAGGCGTAGGATTCAGCTTAGTATTGTCGCTCTCCAGGGAGGAGAAAACCATGCGCCGCAACATTTTTGCTGTTCTCGCTATCCTGTTCGCACTGCCGGTCTTCGCACAAGCGCCCGCGCGCCCGCTGATCCAGACCACCAAGGTGGACGGCACCGAGGGGGTCTACATCTTCCGCAACGGCGGCCACCAGTCGATGTTCATCGTCACCTCGGACGGCGTCATCGCCACCGATCCGATCGCCTATGGGCGGCCGACCGGCGGCGCAGATTACGTGGCCGAGATCCGCAAGGTGACCAGCCAGCCGATCAAGCTGCTGATCTACAGCCACCATCATTACGACCGCATCGCCGGCGGCAAGGCATTCAAGGACGCCGGCGCCACCATCCTCGCGCACAAGCAGGCCAAAGTGCGGCTGGAGAAGCTCAACGATCCCTTCACGCCGCTGCCCGACGAAGTAATGGGCGACAGCAAAGTGATCCGCATGGGCGGCACCATCCTCGAACTGTCCTATGTCGGCCTCAACCACTCCGACAGCACACTGGTGTTCCGCCTGCCCAAGGAACGGCTGCTGTTTCTCGTGGACACCGTGCCGGTCGGCGCGTTTCCGGGCCTGGGCATGATCGACTTCTACCCGCTCGAGGCCGAAGAAGGGATGAAGCAGATCCTGGCGATGGAATGGGATCGCATGATTCCCGGCCACCCCGGGCCGGGCGACCGCCTCGGCACCAGGAGCGACGTGCAGGACCAGCTCAACCTGCTGCGCGACGCTTCCGACGCGGTCAAGGTCGCCGCGCGCGAAGGCAAGTGCTGGAATCCGGTCGAGAGCACGATGAAACTGCCGAAATACGAGAGCTGGCCGAACTACGCCAACGGCCTGCCCTACGTGCTGCGCCGCTACTGCGGACTGTGGGGGCGCGGCACCTAGCCGTTACTTCTTGGCAGGTTCCTTCGCGGGTTCCTTGGCGGCCGCCTGCTGGTCGCGAACGCCGAAGCGCCAGATCAGGAAGATCAGCACGAACGCGGCGCCGATACCGAGGCCGTTGGCGCCCGCGGGCAGGCCTTCGAGACGGCCGCTGAGCTGGGCGACTTCGGCGTCGGTCAGCGCCGCCACCCGGTCGCGCGCGGTGTCGGCGGAAAGACCAAGGACTTCGAACTGACTGGCCAGGGCGGCGCGCGCCGCAGGCGAGGGTTTCGCGGTCGCGGCCGCCGCAGCGACCTCATCAGTTCCGATCAATCCCGCAGTGGACTGGAAGGAAACAGCAGACATGCAGATGATCAGGACGCGGCTGATCGAGCGGACAAACGGGCTGGTCATGGCGGTTTCCCCTGGTTGGCAGCAAGCAATCTAGGCCGCGCCGCCCCGAGCGTCAAGCGCGAGTCCTTCCGGCGTCAAGCGCGTCAGAGGCGCATGAAGGTGGCGCTGACGCAGAGCCAGCGCCCGTCGCGGCGCACCCAGGCGTCGGTATAGCGGCCCTTGCCCACGGTGCCGTCGGCCCGTCGGTCGACGAAACCGGAGTGGATCAGCGCGACGTCGCCGACCATCTGGATGGTGACGTCCACGGGCGCGTAGTCCTTTTTCGGCCCGCCCGGGAAGCGCGCGAGGAACCCCGCCTTATCGACGAACGAGCCGTCGGGGTTGGTAGCCACGTAGTCCGCAGCCAGGTTGTCGGCGTACCAGCGCACGTCCGATTCCGCGGCGGCGCGAACGTAGTTGCGGTTCAGCTCCCGCAGGATGTCGAGATCTCCGACCCGCGCCGCGATCGTCATGCCGGCACGGGCTGCGCGCCGCCGGCGCGCTGGCTCTGCTTCGGCGGATTCTCATCCATCAGCCATTGCAGCGTGAAGGCAATGAAGCCGATGGCGATCAGCGCGCCCCAGGCGAAGTCGTAGCTGCCGTTGCGCGCGAACACCAGGCCGCCCATCCATGCGCCGAAGAAGGAACCCACCTGGTGGCTGAGGAACACCACGCCGTAGAGCGTGCCGAAATGCTCCAGGCCGAACACGCGGCCGATGATGCCGGTCACCAGCGGCGACACGCCCAGCCACAGTGTGCCCATCGCGGCGGCGAAGATCAGTGTGGTGGTGGCGCTGATCGGCACCAGCAGGAAACCGACTATGAACAGGGTCCGCAGCAGGTAGATCATCGCCAGCAGGTGCTTCTGGCTGTAGCGCGCACCGAGCAGGCCGAAACCGTAGGTGCCGAACGTGTTGAACAAGCCGATCAGGCCGAGGGCCGTCGCGCTCACGCCGGGCGCAATGCCGCACAGCTGCAGGTAGGCCGGCAGGTGCGTGGTGATGAAGACGAGCTGGAAGCCGCAGGCGAAGAAGGCCAGCGTCATGAACAGGTAGCCGCGGTGGCCGATCGCTTCGCGCAACGCCTCGCGCAGGGGTTTGGACCTGGCGATGACGTTGGCATTCGAACGAGACGGATCCGCATTCAGGACGATGGCGAGATGCTTGATGGGCAGCGCAAACAGAACCATCGAGCTGGCGATCACCGCGAACGCCACCATCGCCGGCTGCCAGCCGAAGTTGTTGATCAGCGACTGCCCGAGCGGCGCGAGCACCATGGTGCCCAGCGATCCCGAGGCCGCCACCAGCCCGACCGTCTGGCTGCGCCTGGCCTCCGGCGTGGCGCGCGTCACCACGCCGATCAGCACGCCGAAGGCGGTGCCGGCGGTGCCGATGCCGAGCAGGAAACCGGCGATGTCGAGGCCCAACTCGCCATGCGAGAACACCATCAGCAGCATGCCTGACGCGTACAGCAGCGCGGTGGTGATCAGGATCGGCCGCGGGCCGTGCTTGTCGGCGAGCGCTCCGACGAAAGGCTGCGTGACGCCCCAGACGATGTTCTGCAGCGCGATGGCGAAGCCGAAGGTCGCCGCCGAGACGCCGGCGTCGATGGTCATTGGCCGCATGAACAGCCCCAGGCTCTGTCGCAGGCCCATGCAAATCGAAATGATCGCGCCGCTGAGAATCAGCAACAGGATCATGGCGCGGCGGTTGGAAGACGGGGAAGCGGCAGTCATGGCAGGTTTATACCGCCGATGATGCCGCAGCGCAGCAGCGTTTCACAAACGCATATTGCGCATCCCTGGGATGCGTAAAACCCGGCCTAGTTCGATAGCGGGTCCGGGCGGATCTGCAGTTTGTAGACCTTCGGGCTGTTCGCAGTGCCGCCTTCGTTGTGGAACACAGTACGCGTGCCCGACATGGTCCACAGTCCCTTGCCTTTCCAGCCGGTCTTCGGATCGTCGATGCGGCCGTCGACCAGCTTGGTGAAGAATCCAAGCGGGTACGGCACGCGAATGTTGACGATCTTGCCGTTGACCACCGCCATCAGCGCTTCGCCACCGTTGGCGGAGGCGATCGGCACGTTCCTGCCGAGGCCGAGCGTGTTGTAGCGGTCCACCCAGAGGTAATACGCATTGTTCGCGCTGCCCGACTCGTCCAGTCCCTTGAATTGAGGCCCGGGCATCTTGAACAGCGTCCAGCCCTCGGGGCAGAGCTTGCCCGTCGCGGCCTGCGGCCCATTGAGCGGCCCCTTGCACTTCTTGCGATCGAAGCTCGCGATATGCCCGCTCGCAAGCGGCGTCCACACGACGCCGTTGGTGTCCATGTCGATGCCGCGCGGACTCCAGGCGCCTTCCGGGGGAACATACACTTCTGTGAGCGCTGTCTCGGCCGGGTTGGGCCCGGGCACAAGGCGCATCACGTAACCGGGCTGGTCCATGCGCGCAAAGCCGGTGCCCATCGACTGACCCCACACAGCATCGTCCACCGTGCTGGGCATGATCCCGTAGAACGCAGCGGTGAGACGCGTGTCTTTTTCATCCCTCACACCGTTGCCGTTGGTGTCCACCCAGATCTGCGTCCAGCCCTGCGATGCCTTGGAGTCGCCGGTTTCGAGGAATTTCTTCGTCTTCACCCAGCCGACGACGCCGCTCTGCGGGCCACCCTGGCTCAGCCACAGCGTGTTGTCGGCATCCTTGGCAAAGTACAGGTGGTGCGTGCCGAAGCAGGTGTCGATGTGCATCCACTTCTGCGTCTTCGGATCGTAGACGGAGAGTTGGCGCGGCGAATTTTCGAGCGGCGCGACCTTCGCTGAAGGATGATCGGAGCCCTTCTTGCAGAAGTCGGGATTGGACGCCGGGCGAAACCGCGCGCTGAACCACACGCGCCCCTGCCCGTCCATCATCGCGTTGTGCAGGCTGCTCGAGCCGTCCCAGATCGGCTTGTCGCCCCAGTAGGCCGAGGGCGTCATCGGCAGGCTGGAGGAGGACGGCGTCTCGGTGTTCTGCACCGGATGCTTGATGGTGTACGCCTGGTTCTTCACCGGGTCGAGTACGGGAATATTGTCCGTGCTCTCCTCGGGCGCGCCGTAAATCGGGCCGTTGGCGTTGACGCGCGGATCGTGCTGGTAGCTGGAGATGCCGTCGTGCAGGTAGTGCTTCGGGTTCGAGAAGTCCCACATCGTCACGACGACGTTGCGCTCGACACCCTGCGGCCGCTGCGGCCTGGCGAATGGCAGCTCGCCCGCGGCGATGCGGTCGGTCCAGTCGGCGAAATTCTTCAGCGCGGCATCGGGGCCCATGTAGCCGAGGCTCAGCGCCATGTTGGTCATCGCCTGACCGGCCTGCGTGCGCTTCGCCCATGCCTGGAAGGAGTTCGCCGAGCCATCATGGAACATCTTCGGTACGGTACGGATGCCCTTCGAGCCGAGCGCGTGGCACGACTGGCAGGAACTCTTCAGCGTGTCGACCCAAACTTCCTGCGTCTTGATGTTGGGGGAGATGCCGTTGCCCTTCTCGCCGGTGCCGGGGAACTGGTCCTTGCCCGGGATGTTGATCAACGAGTACCAGTACATGCCCGGGTAGTATTCGGCGGCGGCGGCTTCGTTTGGCGCCGCAACTGCCTTGAGATTGAGGGCCTTGCCAGGATTGGCCTTGGATTTCTGCGAATCAACCAGCCCATAGCCTCTGACCCAGACTTCGTAGCTCGCCTTCGGCAGCTGCGGGATGAGGAAGCGGCCCTTGTCGTCGGTCACCACGACCTTGGCGTACTTGGTCGGCAGGTCGGTGGTCTCGGCGATCACCCACACGCCCGCTTCGGGCCCTTTCGGCCCGCTGACGACGCCACCAATGTCCGCCGGGCCGATTTTTTGCGCGTGGACGCCCAACGCGTAAAGCAAAGCCGAGGCGACCAGCAATCCGTGCAGTTTTTTATTCATGCCGACTCTCCCTGTCGAGCCGGCAGGATGCGCCTATCCGGGTGCCTCCGCACTTTGCACTGCACCAAATTACATCGGCGGAACCTGGCCGTTCAGGCCGACATTCACGCGCGGCGCGGTCAGGCTGCCGTCGGCCTGGCGCTGGGAGTTGACGAACACGTTGGCGCCGGGCTTAAGCTCGCTCTTGTCGGCGGGCGTGAAGGACACCACCACCGCGTTTTCGGGCACCAGGATCTGCTTCTCGCCGCCCTTGTACTGCACGGTGAGCAGCCGCTCCTTGCCCATCGTCTTCACGTCGGCGACGTTGGCGTTGGTCATCTTGCTTTCCGGACGCAGGTCCCAGTCGTAGTGGCCCTCTCCCGTGCCGCGCATGTTCTCCGGGAAGATGTGGATCTCGAGCGCTACCAGGCCGCCGTTGCGCTCGCCCACGGTAGTGGTGCCGATGAACTTGCCGCTGGCGACATCCGAGACGCTCGCCTTGGCGATGCCCATCACCATGAAATTGTCCGCCAGCTTCACAGTCATGCTCTGGCCGTTGTTGGCCTTCACGGTCAGCATCTGGCCGTCGATTTTCTCCACCGTGCCGCGAATCCGGACCGGCGGATTGGCGGGCGCCTGGGCGACAGCGAGGGTGGATACGGCGGCGATCAACAGTCCTGCAATGGCGCGAATCATGGGGCCTCCTGGATGGGGATCGGACTACCTGCGCAAACGCGGAACAGGGTTATTTATTCCGCAGGGAAGACGATACACCAGCCCCGCACCCGGTGATTCATCAGACCCCAGGGACGGGCAGCCATGAAAATGAAGTTTCCGCCAGCAGTCGGCATCCTCGTTGCGATGGTGATCGGAATCATCATCGGCTACATGATTTTCTTGCAGTTTCCTGACAAGAAGTCCGCGGCCCAGATCGCAGGTGCCGTTCTCCTACCTGTCGGCGCGCGGCGAGCCGATCGGCTACTCCATCGAACTGTGCCGCAAGCTGGCGGAGGCGATCGGCGCGCAGATCGGCCGCGAGCTCGCGCTCAAGTGGCTGCCGGTGACCTCCGAATCGCGCATCGAGGCAATCGCCTCCGGCCGGGCCGATCTGGAGTGCGGCTCAACCACCAACAACCTGGAGCGCCAGAAGCGCGTCGGCTTC
>JANXUV010000107.1 GCA_025356085.1 Betaproteobacteria bacterium
GTATGTTAGCGGCCCGAAGATCGACGCCGCTTTCACCGCTAGTCCCCAGAGTCCGAAGAACTCCGCATTGCGCTCGGGCGGCGACAGGTAGCCGACGATGGCGCGGCCGGCGGCTTGGGAGGAGCCCATGCAGAGGCCCGCGAGGTTGGCGGCGACCCAGAACATGGCGGGGCCGTCGGCGAAGTAGGCGAGGGCGATCATGAAGATCCAGCCGATCAGCACGGCGGTCATGGCGCGGATGTGGCCGATGCGGTCCTGCACGTAGCCGAAGCAGAACGCGCCGATGGCGGCGGTGATGTTGACGACGAGAACCAGCACGATGGTCTGGGTGCTGGTGAATTTCATCGCTTCCTGCGCGTAGATGGCGGCGAGCGCGATGACGGCCTGGATGCCGGCCTGGTAGAAGAGGATGCAGATGAGGAAGCGGCGCAGGTCGCGGAAGCGCTTGGCTTCGCGCAGGGTCTGCATGACGCGCTTCCAGGGGTGCTCGATTTGGCGACGCGGCCGGGCGCGCTCCTTGAGCCACACGAAGGTCGGCGTGGCGGAGAGGGCGAAGATCGCGGCGGTGATGAGCATGACCACCGGCACGGATTCGGTGGCGGGCGTGCCTTCCGGCCGGGTGAGCAGGTAGGCGAGCGAGATGCCGAGCGAGACCAGTCCGCCGATGTAGCCGAAGGCCCAGCCCCAGCCCGACACGCGCCCCATGGCCTTGGAGTCGGCGAGTTCGGTGAGGAAGGCGGCGATCAGGTTCTCGCCCACCGAGAAGAAGGTGTTGGAGAGGATGATGAGGACGATCGCCAGCGTCACGGCGCCCGGCCCGACGAAGTACAGCGCGGCGGTGAACAGCACGCAGCCGGCGGTGGCGATCAGGAGGAGTTTCTTCTTCGCCGCGTGCGCATCGGCATAGGCGCCGAGCACGGGGGCGGAGAGCAGGACGAGGAGGTAGGACACGGAAAGGGCGGCGGTCCAGGCGAACGTGGCCCAGGGGGCTTTTTCAGCGACCGCGGCGACGAAGAAGGCGTTGAACACGGCGGTGATGACCACCGTGGTGTACCCGGAGTTGGCGAAGTCGTACATGCTCCAGGCCCAGACCTCGCGGACGCTGACATCCTTTGCAAGGGATCGTGAGCCACGTGAGGCGGAGGCGGGGGTTTTCACCGCGGCGAGTGTAGCTGCTCTAGGGCATAATCGCCCCTATGGCCGCTGTAGACCCGAAAGCAGTGGAACCCAAAGGCGCCGAGCGCCACCTCACCATCATCGATTACCTCGACTGGCTGGTCGAGGACAAGATGGTGTCGGTCGAGGACGCCGACAAGGTGAAGAAGGAGCGCCGCTACTACCGCGGCGCGCAGCACCCGCTTTCCGTCATCGCCGACCAGAAAGTAAAGAACCTGCAGCCGCCGCAGAAGGTGCTCACGCTGGAAGCGCTGAGCGAGTGGCTGGCCAAGCGCGTCGGCATGGAATACCGCCACATCGACCCGCTCAAGATCGATTTCAGCGGCGTCACCGAGGTGATGTCCTCGACCTACGCCACGCGCTTCAAGATCCTGCCGCTGGCGGTCAACACCAAGGAAGTGGTGATCGCGGTCAGCGAGCCCTACATCCGCGAGTGGGAGAAGGAGCTGCAGCGCATCACCAAGCTCGAGATCAAGCGGGTGATCGCCAACCCGCAGGACATCGAGCGCTACCAGGTCGAGTTCTACAACCTCGCCAAGTCGATGAAGGGCGCGGCCAAGGGCGCCGCAGGCGGCTCGAACCTGACCAATTTCGAGCAGCTGGTCGAGATGGGCACGGGCAACAAGCAGTTCGACGCCAACGACGCGCACATCGTCAAGGTGGTGGACTGGCTGTGGAGCTACGCCTTCGAGCAGAGGGCGAGCGACATCCACGTCGAGCCGCGCCGCGAGTTCGGCATCGTGCGCTTCCGCATCGACGGCGTGCTGCACCAGGTCTACCAGATTCCCTCGTCGGTGCTGCAGGCGATGACCAGCCGCATCAAGATCCTGTCGCGCATGGACGTGGTCGAGAAGCGCCGCCCGCAGGACGGCCGCATCAAGACGCGCACGCTGGACGGCGACGAGGTCGAGCTGCGCCTGTCGACGCTGCCGACCGCCTTCGGCGAGAAGCTGGTGATGCGGGTGTTCGACCCGGAAGTGCTGGTGCGCGATTTCAAGGAGCTCGGCTTCTCGGAAGAGGACAGCGCGCGCTGGAAGGACATGACCGAGCGCCCGAACGGCATCGTGCTGGTGACCGGGCCGACCGGCTCGGGCAAGACAACCACGCTGTACGCCGCGCTCAGCCGGCTCGATGCAGGCAGCAGCAACATCATGACGGTGGAAGACCCGATCGAGTACGAGTTGCACGG
>JANXUV010000119.1 GCA_025356085.1 Betaproteobacteria bacterium
TCCCGGAAGTCCGCGTTCAGCGATTCCACGAGCTGCCAGGCGCGCCGGTAGGACATGCCCATGTCGCGGGCTGCCGCCGAAATCGATCCCGTCTCGCCGATGCGCTCGACCAGTTCGGCCTTGCCCGGCCCCATGGCGGCGACGGTGCCGCCCAGCACGCGCAATGTCAGGCCTCGGTAGCGGACGGCGCTATTTTGCGGCATTCGGAAAGAATAGCTGTTCGCCGCCGATCCTGTAGTCGGCGATCGAGCGCTGGCCTTCCGGCGAAATCACCCAGTCGACGAAGGCCTGGCCCATTTCCTTCTTCACGTGCGGGTGCTTGGCCGGGTTCACCAGCATCACGCCGTACTGGTTGAACAGGCGCTGGTCCCCTTCCACCGAGATCACCAGATCGCCACGGTTTTTAAAGGCGAGCCAGGTGCCGCGATCGGTGAGCGCATAGGCGTTCATGCCCGAGGCGGTATTCAGCGTCGGGCCCATGCCCGAGCCGGTCTCGCGGTACCAGGCGCCTTTGTCCTTTGCGATGTCCATCCCGGCCACCTTCCAAAGCTCGACTTCCGCGAAATGGGTGCCGCTCTTGTCGCCGCGCGATGCGAACGGCGCCTGCGCCGCTCTTATCTTCTGCATGGCGGCGACGATGTCCTTGCTGCCGCCGACCTTGGCAAGATCGGATTTCGGGCCGACCAGCACGAAGTCGTTGTACATCACCTCGAAGCGCTGCACGCCGAAACCTTCGGCGAGAAACTTCTCCTCGAGGGGCTTGGCATGAACGAACACCACGTCGGCATCGCCGCGCTTGCCCATGTCGAGCGCCTGCCCGGTGCCCAGCGCCACGACTCTGACCTGGATACCGGTCCTGGCCTCGAAAACCGGCAGCAGATGCCTGAACAGGCCGGACTGCTCGGTCGAAGTCGTGGACGCAACGGTGATGAATTTCTGCTGCGCCAATGCAGAAGTACACAACAGCAATCCCACCAGAATTCGAAGCATCATGCCCATGGCAATTCGCCCTTGATGAACGCAACCGCCTCCGGCGAGGCAGGTTGCTTGAAGAAGGTTTCTACCGGCGCGCGCTCGACGAGGCGGCCCTGGTGCAGGAACAGCACCTCATCGCCCAGGCGCTGCGCCTGGCCCAGGTTGTGGGTGGCCATGACGATCTTGGTGCCCGAGGCGTCGAAAGCCTTGATGATGGTCTCGATCTCGCGCGTCGCGCTGGGATCCAGGCTCGCCGTCGGCTCGTCGAGAAACAGCACTTCCGGATGCAGCGCCCATGCGCGCGCCAGCGCGAGCCGCTGCTGCTCGCCGCCGGACAGCACCCGGGCCGGCCGCCCGGCCAGATGCGACAGGCCGACTTCGCGCAGCGCCTCGTCCGCCCTGCGTTCCCGCTCGGCGCACGCAATGCCGGCCGCCTGCAGGGCGAAGGTCACGTTCGCCCGCGCGGACCGGCGCAGCATCACTGGACGCTGGAACACCATCGCCTGCAGCTGGCGAGCGCGTCCGCGGTCCGGGTCGCTCCAGTCGATGCGCCCGGCGCTTGGAACCAGCAGGCCGTGCATCAGCCGCATCAGCACGCTCTTGCCGGCGCCATTCGCGCCCAGGATCACCGTGTTCGGCCCGGCGCCGATCTCGGCACTGATGTTGTCGAGGATCGGGCGGCCGCCGGCAGCGAAGCTCACTCCATCGAGTCGCAAAGGAAGCAGCGCGCTCATCCGTATTTCCTCTGCGCGACTTCCTTGACAATGAACGCCGCGGCATTGAGCAGCAGCACCAGCAGGATCAGGACGATGCCGAGGCCGAGCGCGAGTGGCAGGTCGCCCTTCGAGGTCTCCAGCGCTATGGTGGTCGTCATCACGCGAGTGACGCCGTCGATGTTGCCGCCGACGATCATCACCGCGCCGACTTCCGCGCTCGCCCTGCCCAGGCCGGCCAGGATCGCGGTCACCAGCGAATAGCGGATATCCCAGAGCAATGTCAGCGCGGCCGAGACGCCCACCACGCCGAGCGAGCGCAGCTGCTCCTGGTACTCGATCCAGGCGTCTTCGACCGCCTGGCGCGCCAACGCGGCGATGATCGGCAGAATCAGAATGGTCTGCGCGACCACCATCGCCGGCGGCGTGAACAGCAGCCCGAACTCGCCGAGCGGACCGGAGCGCGACAGCAGCAGATAAACCACCAGGCCGACCACCACCGGCGGCAGGCCCATCAGCGCGTTTAGCAGCACGATCACCGCATGCCTACCAGGAAACCGCGCCACCGCCACCGCTGCGCCAATGGGAAGCGCCAGCAGAGTGGCAAAGAAGACCGCGCTCAGACTGACCTTCAGGCTGAGGACGATGATCTCGATGAGCTTCGGGTCCCCCGACGCGATCAGTGCTGCGGCGCCCCCAAGTGCTTCGATCATGGTGCCCGGGATGTTCCCGCCCGCCACCCGGCAAACGCCCTCAGGAAGTAATCTCTTTCGCGGTGATGGTGTATTTGAAGCCGTCGGGATCCAGCGAGTCCAGCCGTCCCGCCGCGGTTTCCGCCTGCGGATACATCAGGAAGCCGACCTTCGGCCCTTTGGACCCCGGCAATGCGACGTCGTGCGCCATGTTGTAGGCGAGCCAGTTCATTTCCCACGCCCCAAACAGCTTGCGCCGTACCGGAGGCACGAGCGGATCGGCAAGGGTCGTCGGCCCCGGCCTTTCCTCCAGCACCACCTTGCGCACGTCGGCCGGATCCACCGGCACCCAGCCGAGCCCAGCCAGCCACACTTCCGCGCGGCAATGCTGCGCGCGGGTGATATTCGAGCTGCCGGCGCCCAGGCTGCGGTAACCGAATTCGCTCCTCACCACCCGGATGCCGTAGACGTCGCGCGCCGGCAGGCCGACCGAGCGCGCAAGGCCGACGTATAGCGCGTTGAGGTCGGCGCACTTGCCGGTGAGGTCGCCGGCTTCCAGCATCGCCTTGATATCGCCCACGCCGCAGCCGCGCGTCTTCGGATTGCGTTCGGTGTTGTCGACGATCCATTCGTAGATCGCTCTGGCTTTTTCGACGTCGGTGCGCTTGCCGCGCGTGATCTCACGCGCCGTCTTGGCGACGATGCCGTCGGTCGGCATGAGTTCGGTCGCGGCGGTGTAGTAGGCGCGATCGCTGGCGGCCAGCGGCTGGGCAACGCCGGGCCTGGAGAGATCCACCGCCCGGTCGCGCGTCGCGAAGCGGCTTGTGAGTTCCACCACCGGCGCCTTCTGGCTGTCCGTCCACTCCGCATAGAGCATGGCCGCGCCGTATTTCGGGTCGTGCGCAAGGCGCATCGCGCCATTGCCGTTCCAGGAATTGCCGACTGTACGCTGCCAGGTTTCGTCCACCGCGGGCACCGGAATCCAGGCGCGCGCTGCGCCCGCCGGTTTGGCCACCTCGACCCGAGTCACGATCTCGAAGCTGCGCCACTTCTCGCTCTGTGTCGGATTGAACTCCTTCTGCTGCGCGAAGGAAAGTTTCGGGAACGCCGCGAGCGCAGCGGCGGATACGACAAAGTCACGTCTTTTCATGGTGTGAATCTCCGCAGATACCTTGGGCCAAGTATAATCTGCTGGTGGGGATTGCAGACTCCCCGCGACAGCGCGAACCAAGACGCCGGTGCGTCCAAGCTTTGCGGGACTCTTAACGGAGAGAGCCGTGGACGCACCCGCCATCTCAGCAGCATCCCTTCGACAATCCCTTGCTTCCGCACGGCCGCCGCTCGTCATCGACGTGCGCAAGGTCCCCGCGTTTCTCTGCGCAGCAGACCTGATCCGCGGCGCGCTGCGGCGCGATCCGGCGCGCGTCGCGGAATGGGGCAATACTCTGCCGCGCGAGGCCGACGTCGTCGTTTACTGCGTGCACGGACACGAAGTCAGCCAGGCCGCCGCGAAAGCGGCGGGCGCGCGTTATCTAGAAGGCGGCATCGAGGCCTGGCGCGCTGCCGGCGGCGAGCTGTTCGGCAAACCCAAGGACGCAAGCTCGCGCTGGGTGACGCGCGAGCGGCCGAAGGTCGAATTCACGCACGACGGAGATCTCTGCAGCTTTGACGCCTTCATCAAGAATTTTCGCCTGAAGGATCAGGCGCTGGATCAACTCGCCGTGATCGTGCGTGGCGCCGATACCGGGCGGCCCGACCTGGCGCCGCAGTCCGCGGGGCTGCTCGCGGTCTCGCTCGGCCTGTCGCTGAATATCGCGGACGACCATCGCATGCTGGAGCAGGGCATGGTGGTGTACGACGCGCTCTACGCCTGGTGCAAGCGCGGCAAGAACGAGACCCATACGTGGAACCCAGACCTGTACCGGTGACGTTCGCAGAAGCGCTGCGCTTCTGGCTAAAGCTGGGCTTCATCAGTTTCGGCGGGCCGACGGGGCAGATCGCGATCATGCACCAGGAATTGGTGGAAAAGCGCCGCTGGATCTCCGAAGGACGCTTCCTCCACGCGCTCAATTTCTGCATGGTATTGCCGGGCCCCGAGGCGCAGCAGCTGGCCACCTATATCGGCTGGCTGATGCACCGCACCTGGGGCGGCATCGTCGCTGGCGGCCTGTTCGTGCTGCCTTCGGTGTTCATCCTTATCGCGCTGTCATGGATCTACCTGACCTACGGCAACGTGCCGTTGGTGATCGGGATCTTTTACGGCATCAAGCCGGCGGTGGTGGCGATCGTCCTGGCCGCCGCCTGGCGCATCGCCCAGCGCGCCCTGAAGCATCCCGCGCTGTGGGTCGTGTCTGCCGCAGCCTTTGTCGCCATCTTCGCCTTCGATGCACCCTTCCCGGCGATCGTGCTCGCGGCCGGGATCATAGGCTACGCGGGTGGGCGCTTCCTTCCTGGAATTTTTTCTTCTAAAAATGCCCATCAAAAAAGAGAAGGTTACGGCCCCGCGCTGATCGATGACCACACGCCGACGCCCGCGCATGCCCTCTTCTCCTGGGCAAAGCTGTGGGCCTACGTCGGCGCCGGCATCGTTCTCTGGGCGCTGGCGATCGGCGCGCTGGCGGCCGCCGGCGGCTGGGATGGAACGCTGGCGCAAATGGGGCTGTTCTTCAGCCAGGCGGCGCTGCTCACCTTCGGGGGCGCCTATGCGGTGCTGCCGTACGTCTACCAGGGCGCGGTCGAACACTACGGCTGGCTGACCGGCCCGCAAATGATTGACGGCCTGGCGCTGGGCGAAACCACGCCCGGACCGCTGATCATGGTGGTGGCCTTCGTCGGCTACGTGGGCGCGGGAACGATGGGAGCACTGGTGGCTACGTACTTCACGTTCCTGCCCTCCTTCGTGTTCATCTTCGCCGGCGCACCCTTCGTCGAAACCACGCACGGCAATCTTAAATTCAGCGCGCCGCTGACGGGCATCACCGCTGCGGTGGTCGGCGTGATCGTCAACCTGGCCCTGTTCTTCGCCTGGCACGTGTTCATGCCGGCCGGGCGCTTCGACTGGATATCCGCGCTGATCGGCGGCGCCGCTTTCGTCGCCCTGTTCCGCTACAAGGCCGGCATCATGCCGGTGATCGGCGCTTGCGCGGCCGCCGGCCTCGCCGTTACGCTACTGCGCTGAGTAAACGGAGAACAACGATGTCCGCCTATGTGATCGTCGAACTGAATGTGACCGACGCGAAGCTCTACGACGAGTACAAGAAGCTCGTGCCTGCGACGGTGGAGAAATATGGCGGGCGCTTCGCGGTGCGCGGCGGCAAGGTGGATTCGATGGAAGGCGGCTGGAATCCCGCGCGCATCGTGGTGCTGGAGTTCCCGTCGATGGAAAAGGCGCGCGCCTGGTATGGCTCTCCCGAATATGCTCCCGCGCTCGCGATGCGGCTGAAGGCCGCGAACGCGAAACTGATCCTGGTCGAGGGAGCCTAGCTTCTCTGGATCACCGCGCAGGCGCTTCTTGCGCCGGCGTTGCCCGTGGGCTGGGTCTTGAAGTCGTCCGGCTGCGCATGGACGATCAGGCCGCGGCCGACGACGCTCGTCGGACCGGCGGCGACCGTGACTGTGTCGATGTCCGCCGTGAAGCCGGCGTTGCCGGCGCCGTCGGACTTGAGGCTCGGGATATCGCCGGCGTGGTGCTCCGGACTGCCCTGCATGCCGTGCGGCTTGCCGAGGGGATTGAAGTGGCCCTTGGTGCTCATGCCGTCGCCCGAACTGCAGTCGCCGGCCTCGTGGACGTGAAAACCGAACTCGCTGTTCGGCTTGAGGCCGGACACATTGGCGGTGAGCCGGACCTTGGCACCCAACTGCACGAAAGTCGCCGTGCCGCGCACGGTACTGCCCGTGGTCGGACGGAGATCCGCGGTGGCGCGCGGCGCGTCCGGCGGGACGCTCTGACAGGCGGCAAGGATCGTTACCGCGGTGATGCCTGCTGCGAACTGGATGGATTTCATTGATGCGCTACTTCTTGCCGGAGGTGGTCGCTGCAGTCGCCTTGGCCGCCGTCTTCGATTCGGCCATGCCCTTGTTCTTCTTGTAGTTGGCGACCGCATTGTCCTGCGCCTTCGCGTTCTGCTCCCCTTCCTTTGCCTTGGCAGCCGCCGCTTTGTCGGCCTCGGCTGACTTCTCCGCGTCGCTCTTGGCGGGCGGTTTCGGCAGCGCGGCGTTCACGCCGGCGAGCGAGCCGATTCCGAGTCCGGCCGCCACGGCGGCGGCAATCACGAACTTTTTCATGATCTCTTCGCTCCTTTGACTTCGTTGTACCAGAGTTCGTGGTGCTCCTTGGCCCAGGTCTCGTCGGTGACGCCGTCGCGCATGTTGCCGTACGCGCCCTCCACCCCGATCGTGCCCAGGTAGATGTGGCCCAGGCCCGCGCCAATCACCAGCACCGCGGCGATGGCATGGACCACGCTCGCCTGCTGGAAGGTAGCGCGCAATTCGAACGCCTCGAGGTTCGGAAACAGCATCACCAGCCCCGAGGCTGTCATGATCAGGCAAAGCGCCACCACGCCGCCCCAGAACCAGGCTTTCTCGCCCGCATTGAAGCGGCCGGCCGGCAGGTGCTCGCCCTTGAAAAATTTCCAGCTGTTGAGCGCCCAGAACAAATCGCCTTTCTCGGGCAAGTTGTCCTTGATGTACATGACGATGAACACCAGCAGGCCCGCGATGAACAGCGGCGCGACGAAGTTGTGCAGATTCTTCGCCAGCGAGGTGAGCCAGCCGAACAGCGTGTGGCCAATCACCGGCAGCAGCACATACTTGCCAAACAGCATGAGCAGCCCGGAAACGCCCAGCACGCAGAAGCTGATCGCCACGATCCAGTGCATCCAGCGCTCGGCGAGCGTGAAGCGTACGATCATGCGGCCGGTGGGCGGCTCGTGCAGCTTGATCGGGCCCATCACGAAATAGATCGCGGCGATGATCGCCATCACGGCGACCACCAGCCAGCCGCCGTAGAAGGTGATCGGGCCGTTCCTGTATTTGCGCCAGGCCTCGCCCGCGGTGGTCATGCCGTCCTGGCCGGGAAAGCGCGCCTGCGGCTGCACCAGCACGCCCACCTCGCGGCCGGGAATACTGGTGTAGTTGGGCTGGCCCGAGCGCACTTCGCGCCACACCGGCGCGTTGTTGCCGGGCTGATCGACAGTGCGCTTCTGCTGATCCTTGACCAGATCGACCGCCGCGGGAGCCTGCGGCGCAGCTTGCGGGGCCGGCGCCTGCGCGGACACCGGCAACGAGAAAGCGAGCGCCAGCAGCAGCGGCCCCGTAAGGCGGGAAAGGTTTTTCATGGCGCTATTGGTAGATGCGGCGGTCTTCGTGCTGCGCAAGCTGGCGCTTCTTGATCTGTTCTTCCCAGCTGGTGCGGTCGCCCTTGCTCCACTTCGGCCCGTTGGCGAGCGGCTCGTTGTTCCAGGCCGCGGTATCGCGCCGCACGGTCTGGCCGGCCTGTCGCTCGGGCGTGCTGGCCTGCTCGACTTCCATGCAGGCAGCAAGGGTCAGCACCGCGGCCGCCACCAGCAGGCGTCGGATCACGACTTGCCTCCGGCGGGAGCGGCCGGCGCCACGCCGCCTTTGGGCGGCTGACCGTAGGCGCTGCCCCAACCCCAGGCCTCCGCGCCCTTGTTGCCGCGCCGTACGACGCGCTCGCGGTAGATATCGGCGATTACGTCGCCGTCCCCGCCCAGCAGCGCCTTGGTCGAGCACATCTCGGCGCAGGCCGGCAGCTTGCCTTCCGCCAGCCGGTTACGGCCGTATTTCTTGAATTCGGCGTCGCTCTTGTCGGCTTCCGGGCCGCCGGCGCAGAAGGTGCACTTGTCCATCTTGCCGCGCAGGCCGAAGGCGCCCGCTTGCGGGAACTGCGGCGCGCCGAACGGGCAGGCGTAGAAGCAGTAGCCGCAGCCGATGCAAAGATCCTTGTCGTGCAGCACCACGCCGTCGGAGGTCCGGTAGAAGCAGTCCACCGGGCAAACCGCCATGCAGGGCGCGTCCGAGCAATGCATGCAGGCGACCGAGATCGATTTCTCCGCGCCGATCACGCCGTCATTGATCGTCACCACGCGGCGGCGGTTGACGCCCCAGGGCACTTCGTTCTCGTTCTTGCAGGCGGTGACACAGCCGTTGCACTCGATGCAGCGTTCGGCGTCGCACAGGAATTTCATTCTGGCCATGGCTCTCTCTCCTTAAGCCTGGAACTTCGCCACTTGGCAAAGCGTGGTCTTGGTTTCCTGCATCATGGTGATGCGGTCGTAGCCGTAGGTGGTCGCCGTGTTCACCGCTTCGCCGCGCACGATCGGCGCGGCCCCCTCCGGGTAGTAGGGCAGCATGTCCTGCCCCTGCCACCACCCGGAAAAGTGGAATGGGATGAACACTGTATCCGGGCCCACTCCCTCGGTGACCTTTGCCTTGACCTTGAGACGTGGATTGCCGCCTCCCGGGTTGATTCCCGGCGTCGAAACCCAGACGTACTCCCCGTTTCGGATGCCGCGATCGGCGGCCGTCTTCGGATTGATTTCGACGAAGCAGTCCTGCATCAGCTCGGCAAGCCACGGGTTGGAGCGCGTCTCCTCGCCGCCCCCCTCGTACTCGACGAGACGACCGCTCGTGAGGACCAGCGGGAACTTCTTATGCGTCTCGTCCTTGACCGCCTTTTGCTGCACCGACTTGAAGAGCGTCGGCAGGCGCCAGAGGTTTTTGACGTCGTCGTGCGTCGGATATTTCTCGACCAGGTCGGCCCTCGGGCTGAAGAGCGGCTCACGGTGCTGGGGAATGGCGTCCGGCCAGTTCCAGACGACCGCGCGCGCCTTCGCGTTGCCGAAGGGCGAGCAGCCGTGCTTCATCGCCACGCGCTGGATGCCGCCCGAAAGATCGTTCGCCCAGGTCTTGCCCTCGGCGGCCTTCTTCTCGTCCTCGGTGAGCTCATCCCACCAGCCCAGCTTCTTCAGCAGCACATGGTCGAACTGCGGATAGCCGGTCGTGATGTCGCTGCCCTTGTTGGCGATGCCGTCTTCGGCCAGCAGATTGATGCCGTCCTTCTCCACGCCGAACAGCGCGCGGAAGGTGTGCCCGCCGTCCATCGGGTGCAGGTGCGTGTCGTACAGATTGGGCGTGCCGGGATGCTTGATCGTCGGGGAGCCGTAGCACGGCCACGGCATGCCGAAGTAGTCGCCGGTCATGTCGTAGCCCGTCAACGCGTCCTTGCCGCCCTTGCAGCGCAGCGACTTGACGTCAAAGAGGTGCATGTTCCTCATGTGCGCCTGCATCCGCTCGGGAGACTGGCCGGTGTAGCCGATGGTCCAGGTGCCCTTGTTGGTCTCGTTGCGCGTCACGTCCTCCAGGATCGGTTCGTCGCCGCTCTTGCTCTTGACGATGCGCAGGTTCTGCTTGCCGTCCTTCTTGCCGATGAACTGGTCGGCGAAGCCGAGCTTTCCGGCCAACTGGTACATGATGGCATGGTCAGTGCGCGACTCGAACATCGGCTCGATGACCTTCTCGCGCCATTGCACCGAACGGTTGGACGCCGTGACCGAACCGTCGCACTCGAGCTGCGTCGCCGCCGGCAGCAGGTAAGCGCCGTCCTTGCGCACCATCGCGAACATCGCGGCGGACGCCGAGGGATAGGGGTCGATGACCACCATCAGGTCGAGCTTTTTCATTGCCTCGAGCATCTCGGAGCCGCGCGACTGCGAGTTCGGTGCATGGCCCCAGAAGAAGATCATGCGCAGATTGGGATCCTGGTCGATGTTTTCGGTCTTCTCCGTGACGCCATCGATCCAGCGGGACACCGTCATGCCGGGCCTGGCCATCAAGGCTTCCGACGCGTACTGCTTCTTCAGCCAGTCGAGGTCGATGTTCCAGACCTTCGCCCAGTGCACCCAGGAACCGGGAACTGCCACCGGGTAGTAACCCGGCAGCGTGTCGGGATTCGGCCCAAGGTCGGTCGCGCCCTGCACGTTGTCATGGCCGCGATAGACGTTGCAGCCGCCGCCGGAGCGCCCGACGTTGCCGAGTGCGAGCTGCACGATGTTGGTCGCGCGCACGACGGCGTTGGCATTGGTGTGCTGCGTCTGTCCCATCGCCCAGATGATGAAGCCGGGCCGGTTCTCGGCCATGGTCTTGGCAACCAGGTAAACATCCGCCTCGGACACACCGGTGACCTCGGTGCACTTCTCCGGGGTCCACTTCGCCATCACCTCTTCCTTCACCTTGTCCATGCCGTAGACGCGGTCATGGATGTACTGCTTGTCCTCCCAGCCGTTCTTGAAGATGTGATAGAGGACGCCGAACAGGAAGGCGACGTCGGTGCCGGAGCGGTGACGAACGTAGATGTCGGCCTTGGCCGCGGTGCGCGTATAGCGCGGATCGACGACGATCACCTTGGCGCCGTTCTCCTTGGCGTGCAGGGTGTGCAGCATCGAAACAGGGTGTGCTTCTGCCGCATTGGAGCCGAGGAACATCAGCGACTTGGAATTCTGCTCGTCGTTGTACGAGTTGGTCATCGCGCCGTAGCCCCAGGTCTGGCCAAGGCCCGCCACGGTCGTGGAGTGGCAGATGCGCGCCTGGTGGTCGGTGTTGTTGGTGCCCCACAGCCGCGCCCACTTGCACAGCAGCTCCGCCTGTTCATTGTTGTGCTTCGACGAGCCGACGATGAACAGCGAGTCGGGCCCGCTCTGCTTGCGGATTTCGAGCATCTTCTTCGAGATTTCGTCGTAGGCGGTATCCCAGGAAATCTTCTTCCACTTGCCGCCCTCGAGCTTCATCGGGTACTTCAGTCGGTGCGAGTCGTGCGAAATGCCGTGCTCGCGGATCGCCGCGCCCTTGGCGCAGTGCGCGCCGAGGTTGATGGGCGAGTCGAACACCGGTTCCTGGCGGATCCACACGCCATCCTGCACGTGCGCATCGATCGCGCAGCCGACCGAGCAGTGGGTGCAGACCGTGCGCTTGACCTCGATCTTGCCGCTCGAATCGTCCTTCGCCTTTGCCTCACCGATCATGCTGAACGGCAGCTGGGAACCGAAGGTGACTGCCGCGACGCCCGCGCCCGCGGTTAGGCCGGAGCGCTTGAGGAAGCTGCGTCGGTCGATGGTCTTGGCGAGGACGCCGTTCAGGCCCTGCGCGAGCCTGGATTGCTGGACAGCGCTACCGTTCGTTTTTCTAGTGAGCAGCATGGCGCGCCTCCTAAACCTTGGTGGTGCGGTAGTAGTTCTCGATGTGCGCGCTGACCTTGTAGCCGCTGGTCGCGCGCTTGTCGTCGCTTGCCGTCTGGGCCGGCTCGGAGGCGTTCTTGCTGACGACGGCAGCGACAGCGGCCGCGCCGCCCGCGCCTGCCGTCAAAAGGAAATTCCTGCGGGAAAGGACCGACTTTTTCTGGCTCATGCTGCCTCCCTTTTTATGCGTCGCCCTCTTGCACCAATTCGGGGCTCGCTTATGTAATCCTTTGCAAGTTACCTGTGTCTTACTCATTGATCAAGAGTGGAAAACTGCCCAACCGAAAATAATTCTTGTCTGTGCGCCGGCAGTTGATAGCGGTTCTCAATGACGGATAATCAAAGCATCTCGAAGGCTTCGCGCTCTAGCTCAAAAAATGCGCGCGCAAAGCGCGCCACGAGGCGGTAAAAAACCGCTTTGGGGGAAGCGTTTACCGCATCGCAAAAGGCGATCGCGCCACGATAGAGAAAGCGCTGGAAATACGCCTTCTGTTCCTCTTCGCTTCGATGTTGCACCGCAATAGCGAATCGCATCGCTTCGCACAGTCCCGCGATGTGGTCCTCAGGTTCGTGCGCGCCCTCGCGCCGCGCCATTCCCCAGCGTTTTAGTTGCTGGCGCAACTCGACCAGCGGATTGTCGGTCGCGTACTTGATCGTGTAGTGCGTCAGGTACGGAGTGATTTCCGCCTTTCCGGTGCCGACGAAAAGTTCGGTGTGCTCGCTCTCCAGCACGACAGGGAAAGCGGATTTCGCCGCGGCCACCAACTCGCGCCAGGCGAGCGCGATCGGCTCCTGGCTGCCTTCGAAGGCATTCGAGTGCAGAAGCTGCGCGAGCACGTCCTCGTCGGGCGCAGCGTAGAACAGGCGCGCGATGAGCCCGTAGATGCCCGCCCGCGCTATGTCTTCGGGCTCAAGCGCCCGCTCGTTCACTGACTCAATCACTTCGGCTGCGTGTAGTCGAAAATCGAGACCTCTTTCGTCGCGCTCGCCATGTCGATCACGCGGCAGTCGCCGCACATCTGCAAACGCTTGAGCGCGCTGCCACCCGCGAACATCGAATGGGCCGCCAGTTTGCCCGTCATGCTCTCCACCATGCGCCGGGTGCCGAAGGGCTTGCCGCATTTCACGCAATTGAACGGCTCGGCCTCGTTCAGCGTCACGGCCTCTTTCGCCTGCGCGCCCAGCAGCAGTCGCGGCGTGAGGCGGATCGCATCTTCGGGACAGGTCTTCTCGCACAGGCCGCACTGCACACAGTTGCGCTCGATGAAGCGCAGCAGCGGCGCCTCCGGCGAATCGAGCAGCGCCGCCTCGGGGCAGGCGCTGATGCAGGCCTTGCACAGCGTGCAGGTTTCCTTATTGACGGTGATCGCACCGAACGGCGCGCCCTTCGGCAGGGGAATTTCTCCGGGCTTGCTTCTGGATAGAAAATCGAACGCGAAATCCAGGGAAGTACGTTTCTCCGTCGAAAGATTGAACGTCGCCGCTTTCGCCACCGTTACGGCAGACTGGAGATTCCACAACTGGCTCTCCAGCCCGGTTTCATCCATCACCACGAAATGCACGCCCGCGTAGCCAAGGCCCTGCAGGATCGCCTCGGCGAACGACATCTGCTGCTTAAGCGCCACGATATAGCCCTCCGGCTCACGACCGGTCGCCAGCACCGCCACCTGGCTCGCGCCGTAGCACACCGCACCGAGCAGGAGATCAATACCGATGGATGCGATATGGAAACACTCGAGGGGGATCACCCGCGCCGGCAATCCCCGCCCGCCGCCCGGCTGCCCGAGCCCGCGCGCGCCGAAACCGGCACGCTTGCCGACCGAGCGCACCGCCTCGCGCCCCGTTTCGACATCATGCAGCAGCACGCAGGCGTCCTTGCCGCCCGCATCGCGGTAAACCGACAACAGGGTTTTCAGCCGCGTGCCTAGATCCGGCACCGGCGGATAGACGTAGGTCATCGCCCCTGACGGGCAGACCGTGGCGCAACCGCCGCAGCCCGCGCAAAGGTGCGGTTCCACCCGCACATGATCGCCGTCGGCGCTGATCGCCCCCGTGGAACAGACGTCGATGCATTGCGTGCAGCCGGTCTTGCCCGAGCGGCCGTGCGCGCAAATGCGCTCGCGGTACTGCGTGAAGCGCGGCTTGCTGAACTCGCCGACCAGTGTCGCCAGCTTCTGCGCTGCCAGCGCCTGCTCGAGCGGGTCAGCGCCCGGCGCGACGTAACCCTGCGGCAAGTCCGGCACGCGGATCAGCGCCTCGCGCGACAGATCGAGCACCAGGTCGAAGCGCTCCTTGCGCGGCGGCGCCCGGCGCGCGAAATCGATGGCGTTCACCGGGCCGCAGGCCTTGACGCAATCGCGGTGCGCCTTGCACTTGTCCATGTCGATCTGGTAGCTGAAATCGATCGCACCCTCCGGGCAGGCGCGCAGGCAGGCATTGCAGCGCGTGCACAGGTCGAGATCGATCGGGTTGTCCTGCGTCCACTCGACTTCGAAGGCGCCCAGCCAGCCGGAGATCGCGGTGACTTTGCCGGACCACACCGGAAAACTGCGCTCGCCGGGCTGCTCGCCCGAGCCCTTGCCCGTCAGCAGCACGTTGACTTCCAGCGCGCCGCCCAGCCGCGCCGCCCAGTCGAGCGCGGCGTCCGACGGGCCGATGATCAGCAACTGGCCGCCGGATTTGTAGTCCACTTCTGCGACGGCCTCGGGCGCCGGCAGCGCGGCGGCAGCGAGCAGCGCCGCGATCTTCGGCCCCGCGCCCTTGCCTTCGTCCGACCAGCCGGCCAGTTCGCGGATATTGACGAATGAAATTCGCGCCTCCGACCGCGCCGCCGATGCGAGTTCGAAAAACAAGGGCGCCTCCTGCGTGCAGGCGACAATCAGGTCGGAATCGGAAAGCGCCGCCTGGAACGCGCCTGCTTCCTTGCGGCACAGTTCCCGGTGCACGGTTACCGGCTGATCAAGTTTCAGCGCCCCCGCGAGGCGCTTGGCATCGATCGGCAGGGTGCCGTTGCAGGAGCAGAGCTTAAGTGTCTTGCTTGCCAGCGACATTCTTGAGGTCCGTTTCCAAAGTCTGCGGCAGCGCGCGTTCCTGCGCCTCTGCCTTCGCCTGCGCTTCGGCGACCTTTTCCGGTTCGTCGAATAGCAGCCGTTTGGCATGGTTGAGGTTCTTCAGCATCTCCTCCGGAATCGGATCTTCGCCGGTCAGGTCGATAGAGTACGGCTCGAACGGATCGATCGCGTTGAAATGCGGATTCGTGAACAACTTCTTCAAGGCCGAGCGCCGCGTCCCGGTATCCACGCGCGGGTCCATGAACGGCTTGAAATCGGAGTCGGGCTTGAGGTCCTCAATCGCCTGCAGCGGCGCGACGGGCTTGGCCTCCGCAGGCAGCGATGCGGGCTGCGACGCAACCGACGGCGCCGGCTCCTGCGCATGTCCCTGCTTGCGCCGTGACCAGCGATCGAGAAATGCCTCCCGCTTGTCTTCCTCGGTCATTACTCGACCCGGTCTTTCGGGTGGATGAAGGAGCGCGGCTTCCTGCGCTTTTTCGGCTCGGGGCGATAGTTCTTCTCGACGTACTCGCCGAGCCACGCGAACACCTTGGGCGGCATGGCGACGCTGTCCACCGAGTGCCCGCCGTCCATCCAGCGCCCGCCCTCGTCGTAGCTCGCCGTCACCTGGAGCGGCAGCGCCGGGGCGTTGTCATCGCCGTGCTCCCCTTCCATGCGCCAGAGCACGAATACCCTCGGTGAATCGGAGGAGACGTTCAAGTAGTAGCCCTCGATCTCGTCGCGATGAATCGCAAGCTCGAAGCCCGGGTGCAACCATTGCTCGTAGTCTTCATGCTTCACGACCAGCCGCGGTTCTCCCGGCGGCTGGTCCGATTCCATCACCGCGGTCGGCTCCCAGATCACGCCCGCCCAGCGGCTGCGCGCATTGCGCCGCTGCATGACAACCGCGAGCGTTTTGGTGGCCTTTTCCATGTTGTGTACGGCGTTTCCTATCCGGACCGAACTATACTGCTATATGATCGTCACAGTTCTCTGAAGTACCAATAAACCCATGCCGCAAAAGGTGATTTCGATCCGGCCGCAGTCCCGATCGCCAGGGGCGAAGCCGCCGCGCCACGACGGTTCGCCGCTCGCGGACACGCGCGGCCGGCCGATGCGCGACCTGCGCATATCAGTCACCGACCGCTGCAATTTCCGCTGCACCTACTGCATGCCGCGCGAGGTATTCGACGCGGACTACAAATTCCTTCCGCACGAAGCGATTCTCAGCTTCGAGGAAATCGCGCGCCTGGCCGGCGTCTTCGTCGGCCTGGGCGTGAAGAAGATCCGCCTCACCGGCGGCGAGCCGCTGCTGCGCAAGGGCCTGCCCGACCTGATTGCGATGCTCGCGCCGCTGGGCGCCGACCTGACGCTCACCACCAATGGCTCGACGCTGGTGAAGCACGCGCAGGCGCTTAAGAACGCCGGGCTCGACCGCCTGACGGTGAGCCTGGATTCGCTGGACGAAACCACCTTCCGCGCCATGAACGACGCGGATTTCCCTGTGGAGAAAGTGCTGGATGGCGTCGCGGCGGCGGCTGATGCCGGGTTTTCCCCGGTCAAGATCAACATGGTGGTGAAGCGCGGCGTAAACGACCAGCAGATCGTCGAGGCGGCGCGGCACTGGCGGGATTCAGGCCACATCCTGCGCTTCATCGAATTCATGGACGTCGGCAGCACCAACGGCTGGCGCATGGACGACGTGATTCCTTCGGCGGAAATCGTGCGCCGGATTTCCGAGGCCTTCCCGCTCGAGCCGGTCGAGGCCAACTATGCCGGCGAAGTCGCCGAACGCTGGCGTTACAAGGACGGCGCCGGCGAAATCGGCGTCATTTCCTCGGTCACGCAGGCCTTCTGCAGCGATTGCAATCGCATGCGCCTCTCGACCGAGGGTTCGCTCTACACGTGCCTGGTCGCCCAGCATGGCCATGACCTGAAATCGCTGCTGCGCGGCGGCGCCGATGACGATGCGATCCGCGATTCCATCGCCGCCGTATGGCGCCTGCGCGACGACAGTTACTCCGAGCTCCGCACGGCCGAAACGGCGAAAAAACCCAAAGTGGAAATGTCCTACATCGGTGGCTAAACCCTACCGCCCCAGGCTCACCAACGCCGCCCGTCCCGCGACTTTCGAGGTGGAGGCCGTCAACGAGCGCGGCGAGATGGTGCCGACCTCGATCGCGGGCGAGCACCCGCTCACGCTTTACCTCGACAAACGCGAATTGGTCACACTGATGACGCTCGGCCACGCGCCCGAGGCGCTGGCGGTCGGCTTCCTGCGCAACCAGCGCCTGGTCGCCGCGATCGACGATATCGAATCGGTGCAGGTGGACTGGGAGACCGATTCGGTGGCCGTCGTGACCAGCCGGACGCATACGGACATCAGCAAGAAAATCGCGAAGAAAACCGTCACCACCGGCTGCGGCCAGGGCACGGTCTACGGCGACCTGATGGAGGAGATCGACAGCGTCAAGCTGCGCGACGACGTGAAGCTCGCCGACGCCGACCTGTTCGTCCTGCTGGAGAAGGTGCGCAAGCACGAAACCATCTACAAGCAGTCGGGCGCGGTGCACGGCTGCGCGCTGGCGGCCCTGGACGGCGAAATCCTGATGTTCGTCGAGGACGTCGGCCGCCACAACGCGGTGGATGCGATCGCCGGCTACATGTGGCTGGATGCCATCGACGGATCGGACAAGCTGTTCTACACCACCGGCCGGCTCACCTCGGAAATGGTGATCAAGTGCGCGCAGATGCGCATCCCGTTCCTGGTCTCACGTTCGGGCCTGACCAAGATGGGCTACGACATCGCGGGCCAGGTCGGCCTGACGATGCTCGGGCGCGCGAGCGGCCGTCACTACCTGGCGTTCACCGGCAAGCACCGCCTGCAGCGCACGGCGCCGCAGCCTACCGCGCTGGCTTGAATGTTGCCGCAGTTGCCTGCCTCGAAGGCCAACGCAGCGCCCTGCGAGAGCGTTGCCGACTGGTGGCCGCGCCACCGTGCCATCGCCGACGATCATGCCGATCCCATCCACCAGGCCATCATCGGCGGCTTCGTCGCCGACCGCGTCGGCTGGGCGTTCGCCTCCGGCTACCAGGCCGCGCTGCGCGCCCTCTTTCCCGACGCGCCCGCCGATCGAATCTGCGCGCTCTGTGTGACGGAAGCCGACGGCAATAGCCCGAAGGCCATCAAGAGTTCGCTGAAACAGAACGGCGACGGCTGGATCCTGAATGGAGCCAAGCGCTGGACGACGCTGGGACCCGAAGGCGGGCTTTTCTTCGTCGCCGCGCGCGACGAAGCCGCGTCAGGGGAACGGGTGAGCATTCGAATCGCGCGCGTGGATTCAAAAATCGAAGGGCTCAAAATCGAGAAAATGCCCGCCACGAAATTCGTGCCCGAGGTTCCGCACGCGCGGCTGCAATTCGAGAATCTGAAAGTAAAAGACGCCGAAATTCTTCCGGGCGACGGCTACGACCAATACGTAAAGCCGTTCCGCACCGTCGAAGACATCCATGTGCAGGCGGCAGTGCTCTCATACCTCATGCGCGAAGGCCAGCGTTTGTCATGGCCGCAGCACTGGCTCGAACGGCTGTCCGCGCTGCTGGCGGCGCTGGGGAAAATCGCTGACATGCCCGCCGCGCACGCCGAAACGCACATTGCGCTGGCCGGCGCGCTGGCGATCGGCGCGGGACTGATCGGGGAAACGGAGGCGTTCTGGCTGAACTCCGCGACCGATCCCGCGACGCTGCGCTGGCACCGCGACCGCGAACTACTGCAGGTTGCAGGCAAGGCGCGAGAACTGCGCACGCGGCGCGCCTGGGAAAAGCTGACAACGCCCTAGCGGTAGACCCGCGGCGCGGTCGGCAAAGCGGTCGGCGAACTGCATGGCCCGAGCAGGACCACTCCCTCGCGCTCCAGCATCGCGCGCTCGCCATCCAGATATAGCGCCAAGCCGCCATTGCTGTATTTCTCCTGCGCGGCGCTGTCCGCCCTTTGCAGCGTCACTTCCTTGCCCTCGAAGAGAACGGCCGCCGTGCGCCCGTCGCCGCGCGCCACCGGCAGCGTCCGGTTGCCCGCGCACACGTAGTCGATGCGGGTCGGCAACACGGTGTACTGGATGCTCGGCGCGCAGGCACTCAGCAGCGCGATCAATGCCACAGGCACGAGGCGACGGGCATTCACGCGGTCTGCACCTCGAGCTTCGCCTTCAGCCTGGTGAGTTCGTCGCGGGTCGGAAAGAAGAACGCCGAGATGAAGACACCCGACGCCAACAGCGCGAGCACCATGAACACGTTGCTGAATCCGCCCTCGGTGCGATGCAGCGCAGAGATCATCGGCACCGCGAACGCCGCCACGCCCAGCGTCACGACATAGCGGATGCCGTAGACGCGCGCACGGTATTCGTCCGCCACGTACTTGCCGACGATGGCGTCGTTGAGCGGAATCTGTCCGAACACGCCGAGCATCATCAGGAATGCCGCGCCCAGCATCGCCCAGCCTTCCAGGTTGGCCGCCAGGTACAGCATCGGGATCTGCACAAGGCCGATGCCAATCATCAGCCGGCGCATCTCGAAGCGGTCGATGAGCTTGCCCACCACTACCTGAGCGAAGGCTGCCGTGGTGTAGACCGCGGCCACCAGCACTCCGATGCCGAAGCTGGTCTGCGTCAGCGCCGCCAAGCGCTCGTCGAAGACCTTCGGCATGGCGATGGTGGTCGAATTGAAGATCACGCCGCCGCAGGCGGTGGCGACCAGCATGATCGCGAAGATGCGGATCATCATGCGGTTGTCGACGTGCAGGCCGAGCGACTTGGATTTCTTCTGCGCCTTGCCGGGATCCTTCACTAGCATGAGGAACAGCACGCCCGAAAGCATGCACAGCACGCCCGGCACGAAGAACGCGGCGCGCCAGCCCACGGAATCCACCATCGCGCCGGTGAGGATCGCCGCGAACGCGAGGCCGAGGTTGCCCCACAGGCCGTTCCATCCCAGGGTAATGCCCATGCGCTCGGGCTTCGCCACCAGCATGGCGATGCCGACCGGGTGGTAGATCGCCGCGAACGCGCCGATCACCGTGAGGCCGGCAGCAATCTGCCAGCCGTTCTGCGCAAACCCCGTGAGGAACAACGCGGCGCCGATGCCGAAGAAGAAAATCGTCAGCACGCGGTAGCGGCTCCAGCGATCCGCGAGCCAGCCCGCCGGAATCGCAAAAGCACCGAAGGCGATGAAGCTGCCCAGCGCAAGCGGCAGCAGCTCCGAATACGGCTTGCCCCACTCGCGTCCGATCGCCACCACTGCGGTCGGAAAGACCAGCATGGCGAGATGGTCGAGCAGGTGCCCGAGGTTGAGGAAAGGGACCAGCCAGCGATTCGTCATCGGCCGCAAGATACTCCATTTCCCGGTCGCCGGCGCCGCCGGTTCGCGTTCGCCTTCCCGCGTAAAATCAGCGGCATGCTTGAGACTTCGGCGCTCGCCTGTGAACGCGGCGGACTGCGCCTGTTTTCCGACCTCGGCTTTTCCGTCGCGCCCGGCGGCTTGCTGCGCGTGCGCGGCGCCAACGGCAGCGGCAAGACCACGCTGCTGCGCGCGCTGGCCGGCCTCACGCGCCCCGCGGCGGGCGCCGTACGCTGGCGCGGCGAGCCGATCGGCGACGGGTATCGCGGGGAGATGCTGTTCCTTGGCCACGCGCCCGCGATCAAGGACGAACTCAGCGTGCTCGAGAATCTGGAGTTTTCCGCGAGTCTCGCAGAACTGAAGAATTCCGATTGCAAGATTGCGCTTCAGCAAATGGGCATCTCCCGGCTTGCCGACCTGCCGGCGCGCTACTTGTCGCAGGGCCAGCGCAAGCGCGCGGCCCTCGCCCGCCTTGCGCTGTCGGCGGCCGTGCCGCTGTGGCTGCTGGATGAGCCTTTCGCCGCGCTGGACGATGAAGCGATCATCGGCGTAAGCGCGCTTTGCGCCACGCATCTTGCCGCCGGGGGCATGCTGGTGCTGACTTCGCACCAGGACGTGCCGATCTCCTGCGCGACAACCCGGGATATCGAGCTGCAATGACAGGTTTCCTGACGGTACTGCGCCGTGAATTGCGCATCGCCTTGCGTCGCAAGGGCGACGCGCTGAACGTTCTGGTGTTTTTCGTAGTGGTGGCGAGCCTTTTTCCGCTCGGCGTCGGACCGGAACCGAACCAGCTGCGTGCGATGGCCGCGGGCGTGGCCTGGATCGCAGCGCTGCTCGCGGCACTGCTGTCTCTGGCGCGCCTGTTCGCCGCTGACTACGCCGACGGGACACTGGAGCAGATGCTGGTCGCGCCGCAACCGCTGGCGGCGGTAGTACTGGCGAAAATCTGCGCGCACTGGCTGCTGACCGGTCTGCCGCTCGCGCTGGTGGCGCCGCTGATCGGCCTGCAATACGGCCTGCCGGCGGACGCGCTTTGCGTGTTGCTGGTTTCACTGCTCGTTGGTACGCCGGTGCTCAGTCTCCTCGGCGCGGCGGGCGCCGCACTCACGCTGGGCGTGCGCGGCGGCGGCGCGCTGCTCGGCCTGCTGGTGCTGCCGCTGTTCGTGCCGGTGCTGGTGTTCGGCGCCGGCGCGGTGACGGCAAGTTTGATCGGGATCAATCCGGCGGCACACTTGTCGCTGCTCGGCGCTTTTCTTGCGGTATCCTTGCTGGTCGGCCCCTGGGCTTCCTGCGCGGCCCTACGCGTCGCTCTCGATTGATGAATTCCGAACTGTTCCGCCTCGCCGCCCCGCAGGCTTTCTTCCCTGTCGCGGGGAAAATGCTCCCGTGGTTTTCGTTCCTCGCAGGCGCGCTCGCGCTCGCCGGACTTTACGTCGCCTTTTTCGTCGCCCCCACCGACGCCACGCAGGGCGAGGCCTACCGCATCATCTTCATCCACGTGCCCGCCGCGTGGATGTCGATGTTCATCTACGTAATGATGGCCGGTTGGGCCGGTTTCGGCCTGGCGATGAACACGCGCCTATCGGGCATGATGTCCTCCGCGCTCGCGCCCACCGGGGCGATGTTCACCTTCATCGCGCTTTGGACCGGCGCGCTCTGGGGCAAGCCGACCTGGGGCACCTACTGGGCCTGGGACGCGCGCATGACTTCGGAGTTGGTGCTGCTGTTCCTCTACCTCGGCTTCATCGCACTCAAAGGGGCGATTCAGGATCCGGCGCGCGCCGACCGCGCCGGCGCCATCCTCGCGCTGGTTGGCGTGGTCAACGTGCCGATCATCTACTTCTCGGTACAGTGGTGGAACACACTGCACCAGGGGGCGTCGGTCAGCCTGACGCGCGCGCCCTCGATGGCCGCCGTGATGCTGCTGGGCATGCTGCTGATGGCGCTGGCGGCCTGGATGTACAGCATCGCCGTGGCGCTCGCCCGGCTGCGCAGGATCATCCTCGAGCGGGAACGCGATGCGGAATGGGCGAAGCTGCAAAGGAGCACGGCGTGAACGAATATGCATTCTTTGTCTGGGGATCGTACGGCGTGGCCGCCTTGTGCATTTTTCTCGAGATTTATTTTTTGAATAGAAAAAACAAACAATGAAACCCCGTCACCAGCGCATGGTCGCCATCGGCGCCGGCGTCGCATTGATCGCGATCGCCGCGGCGCTGGTGCTGAACGCATTCCAGGGCAACGTGGTGTTCTTCTTCAGCCCGAGCCAGATTGCCGCCAGGGAAGCGCCGCAGGACAAGACCTTCCGCGTCGGCGGCATGGTGGAAAAAGGCAGCCTCAAGCGCCAGGCCGACGGCCTCACGGTGACGTTCATCGTCACCGACACCGCGAAAAGCATCCCGGTGACCTACACCGGCATCCTTCCGGACCTGTTCAAGGAAGGCAAGGGCGTGGTGGCGCAAGGCAAGCTCGGGCCCGACGGTGCATTCCACGCCAGCGAAGTGCTCGCCAAGCACGACGAGAACTACATGCCGCCCGAAGCCGCGCACGCGCTGTCGAAAGCGGAAGCTGAAAAAGCGGCAAAAAGCGTGACCGGAGGGGCACGATGATCCCGGAACTCGGCCAGTTCGCGCTGATCCTCGCGCTGACCATCGCGCTGGTGCAGGGCACGCTGCCGCTGGTCGGCGCGGCCAAAAGGAACCCTGGCTTCATGGCAGTGGCGCGGCCCGCGGCGCAGGGCCAGTTCGTGTTCGTGGCCATCGCCTTCGGCTGCCTGGCCTGGTCGTTCTACGCGAACGATTTCACGGTCCTCAACGTCGCGACCAATTCCAATTCGAAGCTGCCCACCGCCTACCGCATCGCCGCCACCTGGGGCAGCCACGAAGGTTCGCTGCTGCTGTGGCTGCTGATGCTTTCGATCTGGATGCTGGCGGTGTCGGTGTTCAGCCGCAGCCTGCCCGAGGACCTGGCCGCGCGCATCCTCGGCGTGATGGGGCTGATCAGCATCGGCTTCCTCTGCTTCCTGCTGTTCACCTCCAACCCCTTCGAGCGCCTGCTGCCCGGCGCGCTTGACGGGCGCGACCTGAATCCGCTGCTGCAGGACCCCGGCATGGTGTTCCACCCGCCGATGCTCTACATGGGCTACGTCGGTTTCTCGGTCGCCTTCTCCTTTGCGATTGCCGCGCTGCTCGACGGCAAGCTGGACGCGAGCTGGGCGCGCTGGTCGCGGCCCTGGACCACGGCGGCGTGGATTTTCCTCACCTTGGGAATTGCGCTCGGCAGCTTCTGGGCCTACTACGAGCTCGGCTGGGGCGGCTGGTGGTTCTGGGACCCGGTGGAAAACGCCTCCTTCATGCCCTGGCTGGTCGGCACCGCGCTGATCCATTCGCTGGCGGTGACCGAAAAGCGCGGCGCCTTCAAATCCTGGACGGTGCTGCTTGCCATCCTCGCCTTCTCGCTCAGCCTGCTCGGCACCTTCCTCGTGCGCTCGGGCGTGCTGACTTCGGTGCACGCCTTCGCCACCGATCCGAAGCGCGGCATTTTCATCCTCGGCTTCCTCGCCCTGGCGATCGGCGGCTCGCTCGCGCTCTACGCCTGGCGCGCCAACAAGGTCTCGCCGGGCGCGCGCTTCGATCTGCTATCGCGCGAATCGATGCTGCTCGCCAACAGCGTGCTGCTGCTGGTGGCCTGCGGCGCGGTGCTGCTAGGCACGCTCTACCCGCTGTTCCTCGATGCGCTGGGCCTGGGCAAGATCTCGGTCGGGCCGCCCTATTTCGAATCGGTGTTCGCGCCGCTGATGGCGCCGGCAATCCTGCTCGCGGGCATCGGGCCGCTATTAGCGTGGCGCAAGGGTGACGGCGCGCAGCTCGCGCGACGCCTGCGCTGGGCGGCGATCGCGGCGCTACTCGGCGCCCTCTTCCTGCCGCTCGCCTTCGGCCGCTGGGCGCCGCTCACCAGCCTCGGCCTGCTGCTCGGATTCTGGATTCTCGGCGGCGCTTTCACGGCCTTGATTCTCAGAATCAGATTGAAAACCGGCATCACCGGTGCTTTCGTCGGCATGCTGCTCGCGCACGCCGGCGTCGGCGTCTTCGTGCTCGCCGTCACGCTGGTGAAGAGCTACGAATCCGAGCGCGACCTGCGCATCGCCCCAGGCGAAACGGCCTCCCTAGGCGGCTACGCCTTCCGCTTCGAGGGCGTGAAGGACGTGGAAGGCCCGAACTACTCAGCGGTCCGCGCCGCCGTCGCGGTGACGAAAGATGGCGCGCCGGTGGCGCAGCTTGCGCCCGAGAAGCGCGTCTACCACGTACAGCGCAACCCGATGACCGAGGCCGCAATTGACTACGGCATGACGCGGCACCTCTACGTCTCCCTCGGCGATTCCGTGGGAGATGGCGCTTGGACCTTGCGCATCCACATCAAGCCGTTCATCGGCTGGATCTGGGGCGGCTGCCTGCTGATGGCGCTGGGCGGCCTGCTCGCCGCAGCCGACCGCCGTTACCGTGAAGGATCGCGCAAGCGCGAGGGCCTTCGCGCCGGAGCTGACGAGGCGACGCTGGTCCGCAGCAGCACGGCATGAAGCGATTCCTCTGGCCGCTGGCCATTTTCCTGCTGTTGGTTGGTTTTCTTGCGGCGGGACTCAAGCTCGATCCGCGCGAAGTGCCTTCGCCTCTCATAGGCAAGCCGGCGCCGGCGTTCGAACTGCCGATGCTGCAACAGTCGGACAAGCTGTTTTCACCTGCGGACATGCGAGGCAAGGTGTGGCTGCTCAACGTCTGGGCGTCCTGGTGCGAGTCCTGCCGCGACGAACACCCGCTGCTGGTCGATCTGTCGAAAAAAGGCGTGCTGCCGATCCTCGGCCTGAACTACAAGGACAAGGGCGAGGATGCGCAGCGCTGGCTCGCCCAGTTCGGCAATCCCTACCAGCTCTCGGTGGTGGATGCCGACGGGCGCATCGGCGTCGACTACGGCGTCTATGGCGTGCCCGAGACCTACCTGATCGACGCCGAGGGCGTGATCCGCTACAAGCAGATCGGCGCCATCACGCCGGCGATCCTCGAACAGAAAATACTGCCGCTCGCGGCAGCGCTGAAGAAATGAAGAATTTCATATTCATCGCCGTCCTGTTTTTCTCCCTGCCGGGAATGGCCGATGAAGCGCAACGTATTCGCCAGCTCGAGGAAAAACTTCGCTGCCTGGTCTGCCAGAACCAGACGCTCGCCGATTCGGGCGCGGAGCTCGCGGGCGACTTGCGCAAGCAGGTGCGCGAGCAGGTTGCCGCTGGCAAGAGCGACGACGAGATCATCGAGTTCCTGGTGCAGCGCTACGGAGATTTCGTACGCTACGAGCCGCCGTTCAAGGCGACCACCGCCCTGCTCTGGATCGGGCCCTTCGTGCTGCTGCTGGCGGCCGGCGCCACGCTGATTGTGGTGCTCCGGCGCCGGCGTAACGCGCCGGAGGAACTGGCGCTCACTCCGGATGACAAGCGCGTGGTCGAGCGCGTGCTCGGCCCGCAGGACAGGGCATGACGCTATTCCTCTCCCTCGCCGCGGCGCTGACCGCGGCGGCGCTGGCCTTCCTGCTGCCGCCGCTGCTGCGCCGCCGGACCGCAGCGCCGGATGCGCGCACTGCCGCCAACGCAGAAATCTACCGCGAACAATTGGAGGAACTGGGCGCGGAGTTGCAGCGCGGCGCGATCACAAAAGAGGAGTTCGAGCGCGCCAACCGCGAGGTCGAGCGCCGCATCGTCGCAGAACATGCTGCCGGCGGCCCCGAATCTGCGCGGCACCGCGCGCCCGTGGCGGTGGCCGTCGCCGTCGGCCTGCTGGTGCCGCTCGCCGCGGCCATCGGCTACTGGCAGCTCGGCGACCGGCGTGCGCTGGATGCGGAAGCGATGCGCCAGTCCGATCCGCAGCAGCTGCAGGCGCTGGTCGAGCGCCTCATCGTGCAGTTGCAGAAATCGCCCAAGGACGCCGAGGGCTGGGTGCTGCTGGGCCGGGCCTTGAACTCGCTCGGCCGCCCCGAGCGCGCGGCGCAGGCCTATGCGCGCGCGCTGGAACTCACGCCCGAGGACCGGGAACTGCTGGTGGAATTCATCAAGTCGCTGGCGCTGGCCGGCCGCGCCGAATTCGAGCGGCGCGACTACGCGGCCGCCGTCGGCTACTGGGAGAGGATCCTGCCCTTCGCGCCGCCGGAATCCGAATTCGCGCGCACCGTCGCCGGCAGCATCGCGGAGGCGAAGCAGCTGGGTGGCCTGTCGTCCGCCTCCTTGCAGGGCATAGTCAGCCTCGCACCGGCGTTAAAAGGGAAAGTATCGCCAAGCGACACCGTCTTCGTGCTCGCGCGGCCGGCCGATGGATCGAAAATGCCGCTCGCGGTCGTGCGCATCACCGTCGACAAACTGCCCTACGCATTCACGCTCGATGACAGCATGGCGATGGCGCCCAATGCGAAGCTGTCGGGTCACCCTAAAGTGGTGATTGTCGCGCGCATCTCCAAGTCCGGCAATCCCGTGCCGCAAAAAGGCGACATCGAGGGCCTGAGCGCGCCCGTTGCGCCGGGCACGAGCGGCCTGAATGTCGTGATGTCTCGCGTCGTCGACTGACGCTTAGAATCGAAACATGGACGGCGTTACTGGATTAGTGCTCGCGGGCGGCCAGGGGCGCCGCATGGGCGGCGTCGACAAGGGGCTGCAGCTGCTGCACGGCAAGCCGATGGTCGCCGCCGTCATCGCCCGCCTCGCGCCGCAGGTGGATGAAATCCTGATCAACGCCAACCAGAACCTTGCCGAGTACGAACGCTTCGGCCATCGCGTGGCGCCCGATGCCATCGGCGGTTTCGCCGGGCCGCTGGCCGGGCTGCACGCCGGCCTCGGCGCCGCCAGCCACACCCTGGTGCTCACCGCTCCCTGCGATTCGCCGTTCCTGCCACTCGATCTTTTCGACAGGCTGGAAAAAGCATTGGGCGACAACGTACTGGCGGTCGCGAAGACGGGCGACCAAGCGCATCCGGTATTTTCCCTGGTGCGCGTTTCCGTGCTCGATCATCTCGCCAAATTCCTGTCCGCCGGCGGCAGGAAAATAGACGCCTGGTATTCGACGCTGAAGGTCATCGAAGTTTCATTCGACGACGAAGCCGACGCGTTCCGCAACATCAACACGCGCGAAGAACTGAACCAGGCATGACAACTATCGCGCAAGCGGTCAGCTGCCTGGACGGCTACGACCCTGACGCGCTGCACGTCGACAAGGCGGGCGAAGCGATCCGCGCCTGCCTGGCGCCAGTCGCCGGCAGCGAGCGCGTGCAGGTGCGCGAGGCGCTCGGCCGCGTGCTGGCGCGGGAAATCGTGCCGCAGATCAACGTACCCGGCCACGACAACTCCGCGATGGATGGTTTTGCCATTCGCTCCGCCGATTTAAAAAACGAAAAAATTACCTTGAGACAGATCGGCACCGCATTCGCCGGCAAGCCCTTTTCGGGCAAAGTCAGCACTGGAGAGTGCGTGCGCATCATGACCGGTGCGGTGATGCCTCAAGGAACGGACACCGTCGTTGTGCAAGAGGTTTGCAGTGTGGAGAATGAACACCTCTCAATCCCGCCCGGTCAGAAAACGGGCCAGAACGTGCGCGCCGCGGGCGAGGACCTCAAGGCGGGCGTGCCGGTGCTGAAGGCCGGGCAGCTGCTGCGCGCCGCTGAGATCGGCCTGATCGCCTCGATCGGCATCGGCCAGGTCGAGGTGATGCGCCGGCTGCGGGTGGCATTTTTCTCCACCGGCGATGAACTCGCCTCGATCGGCACGCCGCTCAAGGAAGGCCAGGTCTACGACTCCAACCGCTACACGCTGCACGGCATGCTTGTGCGCCTCGGCGTGGAGATCATCGACATGGGCGTGGTGCGCGACGATCCCGCGCTGCTGGAAGCCGCCTTCCGCAAGGCCGCCGCGGAAGCGGACGCCATCATCACCACCGGCGGCGTGTCGGTCGGCGAGGCGGATTTCGTCAAGCAATTGATGGCGCAGCTTGGCGATGTGCTGTTCTGGAAGATCGCCATGCGACCCGGCCGGCCGATGGCCTTCGGCAAAATCGGCAAGGCGTACCTGTTCGGCCTGCCCGGCAATCCGGTGGCGGTGATGGTGACGTTCTACCAGTTCGTGCGCGATGCTTTGCTGTTTCTTGGAGGAAGAACAGATTGTTTTGATGTTCCTTTATTGAAAGCAGAAAGCGCGACTGCAATTCGCAAAGTACCCGGACGAACCGAGTATCAGCGTGGCATCGTCTACCGGGACGGCGCTGTCTGGAAGGCGCGCATCACGGGCCAGCAAGGCTCCGGGGTGCTGCGCTCGATGTCGGAAGCGAACTGCTTCATCGTGCTCGAGCACGAACGCGGCAGCGTGCAGGCGGGGGAACCCGTGCAAGTACAACTGTTCGAAGGTCTCGCATGAACGCAGACTCCCCGATCCAGCCCTCGCTGGCGCCGATCGCGCGCGCGGCCAAAGCCTTCGGCAAAGCGCTGATCACCGCGGGCACCATCGACCCCGCTTTCGCCGCGACTCTGCGCGATGCGCTCGGCAAGGGCAAGAGCTGGCTGCGCCCGGAGCACCGCGTCGGCGACCCCGGGCGCTACATGCGCCACCTGCTCTATATAGATCCCGACGATGAATTCGTCATCACCGCCATCACCTGGCTGCCCGCGCAGCAAAGCCCGGTGCACGGCCACTATGTCTGGTGCGCCTACGGCGTGGCGGAGGGCGAGCTCACCGAAGAGATGTTCCGCGCACCGGGCGCGCTGCTCGAGCCGATGGGCACCAGAGTCCTGCGCGCGGGCGAACTCGCGGAGCTCGACCTCGGCGGCCCGATCTATCACCGCGTCTCCAATCACACGACGAAGCCCGTGGTGACGCTGCATATCTACGGCGTCTCCTCCAGCACCATCACCACCGGCATCAACCGCATCTACGGCGAGGAATGACCGCGCCGGATCGCCGAGCGGTGGCGGCATGGCTGTTCGTCTGCGCCGCCTTCACCTTCGCGATGGTAGTGGTCGGCGGCATCACGCGCCTGACCGAATCCGGCCTGTCCATCGTCGAATGGCAGCCGATCGCGGGCGCGCTGCCGCCGCTCTCCCAGGCCGACTGGGAGGCGCTGTTCGCCAGGTACCGCGACACGCCGCAGTTCCAGAAGGTGTTCTCGGAAATCGGGCTGGAGGGGTTCAAGAGAATTTTCTGGTGGGAATACGCGCACCGGCTGCTCGGAAGGACGATTGGCTTGGTTTTCCTTTTTCCCTTCTTGTATTTTTTGATTCTGAAAAAACTGACAAAACCACTCGCGTGGAAGCTCGCCGGCCTCTTCATCCTGGGCGGAATGCAGGGCGCGCTCGGCTGGTACATGGTGCAGAGCGGCCTGGTGGACGACCCGCGCGTCAGCCATTTCCGCCTCACCGCACACCTGGGCTTGGCATTGATGATTTTCTCAATCGAGTTCTGGCTTGCCCTGGAAGTTCTGAAAGGCAATTCGGCGAAAAAACCATTGGCATTGATCGTCGCCGGCGTCGTCTTCCTGATGGCCCTCTCGGGCGGCTTCGTAGCCGGCCTGCGCGCAGGCCATGCCTACAACACCTTCCCGCTGATGAACGATCAGTTCATCCCGCAGGACGCCTTCCTGCTCGAACCCTGGTGGCGCAATTTCCTCTGGAATGTCGCCACCGTACAGTTCGTGCACCGGGCGATCTTCTGGCTGCTGCTTCTCCTGATCCCGCTGCTGTGGTGGCGGCTGCGGCGCACGGGCGCGAAAATCGCCGCGCATCACCTGCTCGGCATGTTCATCCTGCAGGCATCACTGGGAATCTCCACGCTGCTGCTTGCCGTTCCGGTCCCGCTGGCTGCAATGCACCAGGCCGGAGCAGTGCTGCTGCTCGCTTGCGCTCTCTGGACCGCTCAGGCCAGCAGTACCAGCACGCCGAGCACCGCGAACATCGCCGCCGCGATGCGCTGAAGCAGGCGCAGCGGTACGCGGCGCAATAGCCGCTCGCCGAGATAGACCACCGGCACGTTGGCGAGCAACATGCCCAGGGTGGTGCCGCCGACCACCGCGTAGATGGAGGCGTAGCGCGCCGCCAGCGCCACCGTCGCCACCTGAGTCTTGTCGCCGATTTCGACCAGGAAGAACGCCAACAGCGTAGTGCCGAAGGCGCCCAGGCGCGAGCCGTCGCCGGTGAAATCGCTCGGCCCGTCCGGCATCAGCAGCCAGGCGCCCATGACAAAGAACGACAGCGCCAGGATCCAGCGCAGGGTATCGGCACTCACCAGCGTCGCGATCCAGCCGCCGAATGCGGCCGCGAGCGCGTGGTTGGCGAGCGTGGCAACGGCGATGCCCAGCACGATGGGCACGGGGCGGCGGTAGCGCACCGACAGCAACAGCGCCAGCAATTGCGTCTTGTCGCCCATTTCGGCAAGTGCGACGACGCCAGTCGAGACCAGGAAGGCTTCCAGCATGGCGTGCATTGTGGCCGAAAAAAAGAAATCGAAAAGCGGGAATAAACGGGCGCCAAACCCAGTCTTTCACCCGGTACCCACTCAAGGAGGCGGCAATGGCGATCGATCGAAGGGATTTTCTCAAACTGGCGGGCGTTGGCGGTGCGGTGTTCGCCTCGGGGCTCGCGGGCTGCGCCGGCATGAGCATGAAGCAGGACGACTTCTATTTCGTGCAGCTCTCCGACACGCACTGGGGCTTCAAGGGCGACGCGCTCAACCCGGACGCCGGCGGCACACTGCAAAAAGCAGTGGCTTCGGTGAACGCGCTCAAGGTCCAGCCCGACTTCATCGTCTTCACCGGCGACCTGACCCATACCACCGACGATCCCAAGGAGCGGCGCCGCCGCCTCGCGGAATTCCGCGACATCGTTTCGAAGCTGAACAACAAGAATGTCCGTTTCATGGCCGGCGAGCACGACGCCTCGCTCGACAACGGCCAGGCCTGGAAGGAATTCTTCGGCGCGAGCTACTACAGCTTCGACCACAAGGGCGTGCATTTCATCGCCATCGACAACGTCTCGGACCCGGCCGCGCGCATCGGCGAGGCGCAGCTGGCCTGGCTGAAGGCCGACTTGGATAAGCAGGCCAAGGACGCGCCGATCGTGGTGCTCACGCACCGGCCGCTGTTCGACTTGATGCCGGCATGGGACTGGGCGACCAAGGACGGCGCGCAGGCCATCGCGCTGCTGATGCCCTACCGCAACGTGACCGTGTTCTACGGGCACATCCACCAGGAACACCACCACATGACGGGACACATCGCGCACCACTCGGCGAAGTCGCTGATCTTCCCGCTGGTCGCGCCCGGTTCGAAGCCCAAGCGCGAACCCGTTCCCTGGGACGCCGCGCAACCCTACAAGGGATTGGGTTTCCGCTCCGTGGAAACGGAAACGCCGGCCAAGATCACCGAGTACCCGGTCAAGGCATGAAGCGGCGGCAACTATTGATCGCGCTCGCGGCGGGCGCGCTGTTCGGACCGGCCGCCCGCTCGCAGGAACGGGTGATCCGCATCGTCGCGAAGAAGTTCGAATTCACGCCCTCGGAAATCAGGCTTGAGAAGGGCGTGCCGGTGATGCTCGAGCTCACCACCGAGGACGTGGCGATGGGCTTCTTCGCGCCGGACTTCAAGGCGGACGTGGAAATCGTCCCGGGCAAGGTCGCCCGGGTGCGGCTGGTGCCCGACAAGGCCGGCACCTTCGAATTCATCTGCGACGTCTTCTGCGGCGACGGGCACGAGGACATGGGCGGCAAGATCCATGTCACGTGACCTATGTATCGCCGTGCCGCAGGGTTAACATCGGCGCTTGCCAGCCCGCCGCGAACGATTCGAGCAAATGGTGCTTCCGCACATGGACGCGGCGTACAACCTCGCGCGCTGGCTGACCCGCAACGACCAGGACGCGCGCGACGTGGTGCAGGAGGCAGCGCTGCGCGCCTACCGCTTCCTCGACGGCCTGCGCGGCGACGCGAAACCCTGGTTCCTCACCCTGGTGCGCAACGCCTGCATGAGCTGGCTGAAAGCCAACCGGCCCGCGGAACTCACGAGCATGGATCCCTTGGCGCCCGAGCTCCAGCTCATCGAAGAGGAAACTCCCGAAACGCTCGCCCTGCGCGCGCTCGACCGCCGCATGCTGAACGAGGCGCTCGCCGCCCTGCCGGCGCAGTTCCGCGAAGTGCTGATCCTGCGCGAGCTTGAAGACCTCCCCTACCAGGACATCGCCCGCATCACCGGCGCGCCGATCGGCACCGTGATGTCGCGCCTGTCGCGCGCCCGCCGCCTGCTCGCCGAATCGCTGCGCGCCATCACGCGCGCCTCCGAGGTACGCCAGTGAACCGCGACGAAGCCGGCAAGAAAATCTCCGCCGCAATCCGCGCGCACGCCGACTATCACGCCGCGCCGGCCTCGCTGGCCGCCGACGTGATGGCTGCGCTTCCCGTCGAAGAGGAATCGCCGCAGCGCCCACGCTGGCAGCGCTGGCTCGCGCAGGGCGCGGCCATGGCCGGCGTCGCGCTCGTCACCTGGGCGGCGACCATGGGCTACCTGCGCCCCGGCGAAGACGAGCGCCGCGCCGACGAAATCCTCGCCAGCCACGTCGGCGCCACGCTCGGCAAGCGCCTGATCCAGGTCGCCTCCTCCGACCAGCACACCGTGAAACCCTGGCTGAGCGCGCGCCTCGCCTATTCGCCGCCGGTCGCCGACCTGTCGGCGCAAGGCTTCGAACTGCTCGGCGCCAGGCTCGATCACATCGCCGGCCAGCCGGTCGCCGTGCTGGTCTACAAGCGGCGCCAGCACCTGATCGACGCCTACATCCGGCCCGCGCGCGGCGATGTGAAGGCGAGCGAGTCGAAACGCGACGGCTTCAACCTTTCGCGCTTCACGGCGGGCGAGATGGATTTCTGGCTGGTCTCCGACCTGAACCGGAACGAACTGGACGACTTGGCGCACCTGCTCTCGGCGCTGCGCTGACTGCTGGCGCTTTCGTCCGCTATCGGCCAGAAGCGGACATTCACGCAGCCCGATGGGCGCCACCGGGACAGAACTGAATCTCGACCGTTATGTGGGCCAATTCCTCATGTTTGGCGAGCCACTGCTTTACGGTTCCCGGGGTAAGCGCCGTGTCATGGGTTACCAGACTCAAGATGCAAGCAAAGCGATCTTTGCCGACCCGCCACACATGCAGGTCACTGATCGTTGTATTGTGCCCCACACCCTGGGCTTGAACTTCTTCTCGTATTTCTTCTAAGACTGGGTGATCCATCTCCCGGTCGAGCAGCACTCGCGCCGTGGAGCGGATAAGGCCTGAGGCCCACACAGCTACCAATACGGCACCGACGAGTCCCATCACAGGATCGAGCCAGTTCCAACCCCAGAGCCATCCACCAACCAATGCGACGATAGCCAAAACTGACGTCGCAGCGTCAGCAACGACGTGTACATAGGCCGAACGCAGGTTCAAATCATGGTGATGATGCACATGGTCGTCGCTCTCATGGTGGTGACCGTGCTCGTGTCCGCGCTCAAGTATGACCGCGCACACCACATTGACGATAAAGCCGACGACGGCAACAGGAATGGCTTGTTGGAATTGGATTGATTGAGGGTGGAGGAGCCGTTCGACCGATCCGAACACCATTAGGGCGGCGATGCCGAGTAACAACAGCGCACTGGAGAAACCGCCGAGTATCTCGATCTTCCATGTTCCAAAGGCAAAGGTGTCGTCGCCCGCATAGCGGCGCGCTGCCACATACGCAAAGGCGCTCAGTCCAATGGCCAATGCGTGAGAACTCATGTGCCAGCCATCAGCAAGCAAGGCCATCGAGTTAAAAACCCAGCCGGCCCAGATCTCAATAACCATCATTGTGGCTGTGATCCACATGACAGCCCTCGTACTGCGTTCGGCCGCGGCACTTCCCTTATCGAACCGATGGTCGTGAATCCAAGGTGTGAGATCGTGGGTGTGCATAGCAGTCCGATCAATTCAACGTAGGGAGTGTCGGCTTTGGGTTGTTAGCGGTCATTCATCATTCGTCAGCTTCGAAGATATGCCGCTTGTCGAAAATAATCAGTTCTCCGATCCGTATATCTCGGGCCAGTACGGCATCTCCGGGCTCAATACCAACGATCTCGCCCACGAAGAGACTGCTTTTCTCGCGGACCTTCACGCGAATCTTTGTATTTCCTGTACGCAGGGTAACCGCCTTGGCGTCCGCAAGGCTCCAAAGGCGCAGTGACCGATGTTCAGGGTCGGAAATCCACGCAGACAGCTTACCGCCCCTCTTGCTGGAAAACCGTAGTTGATCAGCGCTCAGCATCTGTCCGGGTTCTCGGAATCTTGTAAGGTCCGCTTTGGGTCGATAGCAGACATTGTAGGCGCAGGGTCCGCTGGACGTTGGGACAAACCCTGAGGGCTCTTTTCCAAGTAGGGCAGAATGTCCGCTTCTGGCCGACAGCGGACGAAAGCATGCGGCGGAAGTTTCGAGGGAACATGGCCGACTGGCCACATCGGCCTATTCCTGCCCAGGCTTAGGCAGCGTGGATACGGCCTGCAGCTTGCGCGGCTGGCGCTCGACGGGTTCTAGCGACTTGATCTCGACGTCGTCGGCGCCCGCTTTCAGGTCGCGGAGTTTCCGCGCCGACACCAGAACGCGGCTTTCAAGCGACGACACAGCATCGTTGTAGGACTTCACTGCCTGGTCGAGGCGGTTGCCGACGGTGCTCCAGTGCTCTGTCATGGTCGAGATGCGTTCGTAGAGTTGCCGGCCGAGGTCGGCGACTTCCTGCGCGTTCTTCGCGAGCGCCTCCTGACGCCAGCCGTAGGCGACGGCGCGCAATAGCGCGATCAGCGTGGTCGGCGTCGCGGGAATCACCTTCTCCGCCACGCCGGACTCGATGAGGGACGGATCCTGCTGCAGGGCCGCGCTGAAGAACATCTCACCCGGCAGGAACATCACGACGAATTCGGGCGACGGCTGGAACTGCTCCCAGTAGGCCTTGCGGCCCAGCGAGGTCATGTGGTCGCGTACCTGGCGCGCGTGATCGGCGAGCTTCGCCTGCTGCGTCGCTTCATCGGGCGCCTCGATGGCGTCGATGTAGGCCGCGAGCGGCGTCTTGGCGTCAATGACGACCTGCTTGCCTCCCGGCAGCCGCACGATCATGTCCGGGCGCAGGCGGCCGGTGTCCTCGTTGCCGCGCGTCTCCTGCTCCACGAAATCGCAGTGCTCCAGCATCTGCGCCATCTCGACGACGCGCTTGAGCTGCATCTCGCCCCAACGGCCGCGCACAGCGGGCTGGCGCAGCGCCTTGACGAGGTTCGCGGTCTCGCCCTGCAGTCGCGGCAACTGCGTCTCCACCAGGCCGCGCACCTGCTCGGACAGCGCCGAGTAGGCGGAGATGCGCGACTTCTCCAGCTCGCCCAGCTTGCCGTCCACCTGCTTCAGCGAATCCTGCAGCGGCTTTACCATCGCATCGATGGCCTGCTGGCGCTTCTCCAGGTCGGCCTTCGCGCCGGTCTGATGGACTTCGAGCTCCTTCTTCGCGAGCTCGAGGAACTGCGTGCTGCTGCTCTTCAGCGCTTCGGCGGACAGCGCCTTGAAGGTTTCGCCCAGCCGCGCCTGCGCGTCCTGCAGCGCGGCGAGCTTTTCCTGGGACGACTTGCGCTCGCTCTCGAGGCTGGCCTCGGCGGCGGAGCGCCGGATGGATTCGCTGCGCAGTTCGTCGGCCGCGGCCGACAGCTTGCGGCTCGCCGCGAACCAGCCGATGCCCAGTCCTGCAATGAGCGCGACGCCAGCGATCAGGACTTCAGTCATGGGCCATTCTACGTCTCAGACTGAATCACGCAGCGTGAGCGCGGGCGAAGCCGACAGCACCTTGCGCGCCGACAGCCAGGCGTTGAGCGAGAGCAGCAGCACGCCGGCGAGCGGGCCGAAGATCCACAGGCCGGCGCTGGGCGGGAGGTCGAGCTCGAACACCTGCCGCGCCAGCAGCTGGCCGATGGCGGCGGCGCCGGCGGTGGCGAGGATGCCGGCGAGCAGGCCCATCGCGAGGAATTCCACGCGCTGGCTGCCGGTGACCTGCGCGCGCGAGGCGCCGTAGACGCGCATCACGGCGGCTTCGCGCCGGCGCTCGTCTTCGGTGGCGACCAGCGCCGAGTACAGCACCAGCAGGCCCGCGCCCAGCGCGAACATGAACACCACCTGCACCGCGCTGATCACCTGGTCGATGATGTCCTGCGCCTGCTTCAGCGCGGCGCCGACGTCCACCACGGTGAGGTTGGGGAAGCGCACGGTGAGTTCGTTCATCAGCGCTTCCGAGCCGGGCTCGAGCCGGAACGCCGAGATGTAGCTGGACGGGAAGCGCCCGATCAGGGAAGGCGGCCCGATGACGAAGAAATTCACCTTCATGGAATCCCAGCGCAATTTGCGCATGGAACTGATGCGCGCGCTGAAGGATTCCCCGCCAACCGTGAAGGTCAGCTCGTCGCCCATCTTCCAGCCGAGGGTCCTGGCGATGCCCTCCTCCACCGAGACTTCCTTCGAGTCCTGCGCGAACCACTGGCCCGCAACCAGCGTGTTGTGGGCGGGCGGCTGGACGAAGTACGAGAGGTTGAATTCGCGCTCGACCAGGCGCCGCGCGCGTTCCTCGGTGAAATCGTCCTCGGAGACCTTCCTGCCGTTCACCTCGGTCAGCCGGCCGCGCACCATCGGGTTCAACTCCGGCGGCGCGATCTTCTTGTCCGCGAAGAAAGCCTTCACTTCGGCAAGCTGGTCCGGCTGCACGCCGAGCAGGAAGCGGTTCGGCGCATCGGGCGGCGCGCTGCGCCGCCAGGCGTTCACCAGGTCGTTGCGCGTGAAGGTCAGCAGCAGCACCGCGGTTAGGCCGAGCGCGAGGCTCGCCACCTGGATGGCGTTGCCGCGCGCGTGCCGCCGCAGGTTCGCCAGCCCGTAGCGCAAGGCGATGTTCTGTTTTCCGATTTTTCTCGAGAAAAAGCTTCCCGAGAGAAAGCGCAGGCCCAGCCACGCCACGGCCGCGAACAGCGTCACCGCGACGCCGAAGCCGCCGACCACCGTGACGCCGAGGCGGATATCGCCGGCCTGCCAGATCAGCAGGCCCGACAGCGAAGCAAGGCCGGCGAGATAGACCGCCACGGTGCCGCCCTTGGCCGGACCCGATTCGCGCCGGATCACCCGCACCGCCGGGACGTTCTTCAGCTGCACCAGCGGCGGCAGCGAGAAACCGAGCAGCAGCACCAGGCCCACCAGGAAGCCTTGTGCCGCCGGCAGCGCGGAGGGCGCCGGCAGATCGGCGCGCAGCAGCTCGCCGAGGATTTCGGCGATGAAATACTGCGCCACGAAGCCGATGGCGACGCCGATCGCGCAGGAGAAAACGCCCAGCAGGAGGAATTCCAGCCCGAACAGGGACAGCAGCCTGCCCTGCGTCACGCCCAGGCAGCGCATCACCGCGCAGCTGTCGAGATGGCGCTCGACGAAGCGGCGCGTGCCGAGCGCGATGGCGACGCCGGCCAGGATAGCGGCAAGCAGCGCGGTGAGGCCAAGGAAGCGCTGCGCCCGGTCGATGGACACGCGCACTTCGGGGCGGCCGCTTTCCAGGTTGTCCACGCGCTGGCCGCGCTCCAGGTTGCCGCGCGCCCAGGCGTCCAGCGCGGCGATGCCCTCGCGCGGCCCGGCGGCGTACAGGTAGTAGGAGATGCGGCTGCCGGTCTGCACCAGCCCGGTCGCCGGCACGTCGGCAACGTTCATGAACAGGCGCGGCGCGATGTTGAAGAAATTGGCGCCGCGCTCGGGTTCCAGCGTGAGGATGGCGGCCACTTCCAGCGTGGCGTTGCCGAGCTTGAGGCGCGAGCCGACCGGCGCGGCCAGCGACGTGACGAGGCGCTCCTCGATCCAGACCTTGCCGGGCGGCGGCCCGGCCTGCGCGGGACCGTCTCCGGCGTTCACCGCCGGCGCGATGCGCAGGCGGCCGCGCAGGGGATAGTTTTCCGTGACTGCCTTGACGCCCGTGAGCTGAGAGTTTTCACCTTGCATCACCATGCTGATGAAGGTGGTGGATTCGGCGTGCTGCAGGCCCCGGCGCGCGATCTCCCCGGCGACGCCTCGCTGCCAGGGGTGGTCGGAAACCATCACCAGGTCGGCGCCCAGGAGCTGATGCGCGTCGCGCACCAGGGCGCTGCCGACGCGGTCGGCGAAAAAAGCGACGCTGGTGATGCTCGCCACCGCCACCACCAGTGCCATGGCGAGGACGCGCAGCTCGCCCGCGCGCCAGTCGCGCAGCAGCATTTTCAACGACTGCTTCACGCGGCCATCCTGCCCGCCACCAGGCGGATCGCGCGCCCGCAGCGCTGCGCCAGGTGCTCGTCGTGCGTCACCATGACGAGCGTGGTGCCGTAGCTGCGGTTCAATTCGAAGATCAGGTCGATCACGCTCGTGCCCGCCGCCGCATCCAGGCTGCCGGT
>JANXUV010000133.1 GCA_025356085.1 Betaproteobacteria bacterium
CAGGATGCGGATCGCGCGCGCGAGGAAGGCGCCGCTCATCAGTCCGTAGGCGAAGCTGACAGCGACCGGCAGCCAGAGCGTGGCGGCAAGCTCGGGATGCATCGCCAGCGTGACCGTGACCGTATAGCGCGTGAAGAAGATGATCATCATCACCGCCAGCGGCGCCCAGCTGCCTTCGACGAGAAAGCTGCGCGTTTCCGTCTCGTAGGAGACCTTGCGCGGCCATTTTGCGGCCCTGTTGATGAGCAGCGTGGCGAGGACCGCCGCGACCCACGCTGCAATGGCGAACGCGTTGCCCCCGAAAGTGCTCCACAGGCCCGACAGCGAGAGACCGATCAGCACCAGCGGCAGGATCGTCACCCGGGCGAGCGAGATGCGGCGCGTGCGGCTCTGCAGGAGACCGAAGACCACCAGCAAGGCGAAGAGCCCTAACACCCATGTCGGGGTACGTTGCAGGATTTGCAGCAGCATGGAAAGCCTGTTATGTTGTCGATGTAAACATTATCCTAGAAATTAATGTAAGCAATGTCAACATTGAAATCGAAGAAAGAGGCCTATCACCACGGCGACCTGCGGGCGGCGCTGCTGCGCTCGGCAGGGAAAATCCTTGAAAAAGAAGGCCTTGTGGGACTCAAACTGCGCGAGATCGCGCGCCGTGCGGGGGTTTCCCACAGCGCCCCGTACCGGCATTTTCCTGAACGCGAGAGTTTGCTGGCGGCGCTCGCCACCGACGGCTACGCGATGCTCGGCAAGGCGCAGCGGGAGGCGGCCGCGGCGGGAGGGCTGCGAGGCATGGGCGAAGCCTATGTGCGCTTCGCGCTCGATCATCCGCAGCGTTTTCGCCTGATGTTCGGCGGTGCAGTGCAGATCGCCAGGCATCCGGCATTGCGCGACATCGCGACCCGGACCTTCCAGGGCCTGTCAGGCGCGCTGTCAGCGCGCGTGCCGGGGGCGCAGGGCGCGAGTGACGCATCGCTCGCCGCGTGGGCGCTGGTGCATGGTCTTGCGCAACTGTTGCTCGAGGACCGGATCGCGTCGGCCGCGCGCAACGGGCGCTCCGACGAGCAATTCGTGCGCGAACTACTGGCGACGGTCAGATTCGCGGCGGGAGCGGCTCAGTCGGCATAGGCGGCGAAGGCCGCGGCACAGGGTTTTTCATCGCCACGTTCGGCGTGGCAGCGCAACAGCCTGAGCAGGGGCCGGTTCTTGTCCCGCAACTCCGCCTCATACTTGCTCCACAGCGCTTTCGCCGCCTGCGATTCGCCCGCGGCGAGGCGGCCGGTCATGGCGGCGATCACCAGGTACTCGCGCGCGTCGCGGCCCAGGTCGGTCTGCGTGGCAAGCAGTTCTTCCGCGGCCGTCGCGCTGCGCCCGCCGTCGCGCGCCGCGACAGCCTCGAACAGCGCGATCCAGCGACGCTGGTATTCGTGCAAGCCGCCGTGGCAGGGGGCGGCGATGATGCGCGACCAGACCGCCGCCGCTTCATCGGGCGCGAGGTAGGGGTTGAGGCTGCGCGCGACGTTCAGCAGGCTGTGCAGCCAGATATCCTGGTCGCGCGGCTCGCGGCAGTCGATCAGGCGCAGTTTCGATACCTCCAGGTCCTTCTGCAGCTGAGTCGGGATGGCGCGGGGATCTGGCGGCGTCGCGCCGATCATGAAATCGCGCGCGTAACGCGCGAGGCGCGTGTTCTCGATGCGTTCGAAATCGTCCGCGCCCGTCAGACCGGCGTTTACTGGCCGGCGTTGAAGGCCGGGTTCCAGCATTTCCAGCACCGGTACGCCGGCGTTCAAAAGCGCAACCACATCCGATGCGCTCTTCTCCATGAAGCGGTAGCGGGCGGCGTTCAGATCCAGCACTGGGTAGTAGTCCGAGTTGGCGGGCATGCCATAGCTCGCGAACAGCGGCTCCAGCGTGGTGCGGTTGCCGAGGTAGCGCGCATCCAGGTCGCCCGGAGCCTGCACATGGACGGTGCGCAGTTCTTGGGCGAACGTCGCCTGCTCGAAGGCCGATGCCTTTACTGGCAGCGGCAGCGGATCGGCCGAAGCGACGATCAGCAGGTCGTGGTCGCTGGGCGCGAACACTGCGTAGTGCGGGAAGGCTTCGCCCAGCGCGCGCATCACGGAGGCCAGCATAGAGGCGTCGATTTCGTAGAGCTGGAACCACTGCACCAGCACCCCGCCCGGGTTGAGGTGGCCGCGGATGCGCTGGTAGAACTCGCGCGTGAACAGGCTCGACACGCCGCTCACCCAGGGATTGGACGGCTCCGAGACCAGGATGTCGTAGCGCCGGTTGCGCGTCGAAAAGTAGGTCTTCGCGTCGTCGATCAGGATCGCGCCGCGCGGATCGGCGAATGCGGAGCTGTTGCGCGGCGCGAAGCCGCGCGCGGCCTCCGCCATCGCCGCCTCGATCTCCACCGTCTCGACGCGCTCGAGCGCAAGGCTCTGCAGCAGCGCGTGCATGGTGAGGCCGGTGCCGATGCCGATCACCGCCGCGCTTTTCGCATCCGGCTTGAGCGCGAGCGGGATCGCGCCGGTGAGCACCATGGTGATTTCGTCTGAGCCGCGCGCGCCGGCGCGGTCCATGTTGATCGAACCGTCGGATTTGCCGTTGGTGCGGATGCTGACCACCTCGCCGTAGCCCACCAGGTGCACGGTGGCGGTCTTGCCGTCCTTGCTGAACAGGATCTTAGCGTTGGCGGAGGTGGACAGGTCGCCGTGCCGGAACACCCCGGCAGTCATCTTGTTGGGGTTGAGTTCGAATAGCAGCGCGACCGGCGTGAACGCGAGCAGGCAGGCCGCCGCCGATGCCGCGAACGGCAAGCGCTGCGGGGAGGTGCGATAAAGCAGGACCAGGCCGAGCACGGCGTCGACCAGTGCGCCGGAAATCAGCGTGCCCTTCAAGCCGAGGAGCGGCAGCCCGAGATGCACGGCGGCAAGCACGCCGAGAATCGCGCCCAGCGTATTCGCGGCATATACCTGCCCGATGGCGCTCTCGCCGGTACCGCCGCGCAGCAAGGCGCCGGTGATCAACGGCAGCGTCATGCCCGCAAGGAAGGTCGCCGGCAGCATTACCAGCGCGGAAACCGCCTGTCCGGTGAGATTGAAAAAGAAATAACCCGTTTCGGTGCGCGCGAGCCCCTTCATCAGGGTTTCCATCAGCTCGAAGCTGTGGTCGTACACCGGCAGCGTTGCTAGCGCGGCCAGTCCCATTGCCACCTGCACCCAGCCGAGCAGCCGCTCCGGCTGGGCGACGCTGTCCACCAGGCGCCGCACCGCGAACCCGCCCAGCGCAAGGCCGAGGATGAAGGTCGATAGCATCAGCTCGAAGGAATGGGTGGACGCGCCCAGTACCAGCGAAAGCATGCGGATCCAGCAGATTTCGTAGATGAAGGACGCGAGGCCGGTCAGCAACGCGACCGAGAGCAGCAGGCGCGCGGGGTGCGCGCCATCCTCCGCACGCACCGGCGTCGGAGCGACCACGGGGCGCGCCAGCAAGGCCACCGCCGCCGCCAGCGCCAGGTTGATGATGCCGGCGGTACGCAACGTACCCGGCAAGCCAACCCAGGAAATCAGGACAAAACCGCTCGTCAGAACGCCGGCGACCGCGCCCAGGCTGTTGGAGAAATAGAGCATTGAAATCGCCTCGCCGCGGGCATGTGTCGTACGGACCAAACCCGCGCTCATCAACGGGAAGGTCGCGCCCAGCAGGATCGATTGCGGCAGGATCAGCACGCAGGCGACTGCAAGTTTCGCCGCGAGGACCAGCCAGTCCACGCCAAGCGCGGGCAGCAATGCGGCGTAGGACCAGTCCGTCGCGACAACAAATAGTTCGTGAAATACCAGGGCGCACAGGCCGATCGCCGCCTCGATCGCTGCATACGCGAGCAGCGGATTGCGGATGCGCGTGGAAACGCGCGCGCACAGCGTCGATCCCAGCGCCATGCCGCCCATGAACACGATCAGCACCAGCGACTGCGCGTAGGCGGCGTGGCCGAGATACAGCTTCAGGTAGTGCGTCCAGACGGATTCGTAGATGAGTCCGGCGAATCCCGAGGCGATGAATAAAAGATAGAACGCGAGGCGCGGCGCCATGGCCGCGCTTATATCATGCGGGTCCCATGAATGTTTCCACTCGCTTGGGCGCCTACTATTTGGCGTACTTCACTTACGCGGGCGCGCTGGTGCCGTATTTCCCGCTCTGGCTGGCGGCGCAGGGATTCGGCGCGCCGCAGATCGCGCTGGTTCTGGCGATGCCGCAGGTGGCGCGCGTATTCGCCCCGGCGCTGTGGGGCTGGCTGGCCGATCACGGCGGCCGGCAGCGCGCGATCGTCATCTTCGGCGCTTTCGCGGTGTGCCTGGGATTCGCCACCCTGTATCTTGTTCGCGGCGTGACGGGCGTTGCCCTGGTGATGCTGGTGCTCAGCCTGCTCGCCGCGGGCGCCATGCCGCTCGTCGAGGCGACGGCGCTCGCCGCCACGGAAGGGCGGGCCGGCAGCTACGGTCCGATCCGCCTCTGGGGATCGATCGGCTTCATGCTCGCGGTGCTGGGCACCGGCGCCTGGCTGGACCATCATGGCGCCGAAACGGTTCTGGACATCGTGGTGCTGCTGTCGGCAATCGTTTGCGTGGTCGCATTCGGCATTCCGGCGCGTGCGCGCCCTCCGGAGCACGCGGACGGGGAGCGCCTCGGTGCACTGTTGCGGCGTGCCGACGTGATCGCGTTCTTTGCCGCCTGCATGTGCATGCAGGCGGCGCACGGCGCGCTGTATGGCTTCTTCTCCCTCTATCTCGAGGCCGCCGGCTACTCGAAGGCGGCGACCGGGGCGCTCTGGACGGTGGGCATCCTGGCCGAGGTGGCGGTGTTCCTCTGGCTGCCCCAGCTGATGCGGCGTTTCTCGCTGCGGGCGCTGCTGATCGCGAGCTTTATCTGCGCGGCGCTGCGCTTCGCCGCCATCGCCTGGGCGGTCGATCTGCTCCTTGTGCTGGTCGCCGCGCAGATCCTGCATGCCGCGACGTTCGGCTCGTTCCACGCCGCTTCGATCGCCGCGGTCCATCGGCTGTTTCCGGGTCGCGTCGCGGCGCGCGGCCAGGCGGTGTATTCCAGCCTGACCTACGGCATTGGCGGCGCCGCGGGCACGCTGGCGGCGGGCTGGATCTGGGAGGCGTTCGGCGCGGCTCCCAGCTTCCTCGCCAGCGCGCTGCTGGGCGCCGTCGGCGCGTTGCTAGTGGCGTGGAAGGTCCGGGTGTAAATTCGCTGCCATGTTGAAGCGAACTTTCCTGCCGCTGCTGGTCCTGGTTGCCGGCTGCCAGAGCGTGAACACGACGCAACCCGGCGCCGTCGGCGTGGACCGCAAGCAGAACATGATGGTGTCGTCGGAGTCGATCAACCGCAGTGCGGTGAAGGCTTACGCCCAAGTCTTGGCGGACGCGCAGAAGAAAGGGCAACTCAACCGCGATGCCATGCAGCTGGAGCGCGTGCGGGCGATCGCGGGCCGCCTGACCCCGCAAACCGGCGCCTTTCGCGCTGACACGCCCGGATGGCGATGGGAAGTGAACGTCATCACCTCGAAGGAGGTGAACGCTTGGTGCATGCCCGGCGGAAAAATCGCGTTCTATACCGGGCTGATCGAAAAGCTGCACGCGACCGACGACGAGATCGCCGCGGTGATGGGCCACGAGATCGCGCACGCGTTGCGCGAACATGGCCGCGAGCGCGCCTCGCAGGCGATGGCGCAGGGCATCGGTATTTCGGTGGTCGGTGCGATTCTCGGCGTTCCGGCCATCGGGCAGGACCTGACGCAGGCGGTCCTCGACGTCACCTTCAACCTGCCCAATTCGCGGACCGACGAAGTCGAGGCCGACCGCATTGGCGTGGAGCTTGCCGCACGAGCCGGCTTCGATCCGCGCGCTGCGGTAACGCTATGGGAGAAAATGGCGAAGGTCAGCGGCGGGCAGCCGCCGCAATTCCTCTCGACGCACCCCTCGCATGCGAGCCGTATCAGCGACCTGCAGGGCTATTCCTCGAAAGTCATGCCGCTGTACGACGCCGCGCGCGCAAAACGCTGATTCCTTATGGGATAATCGTTCTTTTGCGGTGGTCGAATACGCATGGGACGCACGCTTTACGACAAGCTCTGGGACAGCCACGTGGTGCACGTCGAGAAAGACGGTACCGCGCTGCTGTACATCGACCGTCATCTGGTCCATGAAGTCACGAGCCCGCAGGCCTTCGAGGGCCTGAAACTCGCGGGGCGCAAGCCCTGGCGCATCGGTTCGGTCGTCGCCACCGCCGACCACAACACGCCGACCACCGGCTGGGACCGCGGCCTCGACGGCATCGTCGATCCAATCTCGCGCCTGCAAGTCGATACGCTGACCAAGAACATCAAGGAGTACGGCGCCAAGGTCTATTTCCCGTTCCTCGACAAGCGCCAGGGCATCGTGCACGTGATCGGGCCGGAGCAGGGCGCGACGCTGCCCGGCATGACGGTGGTCTGCGGCGATTCGCACACCAGCACGCACGGCGCCTTCGGCTGCCTTGCACACGGCATCGGAACGTCGGAGGTCGAGCACGTGCTCGCCACGCAATGCCTGGTGACGAAGAAGATGAAGAACATGCGCGTTACCGTCGAGGGGCCGCTGGGCCGCGGCGTGACCGCGAAAGACATCGTGCTCGCGGTGATCGGCCGTATCGGCATCGCGGGCGGGACCGGCAGCGCTGTTGAATTCGCCGGCAGTACCATCCGCGCGCTGTCGATGGAAGGCCGCATGACGGTCTGCAACATGGCGATAGAAGCGGGCGCACGCGCCGGCATGGTGGCGGTGGACGACACCACGGTCCAGTACCTGAAGGGCCGCACGTTCTCGCCCAACGGCCCCGAGTGGGACCAGGCAGTCGCCACCTGGAAAATGCTCAACAGCGATCCGGATGCGAAGTTCGACATCGAAGTGAAGCTGGACGCGCGCGAAATTGCGCCGCAGATCACCTGGGGAACCTCGCCGGAGATGGTGGTCGCGGTCGAGGCGAGCGTGCCCGATCCCGACAAGGAAAAGGACCCGATCAAGCGCGAGGGCATGGAGCGCGCGCTGGTCTACATGGGATTGAAGCCGCGCACACCGATGCAGGACATCCTGCTCGACAAGGTGTTCATCGGTTCCTGCACCAACTCGCGCATCGAAGACTTGCGCGCGGCCGCCGCGGTGGCGAAGGGCCGGAAAGTCGCGTCGAACATCAAGGTCGCGATGGTGGTGCCGGGTTCCGGCCTAGTGAAGGCGCAGGCCGAAAAGGAAGGCCTGGACAAGGTGTTCCGCGAATCGGGCTTCGAATGGCGCGAACCGGGCTGCTCGATGTGCCTGGCCATGAACGCCGACCGCCTCGAGCCGGGCGAGCGCTGCGCCTCCACCTCGAATCGTAACTTCGAGGGGCGGCAGGGCGCGGGCGGCCGCACGCACCTGGTCAGCCCGGAGATGGCGGCGGCGGCGGCGATCGCCGGCCATTTCGTCGACGTGCGGAGCTGGCGCTAGCCATGGAGAAATTCACCGTGTTGAATGGGTTGGTCGCGCCGCTCGACCGCGCCAACGTCGATACCGACGCCATCATCCCTAAACAGTTCCTGAAATCCATCAAGCGCAGCGGCTACGGCCCGAACCTGTTCGATGCCTGGCGCTACCTCGACATCGGGCAGCCGGGCATGGACAACGCGAAGAGACCGCTCAACCCGGATTTCGTGCTCAACCAGGCGCGCTACAAGGGGGCAGAGATCCTGCTCGCGCGCAAGAATTTCGGCTGCGGCAGTTCGCGCGAGCACGCGCCGTGGGCGCTGCAGCAATACGGCTTCAAGTGCGTGATCGCGCCCTCGTTCGGCGATATCTTCTACGAAAACAGTTTCAAGAACGGTTTCCTGCCAGTGGTGCTGTCGGCAACCGAAGTGGACAGCCTGTTCTACGAAAGCGCGTTGCCCGGATTCCGGCTGGTCGTGGACCTCGACCGGCAGACGGTCTCTACCGCCGACGGCTCGAAATCGTACAAGTTCGACGTCGATCCCTCGCGCCGGCATTCGCTGCTGAACGGCCTGGATGAGATCGGCGTCACGCTGCGGCATGCCGACGAGATCCGCGCCTTCGAAGCGCGGCGGCGCGACCAGTTTCCCTGGCTCTTCCGGTAGGGCGCCCCATGAAAATTGCGGTTCTGCCGGGCGACGGCATCGGCAAGGAAATTGTTTCCGAAACCCTGCGCGTGCTGGGAAGGCTCGCGCTGAAATTCGAATTCGAGGAGGCACCGGTCGGCGGCGCCGGCTACGAAGCTTCCGGGCATCCGCTGCCGCCTGCAACCCTGGCGTTGGCGAAAAAAGCCGATGCCATTCTATTTGGTTCCGTCGGCGATCCGAAATACGACAGCCTGGAGTCCTCCAAGCGTCCCGAGCAGGCGATCCTCGGCTTGCGCAAGGAACTCGGCCTGTTCGCGAACCTGCGCCCGGCGCAGGTTTACCCTGAACTCGCCGATGCGTCCACATTGCGCCCTGAAGTTATCGCCGGGCTCGACATCCTGATCGTGCGCGAACTCACCGGCGATATCTACTTCGGCCAGCCCAAAGGCATCCGCCAGCACGAAAGCGGCGGGCGCGAAGGCTTCGACACCATGCGTTACACGGAAGCCGAGATCCGCCGCATCGCGCGCGTCGCGTTCGACGCGGCCCGCAAGCGGGGAAAGAAAGTCTGTTCGGTGGATAAAGCGAATGTGCTCGAGACTTCGCGGCTGTGGCGTGAAGTGGTCGACGCGGAAGCGAAAGGCTATCCGGACATCGCAATTTCGCACATGTACGTGGACAACTGCGCGATGCAACTGGTGCGCAATCCGAAGCAGTTCGACGTAATCGTCACCGGCAACATGTTCGGCGACATCCTGTCGGACGAAGCCTCGATGCTGACCGGTTCGATCGGCATGCTGCCGTCCGCGTCGCTGGACGCGAACAACAAGGGGCTCTACGAACCGATTCACGGCTCGGCGCCGGACATCGCGGGCAAGTGCATCGCCAATCCGCTTGCGACCATTCTTTCGGCGGCGCTGATGCTGCGCCATTCGCTCGGCCAGGCGGCGGCGGCCGAGCGTCTGGAAGCCGCGGTGAAAAAGACGCTGCGCGACGGCTACCGCACCGCCGACATATATACTGCGGGCACGAGGAAGGTAAGCACCGTGGAGATGGCGTCTGCGGTGGCGGAACGGTTGTAGAACAGGAATGTGGTCATGTTGAGAATCGGCATCGTCGGTTGGCGCGGCATGGTGGGTTCGGTTCTCGTGCAGAGGATGCGCGAGGAAAAGGACTTCGACCACGTCGAGCCCGTGTTCTTCTCCACCTCGCAGGCGGGCGGCAAGGGCCCGGACATCGGCAAGGACTGCGGCCCGGTCGCCAGCGCCACCGATGTCGAGGCGCTGAAGAAATTTCCGGTGATTATTTCCTGCCAGGGCGGCGACTACACCAGCGACATCCATCCGAAACTGCGTGCCGCCGGCTGGACGGGCTACTGGATCGACGCCGCGAGCGCGCTTCGCATGAAGGACGATGCGGTGATCATCCTCGACCCGGTCAACCTGCGGGTGATCCAGGACGGCGTCAAGGGCGGCACCAAGGATTTCATCGGCGGCAATTGCACGGTCAGCCTGATGCTGATGGGCATGGCGGGCCTGCTGCAGCGCGACCTCGTCGAATGGATGACTTGCATGACCTACCAGGCCGCCTCGGGCGGCGGCGCCGCGCAGATGCGCGAGCTCATGCAGCAGATGGGGCACCTGGGCAGCGCCGCCAAGCCTGCCATCGATAATCCGGCGGCAAGCGCGCTCGATATCGACCGGCGCGTCACCGAGGCGCTGCGCAACGGCACGCTGCCAAAGAGCGAAATCGGCTACCCGCTGGCGGCGAGCCTGCTGCCATGGATCGACAAGGATCTGGGCAACGGCCAGAGCCGCGAGGAGTGGAAGGCGCAGGCCGAGGGCAACAAGATCCTGGGGCGCAGCGCGCGGCCGATCCCGATTGACGGCATCTGCGTGCGCGTGGGCGCGATGCGCTGCCACAGCCAGGCGATGACGGTGAAACTGAAGCAGGATGTTCCGCTGGGCGAAATCGAAGGCATGCTTGCGGAAGCGAACGATTGGGTGAAGGTGGTGCCAAATCGCCGCGAAGAATCGCTGGCGGAACTGACCCCGGCCGCGGTCAGCGGCAAGCTTTCAGTACCGGTCGGGCGGCTGCGCAAGATGCCGATGGGCGGTGAGTATCTGGCCGCATTCACAGTGGGCGACCAGTTGTTGTGGGGCGCGGCGGAACCGCTGCGCCGGATGGTCCGGATTCTGCTGGATTCCGGGCTGCGTTAGGGGCCCGGACAACAGGGCAAATTTCCTTGTTGCCCAAGACACTACCGCAGCAAAATCGAGAAGGTCTCTCAGGTTGCAGGGCTAACGCCATGATGTTATGGTAGTCGGTCCCGGAAGAACGACTCAGGGTGCGCTCAGTGGGGAAACAAATGTCTGGAAATCGGTTTGCTTTGGCGGCGCTGCTTTGCGTGCCTCTGATGGCGCATGCAGCAGGCCTCGGCAGGCTTCAGGTCAATTCCGCCCTGGGTCAGCCGCTGCGCGCTGAGATCGAAATCGTTTCGCTGCAATCCGGCGAAGAAGATTCGCTGCAGGCGCGGCTCGCAAGTGTGGATGCATTCCGCCAAGCCGGCATCGACATCAGCCCCGCGCTGGTCGGCTTGCAGTTCAAGATCGAAAAGCGCGAGGGCCGCCCGCTGATCCGGCTTACCACCAGCCAGGCGGTCAATGAGCCATTCCTCGATGTCCTGATCGAACTTTCTTGGTCCACCGGCCGCCTAGTTCGTGAATACACGTTCCTTCTCGACCCGGTCGAATACAAGGGTCCGCCGCCGGCCGCCGCGCCCGCGCCAGCCCCCAGGCCCGTCGCCGTACCTGTGCCCTCGGCGCCCGCGCCGCGCGTCGAAACTCGCCAGCCCGTATCGGCCGCGCCGGTGCCAGCCACTGCCGGCGCCAAGCAAATCGAAGTGAAGAAGGGCGACACCCTGGGTGTGATCGCGCGCCAGAACCTGCCGACGGGCGTGACGCTCAACCAGATGCTGATGGCGCTGTACCGCGCCAACGAAAGCGCGTTCATCAAGGGCAATATCAACCTGGTGCGCGCCGGGCGCATCCTGAACATTCCGGATCGCGACGCGATTGCCTCGGTCGGGGCGGCGGAAGCCCAGAAGCAGGTGCAATCGCAGATGGCGGACTTTGCCGACTACAAGCAGAAGCTTGGCCAGGCGGTCGCCGCCGCGCCGGCGGCGCCGGCACGCGAGCGCGAGGTCAGCGGCCGCATCACCGCCAAACCCGAAGCGCCGGCACCCTCGGATCAGAAAGACCAGCTCAAGCTTTCCAAGGCCGACCCCGCGAAGCCGGGCGCGCCGGCGGCGAAAGCGGCACGTGACGATGACAAGGTGGCTCGCGACCGCGCGCTGAAGGATTCGCAATCGCGCGTGGGCGACCTGGAAAAGAACGTCGCCGATCTGCAGAAGATGGTTGAAATGAAGAACCAGCAGATGGCGGAACTCGAGAAAAAAGCTGCCACGAAGCCGCCTGCCGCAGCGCCTGCGCCGACGCCCGCGCCGGTACCGACCCCTGCGCCCGCGCCGGCCGCCCAAGTTCCGGAGCCCGCCAAGGAAGCGCCGAAAGAGGCGCCGAAGGAAGCTGCGAAAGAAGCGGCCAAAGAGGCACCCAAGGAAGCCGCCAAGGATGCGCCGAAAGAGGCCGCCAAAGAGGAAGCGCCCAAGGAAGCGGCGAAGGAAGCGCCCAAGGACGCGCCGAAAGAGGCGGCCAAGGAAGCGGCCAAGAAGGCCACCAAGGTAGCGGCGCCGGTAAAAGCCGCGCCCGACAAGAGCTTCATCGAAGAATTCATCGAGACTCCGTACGCGATCGAAGGGCTCGTCGTCGTCTTCGTGCTCCTCGGCGCCTATACCGGATGGGCCTGGCGGCGCAAGAAGAAGTCGCAGACCACCAAATTCCAGGATAGCGTGCTGGGCGCCGCGACGGGTACCGGCGCTTCGTCGGTGTTCAATAATGCGGCGCAGGCTGGTCCGGATACGCCTCCGCCGCCTGCTGCCGCGGTCGACTCCTCCGAGGTGTCCGTCAGCGGCGTCAGTGTCGGCGGCGCGGAAAGCGATGAAGTCGACCCGATCGCCGAGGCCGATGTCTATATGGCTTACGGCCGCGATGCGCAGGCCGAGGAAATCCTCAAGGAATCGCTCAGCAAGGATCCGAGCCGCATTTCGGTGCACGCGAAGCTGCTCGAGATCTATGCCAACCGCAAGGACGCGAAGAATTTTGAGCAGAGCGCGCTAAAGCTCAAGGGCTTGACCAACGGCGCCGGTCCGGAATGGGACAAGGCGATGTCACTCGGTCACGGTATTGACCCGGGCAACGGCTTGTACGGTAGCGGCGGATCGGCAGCGGCAGCGGCCCCGGCCGACGCGGCTGCGGCGCCCGCGCTCGACTTTGACATCGGCGGCGGAGCGGCGGAGCCCGGCGCGGCCAAGCCGGCTGGCCTGGACTTCGATCTTGGCGCCACGGCGGCGATACCGAAGAGCGATTTTGCGGCCGGCGGCACGCTGAAACTGGACACCAGCGAGACCAAATCGGCCAGCAGCGGGCTGGATTTCGATTTGGGCGGCGTGACCGATAGCGACGACGGCGAGAAGACCATGCTGATGCCGCCGCGCAAGAAGGCGGCGCCTGCCGCCGCTGCGCCTGAGCCGAAAGTGGATCCGGACGCGACGGTAGCGATGGATTTCGATCTCAACCTGGACCTTGGCCAAACGAAATCGGATGCTCCGAAGGCGGCCGATGCGCCACTCGACCTGGGTGGCCTGAGCCTCGATCTGGGCACGCCCGGCGGCGGCGAAGGCGCCGGTGGCGCCGATCCGAAGTGGCAGGAAGTAGCCACCAAGCTCGATCTGGCGAAGGCCTATCAGGAGATGGGCGACAAGGACGGGGCGCGCGAATTGCTCAACGAGGTGGCGAAGGAAGGCGATAGCGCTCAGCAGGGCCAGGCGCAACAAATGCTGTCCAGCCTGGGCTAGCCGCGGCGGCCCCGCATACCAAGCCGCGGCGCGCAAGCGACCGCGGCTTTTTCATTATGGCGACCAGCGCATCTAACCGTATCGCACTCGGCATCGAATACGACGGCAGCCGCTTTCTCGGCTGGCAGACGCAGCCTAGCGGCGGCACGGTGCAGGACGCCCTCGAGGCGGCGCTCACCGGCATTGCCGATGCGCCGGTCAACGTCACCTGCGCGGGCCGTACCGACCGCGGCGTGCACGCGCGCGGGCAGGTGGTTCATTTCGACACTGTCGCGGAGCGGCCCGATTCGGCGTGGGTGCGGGGCGTGAACGCCATGCTGCCGGAAGCCGTGGCGATACTGTGGTCGCGGCGCGTCTCGCCGGATTTCCACGCGCGCTATGCGGCGCGCTCGAGGACCTACCGCTATGTATTGCTGAATCGTGCGACGCGGCCTGCGCTTGCCGCGCGCTACGCGGGCTGGCACCACGCTCCGCTAGACCTGGATGTGATGCGCGAAGCGGCTGCGAGGCTGCTCGGCGAGCACGATTTCTCGGCGTTTCGCGCCGCCGAATGCCAGGCGAAAAGCCCGACCCGCACGCTGCACTCGATCGATATCGAAGGAGACGGCGAGCGCATCGATTTCGTATTGCGCGCCAATGCCTGGCTGCAGCACATGGTGCGAAACATCATCGGTACGCTGGTGTACGTCGGCAAGGGCAAGCATCCGCCGTCTTGGGTGAAGAAAGTTCTGGAATCGCGCGAGCGGGCGCTGGCCGCACCCACCTTTGGCGCGGAAGGCCTGTACCTGGACGCCGTGGAATACGAGCCGCGCTGGGGTATTCCTGTTGCAGCGGCGGCGAGAACGGCGTTGCCGGTTGAATCATGAACGATGACACTCGTGTCATGAGAACGCGCATCAAGATCTGCGGCATCACGCGGGCCGAAGACGCGCGGGCCGCCGCGCGCGCCGGCGCCGACGCGATCGGATTGGTGTTCTATCCGCCCAGTCCGCGTTTCCTGAGCCTTGAGTGGGCGCGGGAACTGAGAAACGACTTGCCGCCGTTCGTGATGCCGGTCGCGCTGTTCGTGAATCCCACCGCGGCGGAGGTTTACACGGTCCTCGAGCGCGTGCGGCCGGGAATGCTGCAGTTCCACGGCGAGGAAAGCCCCGTGTTCTGCGCGCAATTCGGCGTGCCGTACCTGAAGGCCTGCCGGGTGAAGCCGGGGGTCGATTTGCTAGAATACTTGCGACCGTTTTCCGGCGCGGCTGGCTGGCTGCTCGACAGCCACGTCGAAGAATACGGCGGAGTCGGCGAGAGCTTCGACTGGTCGCTGATCCCGGCCGAGCGCAGCTGCCCGCTGGTTCTTTCGGGCGGACTGACGCGCGAAAACGTACGGGAAGCCGTTCGCCGCGCGCGCCCCTGGGCAGTGGACGTCTCGAGCGGCGTGGAATCCGCCAAGGGAATCAAGGACGCAGCCAGAATCGCCGATTTCATTGCCGAGGTCAGAAATGCAGATGTATGACTTGCCCGACCCGCGCGGACACTTCGGGCCCTACGGCGGCGTGTTCGTCGCCGAGACCCTGAGGCACGCGCTGGACGAACTGCGCGAAGCCTACGACCGTTGCCGCCGCGACCCGGCTTTCATGGCCGAGTTCCATTACGAGCTCAAGCATTACGTCGGCCGGCCAAGCCCGGTCTACCACGCCAAGCGATGGTCGGCGATGCTCGGCGGCGCGCAGATCTACCTCAAGCGCGAAGACCTGAACCATACCGGCGCGCACAAGATCAACAACACTATCGGCCAGGCGCTGCTCGCGCGCCACATGGGCAAGAAGCGCATCATCGCCGAGACTGGCGCCGGCATGCATGGCGTGGCCTCGGCCACGGTGGCGGCGCGCTTCGGCATGAAATGTGTCGTGTACATGGGCTCGGAAGACATTCACCGCCAGGCGCAGAACGTGTACCGCATGCGGCTCCTGGGCGCCGAAGTGGTGGCGGTCGAGTCCGGCTCCAAGACGCTGAAAGATGCGCTCAACGAAGCGATGCGCGACTGGGTGACGAACGTGGAAGACACGTACTACATCATCGGCACGGTGGCGGGCCCGCACCCGTATCCGATGATGGTGCGCGATTTCCAGTCGGTGATCGGCGAGGAATGCAAAGTGCAGATGCCCGAGATGATCGGGCGCCAGCCTGATGCGGTGATCGCCTGCGTCGGCGGCGGCTCAAATGCGATGGGAATCTTCTACCCCTACATCGGCGATGCGAGCGTGCGCCTGATAGGCGTCGAGGCGGCCGGCGAGGGCCTGGCTTCCGGCAAGCATGCGGCGTCGCTCAGCGCAGGCACGCCCGGCGTGCTGCATGGCAACCGTACCTACCTGCTGCAGGATGCGAACGGCCAGATCACGGAAACGCATTCCGTATCCGCGGGCCTCGACTATCCCGGCGTTGGCCCCGAACACGCCTGGCTGAAGGATCAGAAGCGCGCGGAGTATGTGGCGATCACCGACGACGAGGCGCTCAAGGCGTTCAGCGATCTGTGCCATTACGAGGGCATCATCCCCGCGCTCGAATCGGCGCACGCCGTTGCCTACGCCGTGAAGATTGCGCCGTCGATGGCGAAGGACAAGGCGCTGCTGGTCAATCTCTCTGGACGCGGCGACAAGGACATGCAGACGGTCGCCGACCGGATGGGGATCAAGCTCTGATGTCGCGCATCGCCGGGCGCTTCGCCGATCTGAAGGCCGCCGGGCGCAAGGCGCTGATCCCCTATATCACTGCCGGCGATCCGCTGAAGGCGAGCACGGTGCCGCTGCTGCACGGCATGGTGGAGGCGGGCAGCGACATTCTCGAAATCGGCGTGCCGTTTTCCGACCCGATGGCCGATGGCCCGGCGATCCAGCGCTCCTCCGAGCGTGCATTGAAGAACGGCATTGGTCTTTCGGATGTCCTGAAACTGGTTGTTGAATTCAGGAAAAGAGATTCCAAAACTCCCATCGTGCTGATGGGCTACGCCAATCCGATCGAGGCGATGGGCGTGGGGAGGTTCGTTGCCGCGGCCGGCGCGGCGGGCGTGGACGGCGCGATCGTGGTGGACTATCCGCCCGAGGAGTGCGGACCGTTCTCGGATCTCTGCGCCAAGGCGAACATCGACTGCATTTTCCTGCTCGCGCCGACGTCCACGGACGCGCGCATCCGCGAGGTGGCGCGCGCCGGCACCGGCTATCTGTATTACGTTTCGCTCAAGGGTGTGACGGGAGTGAAATCGGCCGACGCCGCCGAAATAGCCGCGCAAATGCCCCGGCTGCGCGCGGCGTCCAAGCTCCCCATCGGCGTCGGTTTCGGTATCAAGGATGCGGAATCGGCGCGCGCGATTTCGAAAATCGCGGACGCAGTGATCATCGGCAGCCGCATCGTGCAGGAAATCGAGAGCGCAGGTCCCGAGCACGCGGTGGCGCGCGTCAAGGCGCTGCTGGGGCCGATCCGCAAGGCGCTGGATTCATGAGCTGGCTGCAGAAACTGCTGCCGCCGAAGATCCAGCGCGGCACCGGCCCGCGCAAGCAGGTACCGGAAGGCCTGTGGACCAAGTGCCCGGCCTGCAGCGCGGTTCTCTACAGCACCGACCTGGAAAAGAATCTTAATGTGTGTCCGAAGTGCGGCGACCACCAGCGCATCGGCGCACGCGCGCGCCTGGACGGACTGCTCGACCCGGAGGGGCGCTTCGAGATCGGCGCCGAGGTGCTGCCGGTTGACAGTCTGAAATTCAAGGATTCACGCAAATACCCGGAGCGTTTGGAAGAGGCGCAGGCCTCGACCGGCGAGACCGACGCGCTGATCGTGCTGCAGGGTTCGATCAAGTCGCTGGGCGTGGTTTGCGCGGCGTTCGAGTTCGAATTCATGGGCGGCTCGATGGGCTCGGTGGTTGGCGAGCGCTTCGTGCGCGGCGTGCGCGTGGCGATCGAACAGAAAGTACCCTACTTGTGCTTCACCTCCACCGGCGGCGCGCGCATGCAGGAAGGTCTGCTGTCGCTCACGCAGATGGCCAAGACCACCGCTTCGTTGACCGAACTGGCGCAGCGCAAGCTGCCGTTCATCACCATCCTCACCGATCCGACGATGGGCGGGGTATCGGCCAGCTTCGCGATGATCGGCGATATCGTCATCGCCGAACCGAAGGCGCTGATCGGCTTCGCCGGCCCGCGCGTCATCGAGCAGACGGTGCGTCAGAAGCTGCCCGAGGGATTCCAGCGCGCCGAGTTCCTGCTCGAAAAGGGCGCGATCGACATGATCGTGGACCGCAGGCAGATGCGCGACAAACTGCACATGCTGCTCGCGCTGCTGCAGGGAAAGCCCTCCGACCAGTCGTCGTGAAAGGCAGGTCGCTCGCCGGCTGGCTCGAATACATCGAGCAGCAGCATCCGGAGCCGATCGCACTCGGGTTGGATCGCGTTCTCGAGGTTTTGAAAAAATTAGAAATAAAATTCACTTGCCCGGTCATCACGGTCGGTGGCACCAACGGCAAGGGATCGACCTGCGCCATGCTGGAACGCATCCTTCAGGCGGGGGGCTTTCGCACCGGGCTCTACACTTCGCCGCACCTGCTGCGCTACAACGAGCGCGTGCGCATCGGCGGGCGCGAGGCGGAGGACGGCGCGCTCTGCGAAGCCTTCGCGGCAGTGGAGCGTGCGCGCGGCGCTGTGCCTCTCACGTACTTCGAATTCGGCACGCTGGCGGCGTTCCATCTGTTTTCCCAAGCGAATCCCGAAGCCGTGATCCTGGAAGTCGGACTCGGCGGACGGCTGGATGCGGTGAACGTGCTGGACCCCGATTGCGCGGTGCTGACCAGCGTCGGCATCGACCACGTCGAGTTCCTCGGCAATACAAGGGACGTCATCGGCAGGGAAAAGGCGGGCATCTTCCGCCCCGGCAGGCCTGCGGTGGTGGCCGACCCGCATCCACCCGAATCCGTATTGAAGGCGGACGCCAGGCTGCTGCTGCTTGGGCGCGATTTCGGTTACCTGTCGCAGGACACGCAATGGGCCTACTGGGGTCCCTCGGGCAAGCGTTCCGGTCTCGCGCATCCGGCGTTACGTGGCCCGGTGCAGTTGCGCAACGCAAGCGCCGCTCTTGCTGCCCTGGACAGCCTGCGCGAACGGTTGCCGGTGGCGATGCAGGATGTGCGCCGCGGGCTGGCCGAAGTCACCGTGCCGGGGCGCTTCCAGGTGCTGCCTGGCCGGCCCCAAGTGGTGCTCGACGTCGCCCACAACCCGGAAGCAGCCGTGGTGCTGGCGGCCAACCTGGGCGACAGCGGCTATGCGCCCGAGACCATCGCCGTATTCGGCATGCTCAAGGACAAGGACATCGCGGGCGTGGTGCGCGCCATGGCGCCGAGTATCACGCGTTGGCACCTGGCGACACTGCCTGGGCCGCGCGGCGCGAATGCAGCGGAACTTTCCGAGATTTTAAGCAAGGAAAACATTAAGACCCAAGTGACTACACACCCGACCGTCGCATCTGCACTCGCCGCGGCAAAGAAGGAAGCGGCAGGGAATGATAAAATCGTCGTGTTCGGCTCCTTTCTCACGGTCGCCGACGCTTATGGCTGAATCCAACGACGACGTTAATACGCTGAAGCGCCGCGGCCGCCGCCGGCTGGTCGGCGCTATCGCGCTGGTGCTGGCCGCGGTTATCGTGCTGCCGATGGTTTTCGATTCCGATCCCAAGGGCAGCGTGCCGCCGGTGAGCGTGCGTATCCCCGGCGAGGATGAGACCGGTTTCACGCCGAAGGTCACGCCCAAGTCGCCCGAAAAAGCGCCCGAAAAAGCCGCGGAAAAAGCGCCAGAGAAGGTGGTGGAAAAAGCGCCGGAAAAAGTCGTCGAAAAGGCGCCCGAACCTGTCGTGGAACAGCCGGCCCCCAAGATCGAAATAAAAATTACCAAAGCTGTCGAGAAGCCTGCGCCAGCCGAGCGGGCCAAAGCGGAAGCAGCCCTTGCCGGAGAGCAGTTCTTTGTCCCGGCAGGCGCGTACATCGATCCCGTCGGCGTCGTGGAGAAGCTCAAGGCGGCGAAAATTCCCTATTACACCGAGCCGATTGCAACCAAGGACGGCACTGTGACTCGGGTGCGTGCCGGCCCGTTCGCCAGCCGCGATGCCGCCGACAAAGTGCAGAAGCAGCTGAAGGACCTGGGCTTGAAACCGGGCAACGTCGCCCCCAAATCCTGAGATGACCTGGCTGGATTACGCCGTCATCGGCGTATTCGCAGTTTCCCTGGTTCTTGGAGCGTGGCGTGGCCTGGTGCGGGAAGTCGTTTCCATCCTCGGATGGGTGATCGCATTCCTTGCGGCGAATCTGCTGGCGGGTCCGCTCGGGCCGGTGATGCCGGATGTAATCCCGACGCCCGAACTGCGTGTGGCAGCCGCATATCTGGGAATCTTCATCGCCTCGCTGATCGTGACTTCGCTGGTCGGCCTGCTGCTGTCGAAAGTGGTGAACGCGGTCGGGCTGGGCGGGATCGACCGCCTGCTCGGGGCTGTTTTCGGCGCGGCGCGCGGAATTCTGATCCTGATGGCCGCCGCTTTGCTTGCGGGACTCACCAGCGCGCCCCGGCAGGCATACTGGCGCGATTCAGCAAGCGGCCCTCTGCTCACGCAGGCCGCCGGTATTTTGAAACCGTTGTTGCCGCAAACGCTCGCCGAGCGCTTGCGCTATGATTAGACCTTAGCACTGGGAGTCTTCTCCGATGTGCGGAATTCTGGGAATCGTCGCTCGTTCACCCGTCAACCAGCTCCTCTACGACGGGTTGCTCCTCCTGCAGCACCGCGGCCAGGACGCGGCGGGAATCGTCACCAGCGAAAACAAGACCTTCCACATGCAGAAGGGCACCGGGATGGTGCAGAATGTTTTTCGCACTCGGAACATGCGCTCGCTGCCCGGCAACATCGGCATCGCCCATTGCCGCTATCCGACCGCCGGTTCGGCGTCGAACTCCGCGGAAGCCCAGCCGCTGTACGTGAATTCGCCGTTTGGCATAGTGCTCGGCCATAACGGCAACCTGACCAACTCAGAGAAGCTCAAGGAAGAGATGTTCCGCCAGGATCTGCGGCACATCAACACCAATTCCGACTCCGAAGTGCTGCTGAACGTCCTCGCGCACGAGCTGGAGAAGGCCTCGGTCAAGCTGCGGCTCGAGCCGCAGACCATTTTCACGGCGGTGGCCAACGTGCACCGTAGGGTGCGCGGCGCCTACGCGGTGATCGCGATGATCGCCGGCTACGGCGTGCTCGCGTTCCGCGACCCCTACGGCATCCGCCCGGCGGTCATCGGCTACAACGAGACCGCTGACGGCATCGAGTACATGGTGGCCTCCGAGTCGGTGGCGGTGGAGGCGCTCGGCTTCAGGGTGCTGCGCGACGTCGCCCCGGGCGAGGCCGTGTACATCGACGAGGACGCGAACTTCCACAGCCAGCAATGCGCTGAGAGCACCTCGCTTAACCCCTGCATTTTCGAGTACGTCTATCTGGCCCGGCCGGACTCGCTGATCGACGGCGCCTCGGTCTACGAAACGCGCCTGCGCATGGGAGAAAAGCTGGCGGAGAAGATCAAGCGGGAGTACAAGCACCTCGAGATCGACGTGGTGATACCGATCCCGGATTCCAGCCGTCCCTCGGCGCTGCAGCTGGCGATGAACCTGGGCGTGCCCTACCGCGAGGGTTTCGTGAAGAACCGCTACATCGGGCGCACCTTCATCATGCCGGGGCAGGCGGTGCGCAAGCGCTCGGTGCGCCAGAAGCTGAACGTGATCGGCGTCGAATTCAAGGGCAAGAACGTGTTGCTGGTGGACGACTCCATCGTACGCGGCACCACCAGCCACGAGATCGTGCAGATGGCGCGCGAATCCGGCGCGCGCAAGGTGTTCTTCGCCACTGCTGCACCGCCGGTTCGCTTTCCCAACGTCTACGGCATCGACATGCCGACCCGCGCCGAACTCATCGCCGCGCACCGCACGCAGGACGAAGTGGCGGCGGAGATCGGCGCCGATGCCCTCATCTACCAGGACCTGGATGCGCTTCTCGATGCGGTGCGCGAGGTCAACCCGAAGCTGGTAAATTTCGAGGCCTCCTGCTTTGACGGCCGCTACGTCACCGGCGACGTGACCGCCGACTACCTGCACGTGGTGGAGACCCGCCGAGATGCGCAGCGCGACGCCGAGGACGACGAGGGCGCGCAGCTCGACCTGAATTTGGTGGCGAACGGCTAATTTGCTATAATCTTTTTTTCGCGCCGATTTGAGCCAGCTTGCGGGCGCGTTATAAATACAGCTAAAGCGTGCCGAAAAAACCCGGTCCGCTTAACAGAGAGGATCGGGTTTTTTCATGAAAAAACAGTACGAGACATCCACCTTGGGCGTGCGCGCCGGTACGGCCCGCACCGAGTTCGGCGAGCATTCGGAGGCGCTGTTCCTTACCTCGAGCTTCGTGTTCGAGAACGCCGAGCAGGCGGCGGCCCGATTCAGTGGCGGCGAAGGCGGGGGGTTCGTCTATTCCCGCTTCAGCAATCCGACGGTCACCATGTTCCAGGACCGGCTGGCTGCGCTCGAAGGCGCCGAGGCCTGCGTGGCCACGGCCTCCGGCATGTCGGCGATCCTCGCTACCTCGATGGCGCTGCTGAAGGCGGGCGACCACGTGATCTGCTCCAACGCGGTGTTCGGCGCTACGGTGCAGCTGTATCTCACGATCCTGTCGCGCTTCGGCATCGAGACCACCTTCGTCTCGCCGAACAAGGTCGAGGAGTGGCAGCGCGCCGTGCGGCCGACCACGAAACTGTTCTTCCTCGAGACACCCTCGAATCCGCTCGGCGGAGTCTGCGACATCGCGGCGCTGGCCGCGGTGGCGAAGAAGGCGGGCGCGGTACTGGCGGTGGACAACGCCTTGTGTACGCCGGCGCTGCAGAAGCCGCTGGAATTCGGCGCCGATCTGGTGATCCACTCCGCCACCAAGTACCTCGACGGCCAGGGCAGGGTGCTCGGCGGCGCGGTGCTCGGCTCTAAAGCGCTGGTGGATCTAGTCTACGGCTTCCTGCGCACCGCCGGCCCGACGCTCTCGGCGTTCAATGCCTGGGTGATCCTCAAGGGCATGGAAACCTTAGAGCTGCGCATGCTCGCGCAGTCGGAGCGCGCGCTGGAAATGGCGCGCTGGCTGGAAAAGCATCCGAAGGTTGCGCGGGTCTATTACCCGGGCCTGGAATCGCATCCCCAGTACGCGCTCGCCAAGAAGCAGCAGCGCACCGGCGGAGCCATCGTCTCCTTCGACGTCAAGGGCGGCAAGGAAGCGGCCTGGAAAGTCATTGACTCCACCAAGCTGATCTCCATTACCGGCAATCTGGGCGACGTGAAATCCACCATCACCCATCCGGCCACCACCACCCACGGCCGCATCACGCCCGAAGCGCGCGCTGCCGCTGGGATTGGAGACGGACTGATTCGCCTGTCCGTCGGCCTGGAAGCTGTGTCCGACCTGAAGGCCGATCTGTCGCAGGGGCTGGGCTAGAAACTGACTAGTCGTGGCCCGACATCGTCGAGGGCGAGGTAGCCGCCGCGGCCGTACCAGTCGGGAAGCACCCAGCGTTCGCAGAGGGCGCCGTCGACTTCGATTTCGTGGCGCGCGGGGCGGTGGGTGTGGCCGTGGATCATGCGTTTTACCCGCAGTGAACGGAAAGCCTGCCGCACGGCGTCCGGATTCACGTCCATGATCTCCGCGGGCGTCGCTGCGGTGACTTTCTTGCTCTTATCGCGCATCCCGCCGATTGCGGCGTGGCGCTCGGTGAGCGGTTTGGCGAGGAATTCGCGCTGAAATTCCGCTGAACGCGCCTTCAGGCGCCAGTTCTGATAATCGCGGTCGTCAGTGCACAGGGTGTCGCCGTGCAGAAGGGCGACGGGCTCGCCGGCGATTTTCACCACGCTGGGGTCCCGCAGGAACTGCGCGCCGCTCGCGCCGAGGAAGCCACCGGAGGCGAGGAAGTCGCGGTTGCCGTGCATGAAATGGACGGGAATGCCGGCGTCGACGAGGCGGCGGAATCCGCGCGTCACTTCGGCCGCCAGCGGGTCGCCGGCGGGGTCTTTCAACTCGTCATCACCCGCCCAGTACTCAAACAGGTCGCCGAGCACGTACAGGGCCTGCGCGCGCGCCGCTTCCTCGCGCAGGAAGCGGAAGAACTGCTGGTTGGTTGCCGGGCGCTCGCCTGCGAGGTGCAGGTCGGAAACGAACAGCGCCCGCTGCGTCACAGCCTCGCCTGGACTATTTCTTTTCGACGACCAGCGTGGCGGACTCGATCACCACCATCTCGCGCGGCACGTCGGTCGGGAAGGGGCCACCGGACCCGGTCGGGGCCTTCGAGATCTTGGTGACCACATCCATGCCCGACACCACCTTGCCGAACACCGTGTAGCCCCAGCCGTCCTGCGCGTTGGGCGCATTCAGGAAGTCGTTGTTCTTGCCGTTGATGAAGAACTGCGAGGAGGCCGAATGCGGCGCGCTGGTGCGCGCCATGGCGACGGTGCCGAGGTCGTTCTTCAGGCCGTTCTTGCCCTCATTTTCGACCGGCGCGCGCGTCGGCTTCTGCTTATAGCTCTTGTCGAAGCCGCCGCCCTGGATCATGAAGCCGTCAATCACGCGGTGGAAGACGGTGCCGTTGAAGTGCCCATCCTTCACGTACTGAAGGAAATTCTCGACGGTCTTCGGCGCCTTGGCCGGATACAGCTCGAGGCGGATGGTGCCCATGCTGGTCTTCAGATCCACCATCGGATCCGCCGCCAGCGCGCTGGGCGAGCCAGCGGCCATCGAAAGGAGAACGACCGGTTTCCAGATGCTTGACAGCTTCATGCGCCACCCTCGAAAAGGATCCGCCAGCGCCCGTCTTCCTTGATCCAGTACTGGCGCTTGCGCATCGTGTTGGAAAGATTGCTCGAACGGTAGTCCTGGTCGAAATTGACCACCACGAAATTCTCGCGCGGGTACTGCAGCATCGACACCCGCGACAGGCCGACCTTGATCCAGCTCTTGGCGCCGTTCACCTTGCGCTTGTGCCCGGACCATTCGGCCAGGTTCTGGTCGCCGGAGTTGAAGCGCGCGGCATAGTGCGCGAGGTACTTCTCCACGTCGCGGCTCTCCCAGTCGGTGCGCCAGGCTTCGAAGGCGTCCGCAAGGCCCTTGCGCTCCCCGTCGAGCGCCGCGGCGTCGATCCACTCGATTTCGTCGGTGATGATCACCGGGGTCAGGCCGATC
>JANXUV010000190.1 GCA_025356085.1 Betaproteobacteria bacterium
CGGCCGAAGTTCACCTGCACGCGCGCGTCCATGCCGTCGCCTTCCGCATCCACGATCACGCCGGCGCCGAACTTGGGGTGGGTGACGTTCTGGCCGATGCGGAAGCCCGAATCGGATTTTGATTTAAAGCTGTTGAACGTATTTTTAGGTTCACTTTTGAAGCCAAAGGCGACAGGCTTCTGCCTCTGGAACTTCGGCGTCAGCCACTTTTTCAGGCCTTCGGGGATTTCCTCGAGGAAGCGCGAGGCCAGGCTGTAGCGGGTCTGGCCGTGCAGCATGCGCGTCTGCGCGAAGGTGAGGTACAGGCGCTGGCGCGCGCGCGTGATCGCCACGTAAGCGAGGCGGCGCTCCTCCTCCAGGCCGTCCTTCTCCACCAGGCTCTGGTCGTGCGGGAACAGGCCCTCTTCCAGGCCGGTCATGAACACCGCGTGGAATTCAAGGCCCTTGGCCGAATGCACGGTCATCATCTGCAGCGCGTCCTGGCCTTCCGCCGCCTGGTGGTCGCCCGCTTCCAGCGCGGCATGCGTGAGGAACGCGACCAGCGGACTCATCGGCTCTTCGCCCTCGACTTCGCGATCCTCCTGTGTAAACGCCGCCGCCGCGTTCACCAATTCTTCCAGGTTCTCCACCCGGTCGGCGCCTTCGCGCTCGTTCTTGAAATGCTCGATCAGTCCGCTGCGGTGTATGACATGCTCGACCATCTCCGGCAGCGTCAGGTCTTTTGTTTCGGTTTGAAGTTCTTCGATCAGTTTTCTAAAAGACAAAGTCTTGCCTTCAACAGCTTCAAACAACGACGTCCCTTTCTGCTTCGCCACATCCTGCAGCTGCTCCATCGTGCGGGCGCCGATGCCGCGCGGCGGGAAATTGGCCACGCGCAGGAACGAGGTGTCGTCCGCCGTATTGGCGATCAGGCGCAGGTAGGCGAGCGCGTGCTTCACCTCGGCGCGCTCGAAGAAGCGCAGTCCGCCGTAGACGCGGTACGGGATCGTCGCGCCGAACAGGGCATGTTCCAGCACCCGCGACTGCGCGTTGGAGCGGTACAGCACCGCGATATCCACCAGCCGCATGCCCTCGCGCCGCAGCGTCGCCACTTCCTCGGCGATGAAGCGCGCTTCATCCGCGTCGCTGCCGCCCTCGAAGACGCGCAGCGGATCCCCCTGCCCGGCCGCGGTCCACAGGTTCTTGCCCAGGCGCTTGGTGTTGTTGGAGATCAGCGCATTGGCGGCATTGAGGATGTTGCCCTGCGAGCGATAGTTCTGCTCCAGGCGGATCACCTTGCCCTGCGAGTATTCCTTTTCGAACTCGGCGAGATTGCCGACGTTGGCGCCGCGGAAGCCGTAGATGGACTGGTCGTCGTCGCCCACCGCGAACAGGCGCGACTGCGGCCCCGCGAACATCTTCAGCCAGCGGTATTGCAGGCGGTTGGTATCCTGGAATTCATCCACCAGGATGTAGCGGAAGCGCGCCTGGTAGTGCTGCCGCAGCAGCTCGTTCCTGCTCAGCAGTTCAAAGCTTCTCAGCAGCAATTCCGCGAAATCCGCCACGCCCTCACGCTGGCACTGCTCATCGTAGGAAGCGAAGAACTCCACCTGCCGGCGCGTCAGGTCATCGCCGGCCGGCACGGCCAGCACGTCCCGCGCGCGCAGCCCCTCCTCCTTCTGCGAATTGATGAAGCGCTGCAGGTCGCGCGGCGGGAAACGGTCCTCGTCGATGTTGAGCGACCTGGCGAGGCGCTTCACCGCCGAGAGCTGGTCTTGCGTGTCGAGAATCTGGAATTCGCGCGGCAGCCCGGCTTCCTGGTGGTGCGTGCGCAGCAGTCGGTTGGCGAGACCATGGAAAGTGCCGATCCACAGGCCGCGGGGATTGACCGGCAGCATCGCGGTCAGTCGCGTCACCATCTCGCGCGCCGCCTTGTTGGTGAAAGTGACCGCCAGCACGCCGCCGGGCGTGACGTGCCCGGACTGGATCAGCCAGGCGATGCGCGTGGTAAGGACGCGCGTTTTGCCGCTGCCGGCGCCGGCGAGCACGAGGGCGTGCCCCGCAGTTCCATCTTCGTGGAACGTGACCGCGGCTAGCTGTTCGGGATTGAGATGTTCGAGATGCAGCGACAAAGCACGCGCATTATCTCACGCGCGTTTGCTTTTCATTCGATGCGGATGTTCAGTTCCCTGATCAGACGGCCGTATTTTTCGTAGTCGCTGCGCAGCAGCCGCGCGAGACCGTCCGCGCCGCCGCCGACAGGTTCCAGCGCCGCCTGCGCGTAGCGCTCGCGGATGCCCGGATCGGCGAGCGCCTTGCCGATCTCGGCGTTGAAGCGCGCGACGATCTCCGGCGGCGTGCCGGCCGGCGCGAAGACGCCGATCCACTGCTCGATCTCCAGGCTCTTGTAGCCGGCTTCCTGGTAGGTCGGGATCTCGGACAGGGTCGGCGCCCGCGTCGCGGTCGACTGTGCGAGCAATTTGAGCCTGGCGGCCTTGTAGTGCGGGATCAGCGGCGAGGAGCCGAGCGAGCCGACCTGGATCTGGCCGCCGACGAGATCCACTATCGCCTGGCCGCCGCCCTTGTAAGGCACGTGCGTGAGCTGGATGCCGGCGAGCTTGGCGAACCACTCGGCAGTGATGTGTTGCTGCGAGCCCGCGCCGGAGGTGGCGTAGCCCAGGCCGGGCTTCTGCTTCGCCGCCGCGACGAACTCCGCCACGTTGGACACGCCCAGCGAGGGGTGCACCGCGAGCACCACCGGCTGTCGCGCGAGCTGGATCACCGGCACCAGGTCGCGGAACGGATCCCAGGACAGCTTGAAGAGATGCGGATTGCTGGCGAGCGCGTCCACCGCGACCAGCAGCGTGTAGCCGTCGGGCGCACTTTTCACCGCCGCCTCGACGCCGATGTTGCCGCTTGCGCCGGCGCGGTTCTCGACCAGCCCCGAATGGCCACCGAGCGCCCTACCGACGCGCTCGGCGAGCGGCCGCGTAGCGATGTCGGTCGCGCCACCCGGAGAGTAGGGGACGATCCAGCGCACCGGCTTCGAAGGCCAGCTTTGCGCCAGCGCCGATTGCGCGGCGAGAAGAATGAAAACCAGCAGGAATCGCTTCATGATGCCCTTATAATCCGCCGCTTCCCGGCAGTTTTTTTGAGTATACGTTCCCATGCAGGACCGCTACGAACCCCGCAGCATTGAAACCGACGCCCAGAAATTCTGGGAGTCGAAGGGCTCTTTCCACGTCAAGGAAGACCCGGCGCGGCAGAAGTTCTACTGCCTGTCGATGTTTCCCTACCCCTCGGGCAAGCTGCATATGGGGCACGTGCGCAACTACACCATCGGCGACGTGCTGACGCGCCACTACCGCATGCGCGGCATGAACGTGTTGCAGCCGATGGGCTGGGACGCCTTCGGCCTGCCGGCGGAAAACGCGGCGATGGCCAACAAGGTGCCGCCGGCGAAATGGACGCGCGACAACATCGCTTACATGAAGAAGCAGCTGCAGGGCCTCGGCTTCGCGCTCGACTGGGCGCGTGAGCTCGCCACCTGCGACCCCAGCTACTACAAATGGAACCAGTGGCTGTTCACTCGCCTGTTCAAGAAGGGCCTCGCCTACAAGAAGACCGGCATCGTCAACTGGGACCCGGTCGACCAGACGGTGCTCGCCAACGAGCAGGTGATCGACGGCCGCGGCTGGCGCACCGGCGCGCCGGTGGAAAAGCGCGAGATCCCGATGTACTTTTTCCGTATCACCGCCTATCAGGAAGAGCTGCTCGGTGCGTTGGATGGCATGACCGGTTGGCCGACGCAGGTCAAGTTGATGCAGAAGAACTGGATCGGTAAGTCCGAAGGTGTTCGGATTGGTTTCCTGTATGAATTGAACGGCGAGAAGAAGACGCTCTGGGTCTTCACGACCCGCGCCGACACACTCATGGGCGTGACGTTCATGGCGGTGGCAGCAGAGCACCCAATTGCCGAAGACGCGGCCAAACGCGATCCAAAAATAAAAGCGTTCGTCGAGGAATGTAAGAAGGAGGGCAGCGTGCAGGAAGCCGTCCTTGCGCAAATGGAGAAAAAGGGCATGTCGACTAGCGTCGACGTGCTCCACCCAATCACGGGCGAAAAGATCCCGGTGTGGGTTGGAAACTACGTCCTCATGACGTATGGCGAGGGAGCTGTCATGGGAGTACCAGCCCATGACGAACGGGATTTCTTTTTCGCGAAGAAGTATGAATTGGCAATTCAGCCGGTGGTCGTCCCTTCCACTTGGGACGTTTCAAAGGTTGAAAAGGGATTGTTCGGTGAGTCCGGATCTCCCAGAGTCACCTATCCCGCTGTAGTCGGCATTCCTATCGAGCAGCATGGAGGCCTGGACTGGGAAGAATGGAATCAAGTATTCGAGGAACACGGAAAGTGCATTAACTCTGGCGACTACGACGGGCTCGGTTTTCAGGAAGCGGTAGATGCCATCGCCGCGTACCTGGGCAAAAAGGGCCTCGCTGAAAAGCAAACCCAGTGGCGCCTGCGCGACTGGGGCCTGTCGCGCCAGCGCTACTGGGGCTGCCCGATCCCGATCGTGCACTGCGCCGCCTGCGGCGACGTGCCGGTGCCGGACGAGCAGTTGCCGGTGAAATTGCCGGAGGACCTGGTGCCCGACGGCACGGGCAATCCGCTCGCCAAGCTGCCCTCGTTTTACGAAACCACCTGCCCGTCCTGCGGCAAGCCGGCCAAACGCGAAACCGACACCATGGACACCTTCGTCGACTCGTCCTGGTATTTCGCGCGCTATGCCTGTCCTGGCCAGGACAAATCGATGGTCGACGAGCGCGCCAAATACTGGATGGCGGTGGACCAGTACATCGGCGGAATCGAGCACGCCATCCTGCACCTGCTCTACTCGCGCTTCTTCCAGCGCGCGATGCGCGACGAAGGCCTGCTGCCCGGCATTTCGGAGCCGTTCACCAACCTGCTTACCCAGGGCATGGTGCTCGCCGAGACCTACTACCGCGACACGCCCGAGGGCCGGCGCGAGTGGGTGCACCCCTCGGAAGTGCAGGTCGAGCGCGACGCCAAGGGAAAATTCCTCTCCGCGAAGAAGCTCGACGGCGCCGCGGTGGTATTCGACGGCATCGGCACCATGTCCAAGTCGCGCAACAACGGCGTCGATCCGCAACTGCTGATCGAGAAGTACGGAGCCGACACCGCGCGCTTCTTCATCATCTTCGCCTCGCCGCCCACCAGCACGCTGGAATGGTCGGACGAGGGCGTCGACGGCTCCTACCGGTTCCTCAAGCGCCTTTGGAACTATGGCCTTACTTTTTCGAAAAATACTTCTGAAAATAAAGGCGACACCAAAGACCTCCGCCACGAAATCCACTCGGTGCTGAAGCAGGCCAACTACGACCTGGGCAAGCACCAGTTCAATACCGTGGCCTCCGCCGCGATGAAGATCCTGAACGCCCTGGAAAAGCTTCCGGCCGGGAGCGGCGCCGCGAAGGAAGGGCTGTCGATCCTGCTGCGGCTGCTGTCGCCGATCACGCCGCACGTCTGCCACACGCTGTGGCGCGAACTCGGCTTCGGCGAGGACATCATGCAGGCGCCGTGGCCGGAACCCGAGGCGGCTGCGCTGGAGCAGGATGAGATCGACTACGTGGTCCAGGTCAACGGCAAGACGCGCGGCAACGCGAAAGTACCGAAATCCGCCGGCCAGGAGACCGCCGAGGCAATGGCGGCCGAAGCGGTAAAGAAGTACATTGAGGGCAAGGCCATCCGCAAAACCATCATCGTTCCCGGCCGCCTGATCAACATCGTCGTTTCATGAAAACTTCAATTTCATTCGCGCTCATGTTCACGCTGCTGGTTGCGGGCTGCGGCTTTCAACTGCGCGGCACCGCCGACTTGCCATTCGACACGGTGTACCTGCCTCCGGCCAACTCCCCCGGCATCGCGCTGGACCTGCGGCGCAACATCCAGTCGGGTACCCGCACCACCGTGGTCGAGGATCCGAAAAAGGCCGACGCAGTCCTCGAGTTCGCGCGAGAAGCGCGCGAGAAACTGATCCTGTCGCTCGCCAGCACCGGCCGCGTGAGCGAATACCAGCTGCGCTACACCGTCGCATTCCGCGTGCACGACGGCAAGGGCGGCGAGTTCCTGCCTATGACCACGGTTGCGTTGACGCGCGACGTCACCTTCAACGACGCCGCGGTTCTGTCGAAGGAAACCGAAGAGGGGCTGCTTTACCGCGACATGCAGTCCGACATGGTGCAGCAGATCATGCGCCGCCTGGCCGCGGCGCAGCGGCCGAAGCCCGCCGCGCAGTAGGCGCAGCCCGCTCGTGCAGATCAAGGCCGAGCAGCTCGAAGCGCAGCTGGCAAAGAATTTTGCCGCGGCCTACCTGATCCACGGCGACGAGCCGCTGCTGGCGATCGAAGCCGCCGATGCGGTGCGCGCCGCGGCGCGCAAGCGCGGCTTCGACGAACGCGAAGTCTTCGTCTCGGGCCGCGGCTTCGACTGGGGCGAGCTGCTCAACGCCGGCGCGAACCTATCGCTGTTCGGGGGTAAAAAAATCATCGAGCTGCGCATCCCGACCGGCAAGCCCGGCGTCGAGGGCGGCGAAGCCATCGCCCGGTATTGCGCGAAGCCCAATCCGGACAACCTGCTGCTGATCACCATGCCGCGTCCGGAAGGGCCGTTCTGGAAGGCCGCCTGGTTCACTGCGCTTGGCGCTGCCGGCGTGATCGTCGAAGTGCAGAGCATCGACCGCGCGCGCCTGCCGGACTGGATCCGTTCGCGGCTGGCGCGCAACGGCCAGCACGTCGATGCGGAGGCAATGGAATTCCTCGTCGACCGCGTCGAGGGCAACCTGTTGGCCGCGCACCAGGAGATCCAGAAACTGTCGCTGCTCGCGCCGCGCGGCGCGCTCGACATCGAAACCGTGAGCGGCGCGGTCGCCACGGTCGCGCGCTTCGATCCCTTCGTCGCCAGCGATGCGCTGCTCGCGGGCGACATCAAGCGCTACGTGCGCGCGATCGACGGTCTGCGCGGCGAAGGCGAGGCGCCGGTGTACGTGCTGACGATCCTCGGCGGCGACCTGCAGACGCTGGCGCGCGTCCAGGGCTTGGTGGCGGAAGGCCGCTCGATCGACGAAGCCATCGACGTCGCCAAGGTCTGGAAGCGGCGCCAGCCGGCGGTCCGCGCCGCGCACCGGCGCTTCACGCCCGCCGCCGTACGCGCCGCCGTCGCGCACGCAGCCCGCATCGACCGCGCGGCGAAGGGCGTCGGCGCGGGCGCGCCCTGGGATGAGTTCGTCACCCTGGGGTTAGAATTGCTGCATGGCATCGAAACACGCGCAGCTTCCCAGCGCGGCACCTGATATCGCGGCTTACATGCGCGGGCTCGGGCGCTCGGCGCGCTCGGCCGCGCGCGAGCTCGCGCGCGCCGGCACCGATGCCAAGAACGCCGCGCTGCGCGCGATGGCCGCGGAGATCCGCACCCGCAGCGCCGAACTGATCGAGGCCAACCGCGCCGACGTCGCGCAGGCGAAAAAGGCCGGCCGCGACGGCGCCTTCGTGGACCGCCTCACGCTCGACGCCAAAGCTGTCGGGCAGATGGCCGCGGGGCTGGAAGATATCGTGGCGCTGGAAGACCCGGTCGGCAAGATCAGCGATCTCGCGCGCCGCCCCACCGGCATCGAAGTCGGCCGCATGCGCGTGCCGCTCGGCGTCATCGGCATCATCTACGAATCGCGCCCCAACGTGACCGCGGACGCCGCCGGCCTGTGCCTGAAGGCGGGCAATGCCTGCATCCTGCGCGGCGGCTCCGAGGCGCTGCGCTCCAACCAGGCGATCGCCGCCTGCGTGCGCGCGGGCCTCAAGTCCGCGGGCCTGCCGGAAACCGCGGTGCAGGTCGTGGCGACCGCCGACCGCGCGGCGGTGGGCGAGCTGATCACCATGACCGAGTATGTGGACATCATTGTGCCGCGCGGCGGCAAGGATCTCATCGAGCGCTTGGCGCGCGAATCGAAGATCCCGATGATCAAGCACCTGGACGGCGTCTGCCACGTCTACATCGACGACCGCGCCGACCCGGAGATGGCGGTGCGCATCGCCGACAATGCCAAGACGCAGCGCTACGGCACCTGCAACACGCTGGAGACTCTGCTGGTGGCCGAGGGGATTGCAGAGAAATTTCTGCCCTTGATCGGCTATATCTATAAAAACAAAAATGTCCAGATGCGCGGCGACGAGGCAACGCGAAAACTCGTGAAGGATGTAAAGCCGGCGACAGAAAAAGATTACTACACCGAGTGGCTGGCGCCGGTCGTCTCGATCAAGGTGGTGAAGGACATCGACGAGGCGATGGCGCATATCGCCAAGTACGGCTCGCAGCACACCGACGCCATCGTCACCGCCGATAAATCGCGCGCCGACCGCTTCTTGCGCGAAGTGGATTCGAGCTCAGTGCTGGTGAACGCCTCGACGCGCTTCGCCGACGGCTACGAATACGGCCTGGGCGCCGAGATCGGCATCTCCACAGACAAGCTGCACGCGCGCGGCCCGGTCGGCCTCGAGGGTCTGACGACGCAGAAGTTCGTCGTGCTCGGGCACGGCGAAATCCGTACATCTTAGTGACGCCGCATTGACACTGCGGATCGGCATCCTCGGCGGTACTTTCGATCCGGTTCACAACGCTCACCTTGCGGTCGCCAGCGCGGCCTTGCGCGCGCTGAACCTCGGACAAGTCCTCTGGCTGCCGACAGGCACGCCGCCGTACCGACCCGCACCCGTCGCCACTGCGGAGCACCGCGTCGCGATGCTCAGACTGGCGGTCGCGGGCGAACCGCGCTACGCGATCGACGAGCGCGAATTGCGGCCGGAGGCGTCCGGATTCACCTTCGACAGCATTGCCGAACTGAAAAGCGAAAACCCCGGGCGCGCGTTGGTGCTGATCATCGGCGCAGACCAGTATGAGAAGCGCTCCAGCTGGCACCGCTGGCCGGAACTCGAGAAACTCTGCGAAGTCGCCGTTTTTGCCAGGCCCGGTTCGACCACGAAGGCGAAAATTATTCCCATGACCCCGACCTCCGTCTCTGCAAGCGACATCCGGGCGCGCATCGCGCGCGGCGAAGATGTCTCCGGCATGGTGCCCGCCGAAGTTTTGAACTACATCCGCAACAAGGGACTCTACAGCTGATGGATATACGCAAGAAGCAGCTTGCAGTCGTCGGGGCGCTGGAGGACGTGAAGGGCCGCGACATCCAGGTGTTCAACGTGGCGAAGCAGACTGCGTACTTCGAGCGCGTGGTGATCGCCAGCGGCGATTCGAGCCGCCAGGTGAACGCGCTGGCGACCAGCGTCCAGGAGAAGCTCAAGTCGCTGGGGGCGAGGATCATCGGCGTCGAGGGCCGCAGCAACGGTGAATGGGTGCTGGTGGACCTGGGCGATATCGTGGTCCACGTTATGCACCCGGCGGTGCGCAGCCACTACAACCTCGAGGAGCTCTGGGGCGAAAAGGAAGTGAAGATGAAGTCCGCGGCGAAACCCGCGGTGAAAGCCAAACCGAAGCGCAAGCCGAAACCCAAGACAGCTGCCCGTGGCAAGACTGCACGTCCTCGCCGTCGGAAATAGGCTGCCGGCCTGGGCTGAAACGGCCCGCGACCAGTACCTGAAGCGCATGCCGCGCGGCTACGAAGTGGAGCTGCTGCAACTCAGGCCGAAGGACGCGGGGAAAATCCGCGAGAAAATCCCGAAGCACACCCGCCTGGTCGCGCTCGATGAGCGCGGCAAGGACCTGTCCACCAAACAGTTCGCCGCGCTGCTGGCGCAACCCACCGCTTTCGTCATCGGCGGCGCCGACGGATTGGATCCGGCGATCAGGAAAGATGCCGCGGTGCTGTTGAGACTTTCGTCACTGACGCTGCCGCACGCGCTCGCGCAGATCGTACTCTGCGAGCAGATTTACCGCGCCGCGACCCTTCTGACAGGGCATCCGTACCACCGCGATTAGCTTTAAACTCGCGGTCCCGTGATTACCCAGATCGACCGCAGCATCTATCTGGCTTCGCGCAGCCCGCGCCGGCGCGAGTTGCTGGCGCAGATCGGGGTGCGCTTCCACCTGCTGCTGTTTCGCGACAAGCCCGAAACCGATCCTGAGCTGGATGAAGTTCCGCTCGCCGGCGAAACACCCCCGGTTTACGTAGAGCGCGTCGCGCGCGCGAAGGCGCTGGCAGGCTGGAACCGGCTGGAGCAGCGCAACCTGCCGCGCGCCGCGGTGCTCTCCGCCGACACCACAGTGGCAATCGGAGATCGCATCCTCGGTAAGCCGGCGGACAGGCTCGAAGCGGCCGGCATGCTCGGCGCCCTCTCCGGCGGCAGGCACCAGGTGCTGACCGCCGTCGCGGTCAAGCACGAGTCGCAGTTCGAATGCGTGCTGTCGGTGTCCGACGTCGAGTTCAAGCCGCTGTCGTCAGACGAGATCCGCCAATACGTCGCTACCGGCGAATGCGACGACAAGGCCGGCGCCTACGCGATCCAGGGCCGCGCCGCGCAGTTCGTCGTCGAACTGCGCGGCAGCTTCTCCGGCGTGATGGGCCTGCCGCTGTACGAGACCGCGCAGCTGCTCGAGCGCATGGGGGCTCAACGTGAGCGAAGAAATACTCGTTAACGTCACGCCGCAGGAAACACGCGTCGCAATCCTCGCCGCGGGCCAGGTGCAGGAGCTGGTGGTCGAGCGCGCCGCCAGCCGCGGCTTGGTCGGCAACATCTACATGGGCAAGGTGGCGCGCGTGCTGCCCGGCATGCAGTCGGCCTTCGTCGAGATCGGCCTGGAACGGGCCGCTTTCCTGCACGTCGCGGACATCTGGGAGAACCGGAAAGCGAACGGCGAAAACGGCAGGGCCGACCCCGGCAAGCCGATTGAGAAGATCCTCGCTGAAGGCCAGCCGCTGATGGTGCAGGTGCTGAAAGACCCGATTGGCAGCAAGGGCGCCCGGCTCTCGACTCAGCTTTCGGTTGCCGGCCGCCTGCTGGTGTACCTGCCGCAGGATCCGCACATCGGCATCTCGCAGCGCATCGAGGACGAGGCCGGGCGCGCGGTGCTGCGCGAAAAACTCAAGGAACTGATTCCGCCTGATGAAAGTGGCGGCTTCATCCTGCGCACGCTCGCCGAAGGCGCCAGCAGCGGGGAATTGAGCGCCGACATCGACTACCTGCGCCACCTCTGGCGCGATATCCGCGAGCGTTCGCTGGGCGCACAGCCGCCGAAGCTTCTGTACCAGGACCTGTCGCTCGCGCAACGCGTGCTGCGCGACATGGTGTCGGAGGGCACCACCGCGGTACGCGTCGATTCGCGCGAAAACCACCAGAAGCTGGACGCCTTCGCGCAGGCCTACATGCCCGCGCTGCGTGCCCGGCTGCAGCACTACACCGGCGAGCGACCGCTGTTCGAGCTCTACAACGTCGAGCAGGAGATCGAGAAGGCGCTGGCGCGACGCGTCGACCTGAAGTCCGGCGGCACGCTGGTCATCGATCAGACCGAGGCGATGACCACCGTCGACGTCAACACCGGGGGCTTCGTTGGCCAGCGCAATTTCGACGACACTGTGTTCAAGACCAACCTCGAGGCGGCGCAGGCGATCGCGCGCCAGCTCAGGCTGCGCAACCTCGGCGGCATCATCGTGGTGGATTTCATCGACATGGACTCCGCCGAGCACCGCGTCGCGGTGCTGGAGGAGTTCCGGCGCGCGCTGGCGCGCGACCGCACCCGCATGACGGTGAGTGGCTTCACCACCCTCGGGCTGGTGGAAATGACGCGCAAGCGCACCCGCGAATCGCTCGCGCACGTGCTGTGCGAGCCCTGCGCCGCCTGCGGCGGCCGCGGCGAGCTGAAAACCGCGCGCACCGTGTGCTACGAGGTGCTGCGCGAGATCCTGCGCGAATCGCGCGCCTTTCAGGCGCGCGAATTCCGCGTGCTCGCTTCCCAATCGGTCTACGACCTGTTTCAAGAGGAGGAATCGGGCGCGCTGGCGATGCTTTCGGAATTCATCGGCAAGCCGGTGTCGGTCCAGGTCCAGACCGGTTATTCTCAGGAACAATACGACATCGTGCTCCTATGACCGACATCTGTTTCACCCCTGCAAGAAAACTGGCGCAACTGATCCGGGCCCGCAAGCTTTCCGCGACGGAGGTGATGAAAGCCTTCATCGCGCAGATCGAGCGCGTGAATCCGAAAGTCAACGCGATCGTCACCTTCCTGCCGGAACAGGCGTTGAAACAGGCGAAGGCATTCGACAAAAGCAAGGCGAAGCCGGGATCGCTCGCGGGACTGCCCATCGCCTACAAGGACAACGTGCCCACGCGCGGCATCCGCACCACTTCCGGTTCGCCGATCTATAAGGACCACGTGCCGAATGAAGACCATCTCATCGTCGAGCGGCTCACGGCGGCGGGCGCGATCACCCTTGGCAAGACCAACCTGCCGGAGTTCGCCGCCGGCAGCCATACCTACAACCTCGTCTTCGGCGCCACGCTGAATCCCTATGACCTCGGCAGGAGCGCCGGCGGTTCCTCGGGTGGCGCGGCCGCGGCGGTCGCCTGCGGCATGCTGCCGTTCGCCGACGGCGGCGACCTGGCGGCGTCATTGCGCAATCCCGGCAACTTCTGCAACGTGGTCGGCTTGCGGCCTACGCCCGGACGCGTGCCGCAGTGGCCGTCGCCGAACGCCTGGAACACGTTGGGCGTGCTGGGGCCGATCGCGCGCACGGTGTCCGATGCCGCGTTCCTGCTCGCGGCGATGGCCGGACCAGACCGCCGGGCACCGACGTCGATCGCGGAACCAGGAAAGATTTTTTCTGCCTCTCTTGCCCGTTCTTTCAAGAAAACAAAAATCGCCTGGAGCAGGAACCTGGGCGGATTGCCGGTGGATCCGCGTGTCACGGCCGTGCTCGAAAAGCAGCGCAAGGTGTTCACCGACCTCGGCTGCATCGTCGAAGAGGCCGAACCGGACTTCTCCGGCGCGACCGAAGCCTTTGAAACCATGCGCGCCGTCGCCTTCGTGCAGAACTACGGCGAGCTGGTAAAGACGCGCCGCCGCGAAGTGAAGGACTCGATCATCTGGAATGTCGAGCAGGGGCTGAAACTCACCACCGAGCAGATCGCGCGCGCCGACAGCCTGCGCAACGCGATCTACCAGCGCATGCGCGTGTTCCTCGAGCGCTACGAATTCCTGCTCTGCCCGGTGAATCAGGTGGTCCCGTTTCCGGCTGAAATCGAATACCCCACGCTGATCGACGGCGTGAAGATGGACAATTACCTCGACTGGATGAAGAGCTGCTACTACATCACCGTCACCAGCCATCCTGCCATCTCTGTGCCGGCGGGATTCACCGCCGATGCGCCGCCGCTGCCGGTCGGCTTGCAGATTGTGGGCCGCTACCGCGATGATTTCGGCGTGCTGCAGCTCGCGCACGCCTTCGAGCAGGAGACCCGGGCGTGGCGGCAGCGGCCTCCCATCGCGATCGATTAGGCCTCGAACTCAGCGCCGCCAACGGCGAGGCGGCGCGCGCCTTCGACGACACGGTCTGGGCCTACGTCGGTTTTTCGCGAGAACCCGGGGTTCCCCTCAAGCGCGCGCTGCAGGCCGATCCGGCGATGCCGATGGCTATCTGCCTGCAGGGCTACTTCATGCATTTGATGGG
>JANXUV010000223.1 GCA_025356085.1 Betaproteobacteria bacterium
GCAGCGTGCCGGCGTTCGATACCCTGGGGCTGCCGGACATTCTCAAAGACATCATCATGCAGAAGCGCGGCCTGATCCTGATGGTCGGCGCGACCGGGTCGGGCAAATCCACCTCGCTGTCGGCGATGCTCGACCTGCGCAACACGCAGAAATCCGGCCACATCCTCACGCTCGAAGACCCGGTCGAATTCATCTTCACCAACAAGAAATCGATCGTCAACCAGCGCGAAGTCGGCACCGATACCAAGAGCTTCGAGGTCGCCCTGAAGAACGCGCTGCGGCAGGCGCCCGATTGCATCCTGATCGGCGAAATCCGCGACAAGCAAACCATGGGCATGGCGCTCGCCTACGCGCAGTCGGGCCACCTGGCGCTCGCCACGCTGCACGCCAACAACAGTTACCACGCGATGAATCGGATCATCAGCTTCTACCCGCTGGAGAATCGGCCCACCCTGCTGCTCGACTTGTCGGCGGCGCTGCAGGCGATCGTCTCGCAGCGCCTGGTGCGCTCCAAGACCGGCGCGCGCCGCGCCGCGGTCGAGGTGCTGCTCAATACGCGCCACATCACCGAGCTGATCGAGAAGGGCGACGTGAACGAGATCAAGGACGCGATGGAAAAGAGCATGTCGCCCGGCTCGCAGACCTTCGAGCAGTCGTTGTTCGGCATGTTCATGGAAGGCACGATCACGCAGGAAGAGTGCATGACCAACGCCGATTCGGCCACCAACATGCTGTGGCTGATCAACCAGGCGACCGCCGGCTCGATTTCCTCCGGCCAGGCGCCGGTGCAGTCAGGCGACAAGAAGGACGAGAAGAAAGACAGCCCGATTTCCACTACGGCGCCCGGCACCTCGTTCAGCGATTTCAAGATTGACGCCAGCGCTTGAGCTTGCGCAGGCGCTGATTTCCCGGCGCTCGGTCACGCCCGAAGACGGGGGCTGCCAGGCACTCATCGCCGAGCGCCTGTCCGCGGCCGGCTTTCGTTGCGAACCGATGCGGTTCGGCGAGGTCAGCAATCTCTGGGCGCGGCGCGGCAGCGCGGCGCCGCTGCTGTGCTTTGCCGGCCACACCGACGTCGTGCCGACCGGGCCGCTGTCGGAGTGGCTTAGCGACCCCTTCACCCCGACCCTGCGCGACGGCAAACTCTACGGACGCGGCGCGGCGGACATGAAGTCCTCGATCGCCGCCTTCGTCGTCGCAACCGAGGCCTTCGTCAAGGAACGGCCGAAGCATTCAGGCTCGGTCGCGTTCCTGCTCACCTCCGACGAGGAAGGCCCGGCGGTAGACGGAACGGTGAAGGTCGTGCAAGCGCTGAAGAAACGCGGCGAAACGGTGGACTACTGCATCGTCGGCGAGCCGACCTCGGTGGATGCGCTGGGCGACATGCTGAAGAACGGGCGGCGTGGATCGCTCTCCGGCCGCCTGACGGTGCGCGGCATACAGGGTCACGTCGCCTACCCTCACCTGGCCCGCAACCCGGTGCACCAGCTCGCGCCCGCGCTGGCCGAGCTGGCGAAGACGCAGTGGGACAAGGGCAATGAAAGCTTTCCGCCGACCACCTGGCAGGTATCGAACATCCACGCCGGGACCGGCGTCGGCAACGTCATACCCGGTGCCGCGGAAGTGGATTTCAATTTCCGCTTTTCCACCGAAAATACCGACGCATCTCTCACGCAGCGCGTCGAGGCGATCCTTAAGAAACACGGCCTGGACTATTCGCTGTCCTGGGTGCTCGGCGCCAAGCCTTTTCTCAGCGCCAAAGGAAAGCTCGCACAGACCGTCACCGAGATCTGCAAGCGGCACACCGGGCATTCGGCGGAACTTTCCACCACCGGCGGAACTTCGGATGCCCGCTTCATCATCGAGATCTCCCCTGAAGTGCTCGAACTCGGGCCGGTCAACGCCAGCATCCACCAGTTGAACGAGCATATCGAAGTCGCCGCGCTCGACCAGCTTTCGGGCATCTACCTCGACACCCTGCGCGCGCTGCTGCCTTGATAGTTTCCAAGCTGCTGCGCGACACTGCGCGCCGCTTCGCCAGTGCCGGTCTCCATTACGGTCACGGCACGCACAACGCGAAGGAGGAAGCAGCCTGGCTCATTTCTTCGGTTCTGGGTTTCCTGCTAGAACAAGAATTGAATTCAAAACAGATAAAACAAATAAATTCTCTTGCCGACCGCCGCATTCGCGAGCGGGTTCCGCTGGCCTACCTGCTGAAGGAAGCCTGGCTGGGCGAACATTCCTTCTACGTCGATAAGCGCGTAATCGTGCCGCGCTCCTTCATCGCCGAACTGCTGCGCGATCGCCTGAGCTCGTGGCTCGCGCGCGAGCCGAAACGCGCGCTCGATCTGTGCACCGGCTCGGGTTGCCTCGCCGTCTTGCTCGCACTGACCTTCCCGAAGGCTCGCGTGGACGCTGCAGATGTTTCGAGCGGCGCTCTCGCGGTAGCGAAGAAGAACATCGGCCACTACGAACTGATTGAGCGGGTCAAACCCATTCGCTCCAACCTCTTTGAGAAATTGAAGAAATACGACCTCATCGTCAGCAATCCGCCTTATGTCACGGCGAACTCGATGAAGAAACTGCCGAAGGAATACCGCCACGAGCCGGCGCTCGCGCTGGCGGCGGGCGGCGACGGTCTTGCCCTGGTGCACCGGATCCTCGCCGAGGCGAAGAGCCATCTCAATTCGGGCGGGCTGCTGGTCTGCGAAATCGGCGGCAACCGCAAGGCGCTGGAGCGCGCTTATCCGAAGATCGAATTCGCCTGGCCGGAGACCAGCGACCCTGGCAGCGTGTTCATCCTGGAGCGGGAACAACTGCCGGGATGACCGGCAAGAGAAAGCTGGGGTGACCGATGGGACTCGAACCCACAACAACCGGAATCACAATCCGGGACTCTACCATTGAGCTACGGCCACCATTGCTGCGACTTCTACCGCGAATTCTGGCCTGCCCGGCGGGACTCGAACCCACAACCCCCAGCTTAGAAGGCTGGTGCTCTATCCGGTTGAGCTACGGGCAGATCGCTGCATTCTGCCTTCACCTTCCCGGGGCAGGACTGGTCGGGGTGGAGAGATTTGAACTCCCGACATCCTGCTCCCAAAGCAGGCGCGCTACCAGGCTGCGCTACACCCCGAAAATCGGGCGCCAATGATACTCTTTTTTCGGCTTGCGGCGCGGGGCGATTCCTGCTACAAAGCCAGCTTCATTTTTCAGGCCAACGCGTAAATGGCAGTCGATCTTTCCCGTAAAAGCTTCGTCGCCTACGCCCCGAAAAAGGGCGAGGAGTACATGAATGCGAAGCAACGCACCCACTTCCGCAAGATCCTCGAAGGCCTGAAGGCCGAGCTATCCGAGGAAATCGACCGCACGGTGCACACCATGCAGGACGAGGCCACGGTGTTCGCGGATCCGAACGACCGGGCCAGCCAGGAATCCGACATGGCGCTTGAGCTGCGCAACCGCGACCGCGAGCGAAAGCTGATCAAGAAGATCAACGAGACCATCGCGCGCATCGACGCCAACGAGTACGGCTACTGCGAGAGCTGCGGAGTCGAGATCGGCCTCAAGCGCCTGGAAGCGCGGCCCACGGCCACGCTGTGCATCGACTGCAAGACGCTCGACGAGATGCGCGAGCGGCAGGTCGCGAAGTAGTTTTTTCGGCAGGCCGTTCCCCGGCACGGCCGACGCTCGGGATCGGCACCGCGACCGAACTGCTGGCTCGGCTGATCGTATCCTCACCCACGCGGTCACCCTTCCTGACGCTCGCGCTCGCTGCGGAATTCACCGTTCCGCCTACGACGCTAGCTTTACCTCGATGGACTCCATAGTGAACTCTTCGACGCGAAAGTAGTGGCGAGCAACGCCATTTACCAATTGCACGTTTTGTTCTCACTTAGAATGAATACCTCAGAGTCGCGGCTCGTATTAGGCCGACCCGTGCCACACGCCTTGCAC
>JANXUV010000247.1 GCA_025356085.1 Betaproteobacteria bacterium
GGCGGCGCGCTTTCTCGGCAACTATCCGGGAATAGCTGCGATATTCACGCGTTCGCAGTTGGAAATCGGCGCTGTGGCGGACCAACCGCTTTCGACTCTCGTGATGCGGGCCTGGAACAGGGATTTAAGCGGCGATCTGTACATCGTATTGAACCCGAATACCATTTTCGGCGGCAACGTGGCCACGCACGGCTCGCCCTACACCTACGACACAAATGTTCCACTCATGCTCTACGGAAAAACCTGGATCAAGCCGGGCAAGTACCCGCAGGCGGCGGCGGTCGCCGACCTCGCGCCGACGCTCTCTTACCTGCTGGAAGTGCGCCCGCCCTCGGGCAGCGAAGGACGGGTACTCGAGGAAATACTGAAGTAGTCGTAGAGCGCCTGCGCCGCCGGGGTCAGGTAGGCGTTCTTGCGCGTCATCAGCACCAGGCTGCGCGATACCACGGGGTCGACCAGCGGGATCACCCGCAGCTCGGGATAGGCGCCTTTCTGCATCGCCAGTTCCGGGACCACCGCCACGCCGACGCCCTCCGCCACCAGGCCGACCGCGGTCGAACTGCGCTGCACCTCGTAAGTCGCCTTGAGCTGCGTCCCCTTCGCGCCCAGCGCGCCGTCCAGCAACTGCCGGTTGCCGCTTTCCATACCGGAGTAGATCAGCGCGTGCGGCTGCAGCTCGCGCCAGGCGAGGCGCTTCTTTTTCGCCAGCGGATGGTCGCGGCGGCAAACCAGCACGAAGCGGTCCTTCAGCAGCGGGACGCTGACGAGTTCAGGGTCGTGTGCGCCCAACAGCGTGATGCCGAACTCGGCCTCGCGGCGCAGCACCGCCTCGGCCACGCGAAACGAGGCATGGTCGAGGATCCGGATGCGGCTGCCGGGATGGCGGGCCGAATACTGCTGGATGATGCGCGGCAGGTACTGCACGCCGACCGTCGGCACGCAGGCAATGGTGATCTCGCCGCGCCGCGCCCTGCCTGATTCGCGAATTTCGGTGAGCGCCGCGGCGAGTTCGGACATCAGGCGGCGCGCTTGCGGCAGGAAGTCGCGGCCGATCGGCGTCAGCGCAAGCGAGCGCGTGGTGCGCTCGACCAGCCGCACGCCCAGGGACGCCTCCAGCCCCTGCAGGCGGCGCGTCAGGCCCGTCTGCGTGATGTGCAGCGCCTCGGCGGCGCGGCCGAAGGCGCCTGCCTCCGCCACCGCGATGAAAGCCTGTAAACCGAGCGTGTCGATTTTCATGCGTTCCTTGCATCAATAGTCGCTATAAATTCATTTTACTGCGCCAGCGACGTCGCGCAAAATGCGGCCATGACGCCGGTCATCGCGCTTTCGCTGATCGCCATTTCCTCCCTGGTGACGTCCTTCATCTCGGGCATCCTCGGGATGGCGGGAGGCATGATCCTGATGGGGGTGCTGCTTGCGCTGCTGCCGCTGCCGGCGGCGATGATGCTGCACGGCATCTCCCAGCTCACCGCCAACGGTTGGCGCGCCCTGATGCTCCGCCAATCGATCGATTGGCGCGTGTTCCGCGGCTATACGATCGGCGCGGCGCTGGCACTGCTCGCCTTTACCCTGCTGCAGTTCGTGGCGAGCAAGCCGGTGGCGCTGATCCTGATGGGGCTCACGCCTTTCGTCGGCCTCGCACTGCCGGAGCGCTTCCACCTGAACGTCGAGCGCCGCGGGCAGTCGTTCCTCTGCGGCCTCATCAACACGGCGATCGCGCTGGTGGCCGGGATCTCGGGGCCGATCCTGGACCTATTCTTCATCCGCTCGAAAATGGGCCGGCACGCCGTGGTGGCGACCAAGGCGACCGTGCAAAGCCTGTCGCACCTGATGAAGATCGGTTACTTCGGCGGCATTCTCTCCGCGAGCGGCGGGAGCGTGGACCCGCTGCTTGCCGTGACGGTGGTCGTGCTGGGGGTGGTCGGCACTTCGCTGTCGAAGCAGGTGCTCGAGCGCATCAGCGACGCCGCCTTCCGGCGCTGGACGCGCTGGACCGTGATGACACTGGGGACCTTATACCTCGCGAGCGGAATCCTAGCCTTGCTCTAGCTCGAAAGCCTTGTGCAGCACACGGACCGCGAGTTCCGCGTACTTTTCGTCGATCACCACCGAGATCTTGATCTCCGAAGTGGAGATCATCTGGATGTTGATGCCCTCCTCGGCCAGGGTGCGGAACATTTGCGCCGCGATGCCCGCGTGCGAGCGCATGCCCAGGCCGACGATCGACACCTTCGCCATGTGGTCGTCGCCGGTGATTTCCTTGCACTTGATGGCCGGCTTGACCTGGTCGTTGAGCATCTTCATCGCGCGCTTCAGGTCCGCCCGGCCGAGCGTGAACGACAGGTCGGTGGTGCCGTCGTGGCTGACGTTCTGCACGATCACATCAACGTTGATGCCGGCGTCGGCGATCGGCCCGAGGATCGAATAGGCGATGCCTGGCTTGTCCGGCACGCCGTGGACGGTGACTTTGGCCTCGTCGCGCTGTGCGGCGACGCCGGAGACGACTGCTTTTTCCATCGCCATGTGCGGGTCTTCCTCGAAAGTGATCAGCGTGCCTGAGCGTGCCTCTTCCTCGACGGGGATCTTCGGGTCGGTGAGGCTCGAGAGCACGCGCGTCGGCACCTTGTACTTGCCTGCGAATTCCACCGAGCGGATCTGCAGCACCCTGGAACCGGCGCTCGCGAGCTCGATCATTTCCTCGAAGCTGATGGATTTCAGCCGCCGCGCCTCGGGCACAATGCGCGGGTCGGTGGTGTAGACGCCGTCCACGTCGGTGTAGATCTGGCATTCGTCGGCGCCCAGCGCCGCCGCCAGCGCCACCGCCGAGGTATCCGAGCCGCCGCGGCCGAGCGTAGTGATGTTGCCGTCCATGTCGACGCCCTGGAAGCCCGCGACCACCGCAACGCAGCCGTTTTCCAGGTCCTGCCGCAGGTTGACCTCGTCGATCGAGATGATGCGGGCCTGCGTATGGGCCGAATCCGTCAGCACCTTCACCTGCCAGCCGGTGTAGCTGCGCGCCTTGACGCCGAGCGCGAGCAGCGCCATCGCCAGCAGGCCGACCGTGACCTGCTCGCCGGTGGCCGCGACGACGTCGAGCTCGCGCGGGTCGGGATGCTCCTGCAGCCCGGCCGCCAGCGTCAGCAGCCGGTTGGTCTCGCCGGACATGGCCGAGGGCACCACCACCACGCGGTGCCCGGCCGCCTGCCACTTGGCGACGCGCCAGGCGACGTTGCGGATCCGCTCGATGGAGCCGACCGACGTGCCGCCGAATTTCTGGACGATCAATGCCATGCGGTTACGGGAAGGATGGGCGTGGCGGAGAATGAGGGATTCGAATCCTAAACCCCCTATAACGTCTTAGGGCAGTCGCCCGGGATTATGCCCCAGGATGCCCCCTGATTGCCCCTGATTTGGCACCAGGATTTGGCGCCAAGCGGATGTCCGCTATCGGCCAAAAGATTCTATGGTTCAGGTCAAGGCTTTTGTGAGGCGCGCGGGATCGAAGTCGGTTTTGTAGGTGTAGATCGACCAGGCGGTGCGAGCGATGCGCCGGGCGAGGATCACGAGAGCCGCGGTACTGGATAGGCCCTTGGCTC
>JANXUV010000002.1 GCA_025356085.1 Betaproteobacteria bacterium
TTCATCGGTATGGCATACGCCCGAGGCCTTGATTTCCACCAGGACCTCGCCAGCCTTCGGGCCTTGCAGGTCCACCATTTCGATGACCAGCGGCGCGCCGGCCTTGTGTGCGACCGCAGCTTTTACTTTCATGTCTTCTCCAAGCCGTAAAATGAACGAGTGAAGCAGGAAGCCCCGCCGTCCGCCGATGCCATCGTCATCCGCGGTGCGCGCCAGAATAACCTAAAGAACCTCACGCTCTCGATCCCGAACGGCGAGCTGGTGGTCGTCACCGGCGTGTCGGGCTCGGGCAAGTCTTCGCTGGTCTTCGACACGCTCTACGCCGAGGGCCAGCGGCGCTACGTGGAGACCTTCAGCCCGTACGCGCGCCAGTTCCTCGACCGCATGGACAAGCCGCAGGTGGATGCCATCGAGGGCATCCCCCCCGCGATCGCCATCGACCAGACCAACCCGGTCCGCACTTCGCGCTCCACCGTGGGCACGATGACCGAGCTGAACGACCACCTGAAACTGCTTTATGCCCGCGCGGCGAAGCTCTTCTGCCGGGGCTGCGGCAAGCCGGTGGTGCGGGACACGACGGAATCGATTTTCCGTTTCTTGAAAGAAAAACCGGATCAACGGCTGGTGATTACCTTCCCGGTCAGCATCCCGAAGAACTTCACGGAAAAGGAAATCCTGGCTCTGCTCGAACGCCAGGGCTACACGCGCATCCACGAGCACGCCAAGGACAAGCTGGAAGTGGTGCAGGACCGGCTGCGCGTCGCCTCTTCGGAGAAAGCCCGCGTCACAGACGCGCTGGAAAGCGCACTCAAGATCGGCCAGGGCAAGGTCAATGTCTGGCCGGAAGAGGGAAAACCCTGGAAATTCTCTTCCACTCTGCACTGCCCGGACTGCGACATCAGCTACTCGGAACCGACGCCGGCGGCGTTCTCCTTCAATTCGCCGCTGGGCGCCTGCGACACCTGCCGCGGCTTCGGCCGCGTGATCGGCGTGGATTTCGGGCTGGTAGTGCCGAACGAAAGCAAAACCCTGCGCGAAGGCGCCGTCCGGCCCTGGCAATCGCCCAGCTTCAAGGAATGCCAGGACGACCTGGTCAAGTATGCGAAGAAGAGGAAGATTCCTCTCGATACCCCATTCAGGGAATTGAGCGAAAAGCACAAAACCTGGGTCCTTGAAGGCGAGCCCGAGTGGGTCAGCTGGCGCAAGTCCTGGCCAGGCGTCTGGTACGGCGTGCGGCACTTCTTCAAATGGCTGGAAAGCAAGTCCTACAAGATGCACATCAGGGTGCTGTTGTCGAAGTACCGCGCCTACACCCCCTGCCAGACTTGCCACGGCACGCGCCTCAAGCCGGAGTCGATGCTGTGGAAATTGAATGGCCTTTCCATTCATGACTTGATGCTCTTGCCTTTGGACAGGGTGAGAGATTTTTTCAAGGATATTGAACTTCCAAAACAAGCAGATCTCTTGCTTACGGAGATCCGCACGCGGCTCAAGTTTCTCGGGGACGTCGGACTGGGTTACCTGACGCTCGACCGGCAGTCGCGCACCCTTTCCGGCGGCGAGGTGCAGCGCATCAATCTCACCACCGCGCTCGGCACTTCGCTGGTCAACACGCTGTTCGTGCTGGACGAACCCTCGATCGGGCTGCATCCGCGCGACATGGGGCGCGTGATCGGCGTAATGCAGCGCCTGCGCGACGCCGGCAACTCTCTGGTGGTGGTCGAGCACGACCCGCAGATCATGTTCGCCGCCGACCGCATTCTCGACATCGGCCCCGGCCCGGGCGAGCGCGGCGGCGAAATTGTTTTCTTTGGCTCTCCATCTCAATTGAGACAGACGAACACGCTCACGGCGGAATACTTTTCGGGAAGAAAAAAAGCTTCTTTGCAGGGCAAGGAAAAACCCTCGAAAAACAACGTCAAGATCATCGGCGCTACAGAGCACAACCTCAAGAACATCGACGTCGCCATTCCACTCGACCGCCTGGTCTGCATTACTGGCGTGTCCGGCTCCGGCAAGTCGACGCTGGTGCAGGACGTGCTTTACGCGGCGCTGCGCAAGGCGAAGGGCAAGCCCACCGAGCCGCCGGGCGCGCACCGGTCTCTGATCGGCGCCGACCAGGTAGAGGACGTGCTGATGGTGGACCAGTCTCCGATCGGCAAGACCACACGCTCCAACCCGGCAAGCTACGTGGGCGCTTTTGATTCCATCCGGCAGCTTTTCGCCAAAGCGCATGAATCAAAAACCCGCAAGTACACTCCAGGCACCTTCAGCTTCAATTCCGGCAACGGGCGCTGCCCGGCCTGCGGCGGCAACGGCTTCGAGCACGTCGAGATGCAGTTCCTGTCCGACGTCTACCTGCGCTGCCCGGATTGCGACGGCAAGCGCTTCCGCGCGGAAATCCTTGAGGTCAAGGTCGGCGGCAAGTCCATCGCCGACGTGCTCGAGCTGACGGTCTCCGAGGCGCTCTACTTCTTCCGCAACGAAACGGAGCTGGTGGCGCGGCTGCGGCCGCTGAAGGACGTGGGCCTGGACTACCTGCGCCTCGGCCAGCCGGTGCCGACGCTCTCAGGCGGCGAGGCGCAGCGTCTCAAGCTGGCCGGCTATCTCGCTGAAGCCGGCGGCACGGAAACGAAGAAACTTTTCCTGTTCGACGAACCGACCACCGGCCTGCACTTCGACGACGTCGCCAAGCTGCTGCGCGCATTCCGCCAGCTGCTGGACGCGGGCCATTCGTTGCTGGTGATCGAACACAACCTGGACGTGATCCGCGCCTGCGACTGGATCATCGACCTGGGGCCCGAAGGAGGCGAGGCCGGCGGCTACGTTGTTTGCACGGGGACGCCGGAAGAGGTGACGAAACACCCGACCTCGCACACCGCCCAGGCGCTGCGGGATTACGAACTTTCTTTCACAAAGCCTCTGAAAGCATCCGAACCTGCCGGTCGGTATCTCGGCAACTCCATCCAGATCCACCACGCCCGCGAGCACAATCTCAAGAACGTCGACGTCGAGATCCCGCGCAACCGCTTCACGGTGGTGACAGGCGTCTCCGGCTCCGGCAAATCCACGCTCGCCTTCGACATCCTGTTCTCGGAGGGCCAGCGGCGCTACCTCGAATCCCTCAACGCCTACGCGCGCCAGTTCGTGCAGGGTGCCGCGCGCCCCGGTGTGGACGCCATCTTCGGCATCCCGCCCACCGTGGCGATCGAGCAGCGCACCAGCCGCGGCGGCCGCAAGAGCACCGTGGGCACGCTCACCGAGGTCCACCACTTCCTGCGCCTGGCCTTCGTCAAGCTGGGTACCCAGTACTGCCCGGATTGCGAGGTGCCGATCGAGCCGCAGAGCGAAGAGGTCATCGCGGCCAGGATATTGAAGGATTACCGCGATCAATCCATCACCCTGCTGGCGCCGCTGATCGTCAATCGCAAGGGGGTCTACACCGAGCTCGCCAAGTGGGCGCGCAGCAAGGGCTACGCGCACCTTCGCGTGGACGGCAAGCTGCTGCCGGTGCGGCCCTTCCCGAGAATCGACCGATTCAAAGAGCACAGCATCGAGTTGCCGGTCGCGACGATGAAGATTTCGCCTTCTTCTGAAATTCAATTGCGAAAGGAACTGGCGACAGCCCTTGAAATAGGAAAAGGCGCGGTACAGATTCTCGCCGCCAGGCCACAGTCGTTCTCCACCAAGCGCGCCTGCCCGTCCTGCGGGCGCGGCTTCGCGGAGCTCGATCCGCGCCTGTTCTCCTACAACTCGCGCCACGGCTGGTGCAAAACCTGCGTCGGCACCGGCCTGGAACTGAAGGACGTGGGCTGGGACGCCGAACGCTCGCGCACCGGCACCGAAGACCACGTGCTCGACTCCTGGATCGAATGGCTGGAAGTGGATCAGCCCTGTCCCGATTGCCACGGCAAACGCCTGAACCCGGAGGCGCTGGCGGTGAAATGGCAGGGAAAGAGCATCGCGGATTTGGGTGCTTTGGCTATTTCAGTTATTGAAAAACAACTCAAGACGATAAAACTGAACAGTCGAGACCAGGAAATCGCCCGCGACCTGATTGCCGAACTCAACAGCCGCCTGGACTTCCTGCAGCAGGTCGGCCTCGGCTACCTGACGCTCGACCGCTCGGCGCCGACGCTGTCAGGTGGCGAAGCGCAGCGCATCCGCCTGGCGGCGCAGCTGGGCTCCAACCTGCGCGGAGTCTGCTACATCCTGGATGAGCCGACCATCGGCCTGCACCACCGCGACAACCAGATCCTGCTCGGCGTGCTCGAGCAGCTGGAGGCCAAGGGCAACACGCTGGTGGTGGTCGAGCACGACGAGGACACCATACGGCGCGCGCACCACGTCATCGACCTCGGGCCGGGCGCCGGCAAGCTGGGCGGCCGCGTCATCGGCGCCGGCGACGCGGAAGACCTGATGAAGCTGCCCGATTCGTTGACGGGCAGATTCCTGCGGGAACCGTTGCGGCATCCAGTTCAGCCGCGGCGGAAGGTTTCGAAGAACGATCTTTTTCTCGAGATCAAGAGCGCAACTCTTCACAATCTTCAGAAAGCCAACGCGAAGATCCCCCTGGACCGCCTGGTCGTCGTCACCGGCGTGTCGGGCTCGGGCAAGTCCACGCTTGCCCGGGATGTCCTGTTTCATTCCCTGCAGGAGAAGAAATTCATCGGCTGCAAGAGCATTTCCGGCACCAAATTGCTCGACCGGGTGCTGGAAGTGGACCAGACGCCGATCGGCAAGACGCCGCGCTCCTGTCCCGCCACCTACGTCGGCTTCTGGGATTCCATCCGCCGCAGCTTCGCCGACACCGCCGAAGCGAAAATGCGCGGCTGGTCGGCGAGCCGCTTCTCCTTCAACACCAAGGGCGGCCGCTGCGAGAACTGCGAAGGCCAGGGCATCAAGAAGATCGAGATGTCGTTCCTGCCGGACGTGAAGGTGGCTTGCGAGGCCTGCGGAGGGCAGCGCTTCAACCCCGAGACGCTGGCGGTACGCTGGCGCGAGAAGAGCATCGGCGATGTGCTGGCGATGAGCGTGGATGAAGCCGCTGAATTCTTCGCCGCGCATCCTTCCACGCACCGCGCGCTGCGCCTGATGCAGGACGTCGGCCTGGGCTACCTTACCCTCGGCCAGCAGAGCCCGACGCTCTCAGGCGGCGAAGCGCAGCGCCTGAAGCTGGTCACGGAACTCTCGAAGACCAGCGCGGAACGCAAGACCCTCTATGTGCTGGACGAACCGACGGTTGGCCTGCACATGGCCGACGTGGAGAAACTGATCCGCGTGCTGCACCGCCTGGTGGACGCCGGCAATTCCGTGGTGGTGATTGAGCACAATCTCGATGTCATCGCCGAAGCCGACTGGATTGTCGACCTCGGCCCGGAAGGCGGCTCGGCGGGCGGGCGCGTGGTGTTCCAGGGGCCCCCGGAGCTGTCGCCGAAGGGGGACAGCCACACCTGCTCCGCCCTGGCAGAATTCCTTGCGCAAAGAGGGAACCTGGCGACCCTTCCGTAGTCTTACCCCCATGAGACTCGCCACGCTGGTGCTTGCCCTGTTGTTCGCCGTTCCCGCCGCCGCGCAGGACATCGGCCCCGAGGAACTCGTCAAGAAGGTCACCGCGGACGTCCTCGACTCCATCAAATCCGACAAGCAGCTGCAGTCCGGCGACCGCAAGAAGGCGCTCGGGCTCGCGGAGCAGAAGATCCTGCCCTACGTGGACTTCCGCGAGGCCGCGCAGATCGCCACCGGCAGGGCCTGGCAGGGAGCGACGCCGGAACAGCAAACGCGCATCGCCAACGAATTCCGCTCGATGCTGATCCGTATCTATTCGAATGCGATCGACGTCTACCGCGGACAGACGATGAAAGTGCTGCCGCTGCGCATCCCGCCCGGCGCGACCGATGTGACCGTGCGCAACCAGTACATCAAGGACGGCCGGCCGCCGGTGGCGGTCGACTATTCGATGCGCAAGATGCCCGAAGGCTGGAAGATCTACGACATCACGATCGAGGGCGTGAGCCTGGTGCTCACCTACCGCTCCGAATTCGCCAACATCACCCGCGACTCCGGCGTGGAAGGCCTGATCAGGCGCCTGGCTGAGAAGAACGCGTAGGCCACTCGGCCGGGTGCTTGCCTAGCGGGGCTGGCGGACGATCCCAGTGAGGCGGCGTTTCGGAGAGTCCGAGCACCGGCTTCAGGTGGCTGTACTTTCCGTTTTGCATGATGAGGCTGAGTAGTTCTGCTTTAGGAAGCTCGGGCGCAGCAGAGGCCCAACCTTCGGCGATCCCCTGGTCCACGATCCACTTGCCGGTCCGCGCCAGCGACACGCGCACCAGCCAGCTGCCGCCCTCTGTCGCGCGCCGCGACAGCGCCACGATCGCGCCGTAGGCCATGAGATAGCCGCTGACATAGTCGATTACCGACACCGGCAGCAGCTTCGGTTTCTCGCCTCCTTGCTCATAAGCCATCCCGCTGACGGTTTGCACGATGCTGTCGAAGCCGCGGCGGTCTTTCCAGGGACCTTCGGTGCCCCAGGCGCTCAGCGTGACGAAGACGATGCCGGGTCGCAGCCTGGCGGCTTCCTCGGGCGAGAAGCCGCGCGCGGCGAGCGTGCCGGGACGGAAAGATTGCGAGAAGACATCGCCCTCCTTCAACAGGCCGCGCAGGGTCTCGATGCCGGCCGGCGTGCGAAGGTCGAGGAAGGCTTGCAGTTTGCCGATACCGGTGTCGAATTCCGTGATGCCGGAGTCGGGCAGATGCGGCCCGGCGATTTTGAGCACGTCGGCGCCGTGCTCGGCCAGCGTGCGCGCGCAGGTGGGGCCGGCTAGCACGCGCGTGAGATCGAGCGCGCGAATGCCCGAGAGCGGACGATTTCCTTTCAATGGCTCCGGGCTTGCATCGCCTATTTTCAGAATTTCTAGAAGAGGCTGGGCGGCAACGGCAGCCGAATGCGGATGCTTCGCCCACTCCGCTGCCGTGCGCCCGAGGCCCGCGCAGCCTTTGGCGGCGTGGATTGCTTCTTCGAGCGCAAGGCCGTCCCATTTCGCGCTCGCCGCCTCAGCTGCGGCGCGATCTGTGGGATTGCCGAGCACGCCCATCGCGGCGGCGCGATGGTTGGCGAAATTGCAATGGATGCTCACCCAGCGGCCGCCCTTCACCGGGTAGTAGCCGCTGAAAGGATCCCACATCTCTTTCGGCGACTGGCCGTCGATGCGCAAGTAGCGCGCGCTGCGCATGGCCGCAGCGGCGGCGCGCAAATCAATTTTTACGCTTTGATTTCTTTTTTCTTTCAAAAACCATAAACGGGACACCGCCAGTCCCACCGCCGCCAGCGCCGCCGCTCCCGCCGTGCCGACCCTGTAAGGCGTGGGGAATACGGGATCGCTACCGGTGAACGATGCGTCGCCGCCAGGCAGGTTCGCCAGGTCGAGCAGTTCCTGCAATGCGTTGCGGACAGTCATCGCAGCGGATAGTCTACCCAGATGCGCGAACCCCAGGCCAGAACCATCCACCTCAAGGACTATTCCCCGCCGCCGTTCCTGATCGACCGAGTAGCGCTGGATGTCGACATCCGCGCCGACGACGCCGTCGTCAAAGCCACGCTGTCGGTCAGGCGTAACGGTTCTTCCGATGCGCCGCTGGTCCTCGATGGAGATGAATTGGAATTGATTTCTTTGCTTTTAGATCAAAAGCAAAAAAAATACGAAGTAACGGCAGAAAACCTGACCATTCACGATGTCCCTGACGCCTTCACGCTGGAAACCGTCACCCGCATCGTTCCGCAGAAGAACACCAAGCTCGAAGGGCTGTACGCGACGCAGAGCGGCTTCGTGACCCAGTGCGAGGCGCAGGGCTTTCGCCGCATCACCTGGTTCCTCGACCGGCCGGACAATCTCGCGGTCTATACGGTCACCGTTCGCGCGGACCAGAAGAAATATCCGGTGCTTCTTTCAAACGGCAATCTCGTCGCCTCCGGCGAGAACTGGGCGACATTCGAAGACCCGTTCCCCAAGCCCTCCTACCTGTTTGCACTCGTGGCGGCCAAGCTGGACGTACTCGAGGATACGTACAAGGAAAAGAAGCTCTACATCTACGTCGAAGCCGGAAAGCTCGATCAGGCTGCCTGGTCGATGGACTGCCTGAAGCGCGCCATTCTCTGGGACGAGAAGCGCTTCGGACTGGAGCTGGATCTCGATGAGTACAAGATCGTCGCGGTCGGCGACTTCAATTCCGGCGCGATGGAGAACAAGGGCCTTAACATCTTCAACACCAAGTACATCCTCGCGCGCCCGGACGTCGCGACGGACGTCGATTACCTGAACATCGACCGCGTGGTGGCGCATGAGTACTTCCACAACTGGACCGGCGACCGCGTCACCTGCCGCGACTGGTTCCAACTGTCGCTGAAGGAAGGCCTGACGGTGTTCCGCGACCAGGAGTACGGCGCCGACACCTATTCGCGCGCGGTGACGCGCATCCAGGAAGTGCGCGGGCTGCGCGCGGCGCAATTCCCGGAAGACGCCGGCCCGATGGCGCACCCGGTGAGGCCGCAGTCCTACCAGGAGATCCGCAATTTCTACACCATGACGGTGTACGAAAAAGGCGCCGAAGTGGTGCGCATGCAGCACACCCTGCTGGGCGAAGAGAAGTTCCAGGCCGGCATGCGGCTGTACTTCAAGCGCCACGACGGCCAGGCCGTGACCTGCGACGACTTCGTTCAGGCGATGCAGGACGCTTCGGGCATCGACCTCGCTCAATTCAGGCGCTGGTACGACATTGCGGGAACGCCCGTGCTGGACTGCTCAAGCACTTACATGAATGGGACCTTCACGCTGAACGTGAAGCAATCCATGAACCCGCCCTTCCACATTCCCTTTGCCGTGAAGATCGGCGATCAGCAACAAATCCTGTCTATCAAGCAGGCGGAACAGAAGTTCGAATTCAAGTGCAAGACCAAACCGGTCCCGTCGCTGCTGCGCGGCTTTTCCGCGCCGGTGATCTTGAACTACCCGTACAGCGAAGCCGACCTGGTGCACCTGCTCGCCAGCGACGACGACCCCTTCAACCGCTGGGAGGCGGCGCAACGGCTCTCCGCCGAAATCATTTTGCACAAGAATGGCGTTCCTTCCCCGGCATTCCTGCAAGCGGTCAAACTTCTGCTGAAAGACAAAGATTCTGCATTCGTCGCCGAGGTACTGGCCCTGCCCGCCGAGACCTTCCTCGCCGAGCAGATGGCGGTGGTGGACCCGGATGCCCTGCACGCTTCGCGCAACGCGCTGCGCCTCGCGCTAGCCATCAGCCTGAAGCAGGAGTTCCTGGATATCTACCGGAGCAACGAGGTTGCCGGCCCTTACTCCGCCGACGCGGCCTCGTCGGGCAGACGTGCGCTGCGCAATCTGGCGCTCTCCTACCTGATGGAGCTGGAGACCTCCGACATCGTGGCGCTCTGCTACGAGCAGTACGGGCAGTCGAACAATATGACCGAGCAGTTCGCCGCGCTCGCCAGCCTCGCCAACAGCGGCGCGCCGCAGCGCACGATCGCGCTCGATTCGTTCTACGGCCGCTGGAAGGACGAGCCGCTGGTGGTGGACAAGTGGCTGGCGGTGCAGGCCGGCGCGCGCCTGCCCGGCACGCTCGCGCGTGTGGGCGAGTTGCTTTCGCACCCCGCCTTCGACATCAAGGTGCCGAACAAGGTGTACTCGCTGATCCGCGCCTTCGCCGCCAATCACGTTCGCTTCCACGCCGCGGACGGCGGCGGCTACGCATTCCTTGCCGACCAGGTGCTAGCGCTGGACAAGCTCAATCCGCAGGTGGCCGCGCGCATGGCGCGCAGTTTCGACCGCTGGAAGCGCTTCGATCCAGCGAGAAAAGCGAAGTCGAAGGCGCAGCTGGAACGCATCCGCGACACCTCCGGCCTG
>JANXUV010000154.1 GCA_025356085.1 Betaproteobacteria bacterium
CACAGAGAGAGTACGCGCGGCCGCGATCTCGATATCACCGGCCTCTCCTACGCCCTGCTGGATCGCGACGGGCCGCAGCAGTGGCCTTATGCCGAAGGCGCGAAAACCGGTCGCACGCGGCTCTACGCCGACGGCATCTTCCCGACCGCCACGGGACGTGCGCGCTTCATCGCCACCGAGTACCAGCCTCCGGCGGAGGAGCCGGACGAGCAATTCCCGGTCCGGCTCACGACGGGCCGCCTGCGCGACCAATGGCACAGCATGACGCGCACCGGGCTAGTCGCGCGCCTTTTCAGCCACAGCCCGGAGCCGGAAATTGTTGTGAGCGAATTTGATTTGAACAAAAACAATCACTCAAACCATGATCTCGTACGAGTGATCAGCCGCCGCGGCAGCCTCGTCATGAAGATACGGGCCTCGGATGACATGCGTCCCGGCGATGCATTCGTGGCCATGCACTGGGGCGGCCGCTTCTCCAGCGGTGCCGGCACCAATGCGCTCACCATTTCAGCGATCGATCCCTTCTCCAAGCAGCCCGAGCTCAAGCACGCTGCGGTGCGCATCGAGCCCTTCGCCGCGCGCTGGCGCGGCGCGTTCACCGCCGCGGCCACCGCCGAGCGGCAGCGCGCGGCCACCGCAAGGCTGCCGCGCTTCGACTACGCATCGCTGTCGCTGATCGAAGGGCCGGAGATCCTCCTGCGCCTCGAGCTCGCCGCCGCCGGCGATCCGGACGCAAAGGTCCTGGCCGCGCTGGAGGACCTGTTCGGCCAGCCGCCCGACACGGGCAGCGCGGTCTCCGATCGCAGCGTTTGCGCGTGCTTCAACGTCGGGGCAGCGCGGATCCGTGACGCGGTCGCCGGAGGGGCAACGCTTGCCGTGCTGCAGAAGGATCTCAAGTGCGGCACGAACTGCGGCTCCTGCGTGCCCGAGCTGCGCCGCTTCGTCGCGGCGTAGCGAAACGCCGGTCGCAGCGCTCAGCCGCCCGCGCCGAGCCGCTCCGCGGCAGCGAGAAAATCCGCGACCGTGCGGCCGGATTCGTGGCCGTAGCGCTCCTGGGTGATCTCGATCGCCTGAATCCGGTAGACGCGAAATACGCGAAACGCGGACTCGGTTGCGCTCCAGCTTCCGAGCGTCCAGGTTCCGCCGATGTAGCGCAGGCATAGAGGGCGTACCCGCGGCGCGACTACAACGCCGTCGCCCTGCGTATACTGAAACGTCACGACGCGTCGAAGCGAAACCGCGGCGCGCAGTTCCCGCAGTGCACGCTTGACTTCCACCGACACCCGGAAGTCCGGCACCACCAAACCGGAGTCGTCGATCCAGACCTTGAGCGACGCCGGCAGAGCCGCGTCCACCTTGGCGATCGCGGTATCCGCCGCCGCCTGCAGGCCCTCGTCGGCACAGCTTTGCACCAGGCGCGCCCCGAAAACCAGCGCCTGGATTTCCTCCGGCGTGAACATGAGCGGAGGCACCTGATAACCGGCACGCAGGCGGAACCCGACCCCGGCCTCGCCATGCACGGGCACTCCCGAAATCGATAAATCCCGTATGTCGCGATAGACGGTGCGCCGGGACACGCCGAGCCGCTCGGCCAGTTGTTCGCCGGTGACGCTGCGCCTGCGGCCGAGCAGGACGATTAGCTGAAACAGGCGATCTGCGCGTCGCATCCGGTCTGATCAAACAGTGCTGACACCACGTTGTCAACAGCCCCTGGGTACCATGGGGTCCTCTCATCACCCCGCATCCAGGAGATTTTCATGTCAAGTGTCATCAATTGGTTCGACATCCCGGCCACCGACCTGGACCGTGCCGCAAAATTCTACGAAACCGTGCTGGCGGTCTCGCTCATGCGGGAGAACATGCTCGGTGCCCGCATGGCGATCTTCCCGGCAAAATCCGGCGAGGCGACCGGCGCCATCATAGCCCGCGATGGCGTCATGCCGGGGACTACAGGACCCACCGTCTACCTCAAGGCCGGCGCGGACCTGTCCGACGCACTCAAGCGTGTGCCGGCCGCGGGAGGAAAGGTCCTGCATCCCAAGACGTTCATCAAGGAAGGGTGGGGCTATTTCGCAATCATCCTCGACAGTGAAGGCAACAGCATGGGACTGCAGTCGCCCAACTGAACCGCCGTCCCATGAAAAGGAAACACACCATGTACAGCAGAATCCACTTGCAACTTCTCGCCGTCTGCCTGATTGTCATCGAAGGTCCGCGCCTGGCCCTGGCGCAGGACCCCGTGGCGGCGCCCAATCCGGTCGTGCATGTCGAAATTCTTGGCAGCGACGCGCCCCGCCTTCAACGCTTTTACGCCGAACTTTTTGGCTGGAAGACGACGCTCAATCCGGTCGGCTACGGATATGTTCCCGTCGCACCGGCGCCCCCCGTCACGTTGACGGGCGGCGTCGGGGCGAGCCCGCAACGCCAGCCGCTGGTGATCTTCTACATCAAGGTGGCGGATCCGGCATCCACCCTGAAACAGGCCGAGGCGCTAGGCGGGCGAGTCGTGATGGCACCCGTCGAAGTACCCGGCGGCATCATCTTCGCCCGCTTTGCCGATCCGGAGGGAAACATCGTCGGCATCGTTCGGCGGCAAAACTAGCGACAATGTTGCCGCCGAGCGCGGCCTTCTAGCTGCGGTATGACGGGTCCTTCGCGTCGACGAGGCGCTGCATCGCGGCGAAGACGTCGTCGCAGGTGCGCTTCTCGCCCGGTCCGGACTCCCGAACCGTCTGCGCGAATACTTCGTCGCGAATCGAATTGAGCGGGCCGGCGGCACTCGCGGCGATCTGTACGTCGCAGGCGCGTTGCAGCGTCCAGAGGGTCATGAACGCTTCCGGCACAGAAGGTCCCCAGGCCAGCAGGCCATGGTTGCGCAGGATCACCGCCCTTTTCTTCCCGATGCTCGCAACGAGACGTTGCTTCTCGCCCTCCTCGACGGTGATCCCCTCGAAGTCGTGATACGCGACGCCGCCATGCAGCTGCGCGGCGTAGAAATTCGTCGGCGACAACCCGTCCCTGAGGCTCGCCACCGCCATCCCGGTGGTGGTGTGCGTGTGCATCACGCAGTGCGCATCCGGCAGCGAGCCATGGATCGCACTGTGGATGACGAAGCCGGCACGATTGACCGGGTACTTGGTCTCGCGCACCGGATTGCCATCGATGTCGATCAGCACCAGCGCTGAAGCGGTGATCTCGCTGTAGTGCAGGCCGAACGGATTGATCAGGAACAATTTCTCCGGGCCGGGCACGCGCAAGGTGATGTGATTGAAGATCATCTCGACCCAGCCGAGATGATTGAAGATCCGGTAGCAGGCGGCCAGCTGCACGCGCGCCTCGCGCTCCGCCGGGGTGATCGGCAGATCGCGGACCGGTCGCGCTGAACCCTGGTGGTAAATCGTCATGTGAAGTCGAAGATCCGCAGCGCGTTCCTGCCGCGCACGCGGTCGCGCGCGCCGTCGGGCAACCGGTCCACGCGCGCCAGGCAGCCGATCGGGTCGCCGATGGTGTGCGGATAGTCCGAGCCGTACAGCACGTTGCCTGATCCGAACACGTTCACCGCCATCGCCAGCGCGTCGTCGGTGAATACCACCGAATCGGCGTAGATGCGGCGTGCGTGCAGGCTGGGCTTTTCCTGCGTCTTCGTGCGGCAGGCGGGAATGTGCTCGTAGCACTGGTCCATGCGGCCGATCAGGTACGGCAGCGTGCCGCCGCCGTGGCTGGCGATGATCTTCAGCTTCTGGAATCGATCGAAGAAGCCGTCGTAGATCATGCGCGCCACCGCAAGCGTGGTGTCGGTAGTGAAGCCGATCGAGGCTACCAGCTGGAAATGCGCCATCTCCATCTCCTTCACGCCCGGCGGCGCGGTCGGATGGATCAGCACCGGCAGCCCGGCCTTGTCGATCGCCTGCCAGATCTTCGCGAACGCCGGATCGGTGAGCGCCTTGCCGCCGATGTTAGCGAGCACCATCACCCCGCAGGCGCCGGCCTTGAGCGAGCGCTTGAGTTCGGCCAGCGCCGCTTTCTCGTGCTGCCAGGGCAGCGAGCAAAGCCACTGGATGCGATCGGGCCAGGTCTTGCGCGCCTTGGCCATCTCGTCGTTCATCACCTGCGCCGCCTTCAGGCTGATTTTCTCCCCGCCCCAGTAGACGTTCGGGCAGGTCAGCGAGACGACCGAGACGTCGATGCCGACGCGGTCCATGTTCTTGATGCGCAGATCCCAGTCGAACATCTCCGGCACCGGCGTCATGAACGGCGCGCCGTCCAGATGGATGGCGCGCAGGCCCCCGGTCACGGCTTTCAGCGTGTAATGCGGGCGGCCATGTTTTTCGAGCAGCTTCAGCCACTCGTTGTTGAGCATGTGGGTGTGTACGTCGATGACCGGATTCATTCTTCAGTCCACCTTTGCGCCAGAGGCTTTTACGACAGCGGCCCAACGGCCGACGTCTGTTTTGATGATCTCGCCGAACTGCTCAGGCGTGTTGGCCGCCCAGGGCTCCATGCCGAACTTCACCAGCAGCGCGCGGAATTCATCCGTGTTCTGGAAGCGCTGCATCTCCGCGTTCAGGCGGGCGACGACCGCAGTCGGCGTGCCGCCGGTCTCGACCACGCCCTGCCAGGCCTGCCAGTCGAAACCGGGCAGCGTGGCCGAAATCGGCGGTATTTCCGGCATCAGCACCGACTGCTTGCCGGCGGAAGTGCCCAGCGCCGTGATCTTGCCGCCCTTGATGTTCGGCACCGCCACCGAGAAGTCGAGAAACATGGCCTCGGGCTTGCCGCCCATGATGTCCAACACAGCCAGCGCCGAACCCTTGTAGGGCACGTGCTGGATGTCGAGTCCCTGCTCCTTCTTCAGCACCTCCATGAACAGGTGGTGCGGGCTGCCGCTGCCCGAGGAAGCGTAGTTGTACTTGCCTGGACTCCTTTTCACCAGGTCGATGAAGTCGCGCACGTTCCTGGCCGGGAACGACGGCGCAGTGACGAGAAAGAAATTCACCGAACCCACCAACGAAACCGGAGCGAAGTCCTTCACCGGATCTATCGCGGGCTTGGCGTACATCGCCGGGCTGATGCCAAGCGTGGTCGAGGTCGCCATCAGCAGCGTGTAGCCGTCAGCCGGCGCCCTGGCGACCAGGTCCG
>JANXUV010000156.1 GCA_025356085.1 Betaproteobacteria bacterium
AAGCGCAGCAGCGACTCGATGCCGCCGCAGCCCGGCAGCCCCAGGTCGAGCAGCGCCAGATCGAGCGGCCGGCCGCGCGCCGCTTCCAGCGCCCCGTCGATATCGCCCGCCGTGAACAGCTGCGCGCCGTCGAAGGCACGCGCCACCGCGCTGGAGAGATATTCCAGCATCATCGGATGGTCATCGACGATAAGCACGTTCATGGCCATAGCGCGGATTGTTCGCCTCCCGGGCGCCAAACACAAGACGCCCGGCCGGGCCGCGCCATAGCCTCGACCGAGGCCGGTTCAGCCGTTAGACCGGGCCGGACTAACGCCCCGCTCGTTCCGCTCTCGACCCCTTCGTCAGGGGATCAATTCGATTTGGCGGCTTCCGGCGCGCCGACGGCCTTCATCGACAGGCGCACTCTGCCCTTGTCGTCGGCCTCCAGCACCTTCACCCTCACGACCTGGCCTTCCTTCAGGTGATCTGACACGGCATTCACGCGCTCGTTGCTGATTTGCGAGATGTGCAGCAGGCCGTCGCGGCCCGGCAGCAGCTGGATGATGGCGCCGAAATCCAGCAGGCGCAGCACCGGGCCCTCGTAGATCTTGCCGACTTCGACGTCGGCGGTGATGTCCTTGATGCGCTTCAGCGCCGCTTCGCCGCCCTCGGGCGAGACGCAAGCGATGGAGATCATGCCGTCGTCCTCGATCTCGATGGTGGTGCCGGTCTCCTCCTGGATGCCGCGGATGACCACGCCTCCCTTGCCGATGATGTCGCGGATCTTGTCCGGATTGATCTTGAACTTGATGATGCGCGGCGCGAAGCTGGAGAGCTCGCTGCGCGAGCCGCCCATCGCCTCCTTCATCTGCGCGATGATGTGCAAGCGCGCCTCGCGCGCCTGGTCGAGCGCCACCTGCATGATGCCCTTGTTGATGGACTCGATCTTCAGGTCCATCTGCAGCGCGGTGATGCCGTTGGCGGTGCCCGCCACCTTGAAGTCCATGTCGCCCAGGTGGTCCTCGTCGCCGAGGATGTCGGTCAGCACCGCGAAACGATTGCCTTCCTTGATCAGGCCCATGGCGATGCCCGCGACGTGGTCCTTGATCGGCACGCCGGCGTCCATCAGCGCGAGGCTGCCGCCGCAGACCGAAGCCATCGACGAGGAGCCGTTCGATTCGGTGATTTCAGAGACGATGCGCAGCGAATAGCCGAAGTCCGCGGCCGGCGGCAGCATGCCGACCAGAGCGCGCTTGGCCAGGCGGCCGTGACCGATCTCGCGGCGCTTGGTGAAGCCGAACCGGCCGGTCTCGCCGGTCGAGTACGGAGGGAAGTTGTAGTGGAACATGAAGCGGTCGCGGTATTCGCCAGCCAGCGCGTCGATGATCTGCTCGTCGCGCCCCGTGCCCAGCGTGACCGTGACCAGCGCCTGGGTCTCGCCGCGCGTGAACAGCGCCGAGCCATGGGTGCGCGGCAGCACGCCGGTGCGGATGGCGAGCGGCCGCACGGTGCGCGTGTCGCGGCCGTCGATGCGCGGCTCGCCGTCGAGGATCTGGTTGCGCACGATTTTCGATTCGACCGCGAAGCAAAGATCCTTCACGGTGTTTGTGTCCGGACCGCCTTCGGTACCTACGCCGACGGCCGCGAATACGCGTTTCCAGATGGCGTCGATGGCCTCCGAGCGGGCGCCCTTCTGGCGCATCGCGAAAGCCTTGCGCAGGTCCGCCTCGGACAGCTCGGCGATCTTCGCCGCCAGCGCTTCGTCCCGGGCCGGAGCTTTCCAGTCCCAGGCGGGCTTAGCCGCCACCTCAGCCAGTTCCTCGATGGCGGTGATCGCAGCCTGCATCTGCTCGTGGCCATGCATCACGGCGCCGAGCATCACGTCTTCCGGCAGCTCGAGCGCTTCCGACTCCACCATCAGCACGCCCTGGCTGGTACCGGCGACCACCAGGTTGAGCCTGGATTCCTTGAGCTGCGACAGCGTCGGGTTGGTCACGTACTGGCCGTCCAGGTAGCCGACGCGGACCGCGCCGATCGGACCGCTGAACGGAACACCGGAAAGCGTCATCGCCGCGGACACAGCGATCATCGCCGGAATGTCGGCGTCCACCTCGGGGTTGAGCGACAGGACTTGCGCCACCACCTGCACTTCGTTGTAGAAGCCGTCCGGGAACAGGGGCCGGATCGGCCGGTCGATCAGCCGGGAAGTCAGAATCTCCTTCTCGCTCGGGCGTCCCTCGCGCTTGAAGAAGCCGCCGGGAATCTTGCCGGCGGCATAGGTCTTCTCGGCATAGTCCACGGTGAGCGGGAAGAAACTCTGCCCGGGCTTGGCCGATTTCGACGCGGTCACCGCGGCGAGGACCACGGTGTCATCGACGGTGCAGATCACGGCGCCGTGCGCCTGGCGGGCGATTTCGCCGGTCTCGAGCGTGACCTGCTGCGTGCCGAGGGTGAAGGTTTTCTTGATCGGGTTCAAAGGGAATCCTCAGTAGTAGAGCGCAAACAAAAAACGCTCATCGGTCCGATGAGCGTTCGTTGCCACGGCATTCAGGAAAAAGGTACGGGCGAGACGCAGGGGCGTTACTTGCGAAGTCCAAGCCGCTCGATCACCGAGCGGTACTTGTCGACGTCGCCGCGCTTCAAGTAGTCCAGCAGCTTGCGGCGCTGGCTGACCATCTTGAGCAACCCGCGGCGTGAGTGGTTATCCTTCACGTGGGACTTGAAGTGGTCGGTCAGGCCATTGATGCGCTCGGTCAGGAGCGCGACCTGCACTTCGGTGGAGCCGGTATCGTTCCCGGCGCGCTGGTACTGCTTGACGACCTGCGCTTTTTGCGCGACCTGCAAACTCATGCTCTTCTCTCTTTTTCAGCTCGTATGTGAGGCGGGCATTCTAGCGAGATTGCCGCCCGCTTACAACTTTTTTCCCGGAATTTCAGCCGCTTGCAATCAAACGGCCGGGGATCAATTCGCTGCCCGGCCCGCCCTCCCCGATACCCAGCAACCGCCCCGCCTGATACACCCGCAGCGGCCCCTGCTGGACCCCCTCCAGGCGCACTGTCTGGCCGTTGCGAAAGCGTCCGGCGAGCGCCGGATCGAGGTCTACCCGGGGCAGGTGATCGAGCATACGGTCGGGGGGCAGGATCCAGGCCCGGCGCGCCACCTCCCCCAGGGCCTGCAGGTCATGCAGCGAGACAGCCTGGTCCAGCCGCAGGCCGGCCACGGCGGTGCGCCGGAGGGCCGCCAGATGGGCCACGGTGCCCAGCGCCACGCCAAGATCAGCGGCCAGCTGGCGAACGTAGGTGCCCTTGCTGCAGCGGATCCTCAGGCGCAGCAGCTCTTCGCTGCGTGACACCAGCTCCAGCTCGTATACCGTGATCCGGCGGGATTCGCGCTCCACCGTCTGCCCGGCGCGCGCCAGCGCATACAGCGGCCGGCCGTCCTTTTTCAGGGCTGAATACATGGGCGGCACCTGGCTGATCTCGCCGCGAAAACCCGCGAGCGCCTGCTCGAGGCGGCCTTCATCGACGGTGACCAGACGCTGCTCGATGACCGCGCCTTCGGCGTCGCCGGTATCGGTCGCCGTGCCCAGCCTGACGTCAGCGACGTACTCCTTGGCGGCATCCAGGCCGAATTGCGCGAACTTGGTCGCCTCGCCGAACAGCAGCTGCAACAGGCCAGAAGCGAGCGGATCGAGCGTACCCGCGTGGCCTGCTTTCTCCGCATTCAACAGGCGCTTCACGGCCTGCAGGACGGTGCTCGAACTTGGCCCGACCGGCTTGTCGAGCAGCAGGACCCCGTCCAGCTTGTGCCGCATCAGTTCTTTGGCGGGATGACGCTGTCGATCAGCCGCGACAGGCGATCGCCGCGCTCCACCGACTCGTCGTAGACAAACCTCAGTTCGGGGGTGGTGTACATGCTCATCCGGCGCGACAGCTGCGAGCGCAGGAAGCTCGCCGCACGCTGGAGGCCCCTGGTGGTCTCGTCTTTTTTCTCGCTATCCAGGATTGTGAAAAATACTTTTGCGTGCGACAGATCCGGCGATACGTCCACCGAGGTGATGGTCACCATGCCCACACGCGGGTCGCGCACTTCACGCTGCAGCAGCCCGGAGAGTTCCCGCTGCATCAGGTCGGCGATTTTCTGGGGCCGACCCCTGCTCACAGCGTTCGGGCAACCTCGAGGACTTCGAACACCTCGAACTGGTCGCCTTCCTTGAGGTCCTGGTACCCCTTTAACGATAGGCCGCACTCGAAGCCGGACTTGACCTCGCGCACGTCGTCCTTGAAGCGCTTGAGCGCATCGATGTCGCCGGTGTGGATCACCACGCTGTCGCGCAGCACGCGCACCTGGGCGCCGCGCTTGACCAGGCCTTCCGTCACGTAGCAGCCGGCGACCGTGCCGACCTTCGAGATGCGGAACACCTGGCGCACTTCCACCATGCCGATGATGGTTTCCCTGCGTTCCGGGGCCAGCATGCCGGACAGCGCCGCCTTCACTTCCTCGACGGCGTCGTAGATAACGTTGTAGTAGCGCACGTCCACGCCCGAGGATTCGATCAGCTTGCGGGCGGTCGCATCGGCGCGCGAATTGAAGCCGACGATCACCGCGCCCGATGCCAGCGCCAGATTGACGTCCGATTCGGTGATGCCGCCGACGCCGGCGTGCACCACGCTGACCTTCACTTCCTCGGTCGCCAGCCTCGTCAGCGCATGCGCCAGCGCTTCCTGCGAGCCCTGCACGTCGGCCTTGATCAGCAGCGCGAGGGTTTTCTTGCCGGCACCGCCCTCGCCCATGTTGCTGAACATGTTCTCGAGGTTGGCCGCGCGCTGCTTCGAGAGCTTCACCTCGCGGTATTTGCCCTGGCGGAACAGCGCGACTTCACGCGCCTTCTTCTCATCGGGCAGCACCACCATCTCTTCTCCGGCGCGCGGCACTTCGGACAGGCCCTGGATCTCGACCGGGATCGACGGGCCGGCGCTCTGCACCGGCTTGCCGTTTTCGTCCAGCATGGCGCGCACGCGGCCATAAACGGCGCCCACGACCACCACATCACCTTTTTTCAGCGTGCCTGATTGCACCAGCAGCGTCGCCACCGGACCCCGGCCCTTGTCGAGGCGGGCTTCGATGACCACGCCCCTGGCCGGCGCGTCGATGGGAGCCTTCAGCTCCAGCACCTCGGCTTGCAGCAGGATCTGCTCGAGCAGCGCATCGATGCCCTGGCCGGTCTTCGCCGATACCGGCACCACCGGCGAATCGCCGCCCAGGTCCTCGGGCACCACGCCGTTCGCTAGCAGGTCCTGGCGGACTTTTTCCGGATTGGCCTCGTGCTTGTCGATCTTGTTGATCGCCACTACTAGCGGCACGCCGGCCGCCTTGGCGTGCGCGATGGCCTCGATGGTCTGCGGCATCGCACCGTCATCGGCGGCTACCACCAGCACCACGATGTCGGTCACCTTGGCGCCGCGCGCGCGCATCGCGGTAAATGCCTCGTGGCCGGGCGTATCCAGGAACGTGATCACGCCTCGCGGCGTCTGCACGTGGTAGGCGCCGATATGCTGGGTGATGCCGCCCGCCTCGCCGGCCGCGACCTTGGTGGTGCGAATGTAGTCGAGCAGTGAGGTCTTGCCGTGATCGACGTGGCCCATCACCGTCACTACCGGCGGCCGCGCGACGCCTTCGATCTCGACGTGGTCCTCCGGATTTTCCAGGTACGCCTCTGGATCCTCCAGCTTGGCGGCCCGCGCGGTATGGCCCATGTCCTGGACCACGATCATCGCGGTTTCCTGGTCGAGGACCTGGTTGATGGTGGCCATGCTGCCGAGCTTCATGAGTACCTTGATGACCTCGACAGCCTTGACCGACATGCGGTGCGCGAGCTCGCCCACCGTGATGGTTTCCGGTACCGCGATATCGCGCACCACCGGCTCGGTGGGCGCCGCGAACGAGGTCTCGCTCGCTGGCGCGCTGCCGCCGCGGCCATGGCGGCCGCCGCCGCGGCCATGCCAGCCGCCAACCCCGCCTCCCATGTCGCCGCGCGTCTTGATGGTGCGGCGGCGTACGGAATCGTCGCGCAAGATGGTGGTCTGCTTGACCTTCTTGGCTTTCTTCTCGGTCTTGGCTTCGCCGGCTTTTGGCGCATGCAGCGTGCCATCGGTCGCGGCAGCGGCGGGTGCGCCAGGCGTTGCGGCCGGCGCGCCGCGCTCGGCCTGCTTCTGTTCGGCATCGCGGCGCTCGCGCTCCTGCTTGGTACGCAGTTCGGCGGCCTGAATTTCCGAAAGCTGGAGATGGCGCTTCTGCTCGTCGGCGCGCAGCTGCAATTCCTTCGCGTCCGGCCCCGAAGGCGGCGGCGCGGCAGTAACGGGTGGCGGTGGCGGCGGCGCCACGACGGGCATCTCCGCCGCGGTGGCGGCGGCCGCGAGCTCCGAGGGATCGCGCTTCACGAAGACGCGCTTTTTGCGCACCTCGACCTGGATGGTGCGCGCCTTGCCCATCGAATCGGATTTCTTGATCTCGCTGGTCTGCTTTCGCGTCAGCGTGATCTTGTTCTTGGCGTCGGCCGAGCCGTGCGACTTGCGCAGGTACTCGAGCAGGCGCGCCTTGTCCGTCTCGGTGAGCGAATCCTCGGCGACACGCTTCTCCACCCCGGCGGCGCGCAACTGCTCGAGCAGCACCGAAGGCGGAACCTTCAGCTCACTCGCAAACTGGGCGACGCTGGTTTGCGCCACGCTACGGGGCCTCTTTCAGTCCGGTCGCCGCTGGTTTGGCAACTGCCGCTTCTTCGGCGAACCAGTGCGCGCGCGCGGCCATGATCAGGGTCTTGGCCTTCTCTTCTTCCATGCCGGTCAGCTCGGAGAGCTCGTCCACCGCCAGGTCGGCCAGGTCGTCGCGCGTCTTCACGCCCTGCGCGGCGAGCTTGGCTGCCAGCGCGGTGTCCATGCCTTCCAGCTGCAACAGCTGCTGGTCGATGCCGTCGATGCTCTCCTCGCTGGCGATCGCCTGCACCAGCAGCGCGTTGCGCGCGCGGCTGCGCAGTTCGTTGACCGTTTTTTCGTCGAACGAGTCGATCTCCATCATTTCGGTGATCGGCACATAGGCCACTTCCTCGAGCGTGGAGAACCCTTCCTGGATCAGGATGTCGGCTACTTCCTCGTCGACGTCCAGCCGCTCCATGAACAGCTTCTTGGTGCGGGTGCTCTCCTCTTCCTGCTTCTTGCTGGACTCTTCCTGGGTCATCAGGTTGATGGTCCAGCCGGTGAGCTCGGAGGCCAGGCGCACGTTCTGTCCGCTGCGGCCGATGGCGATGGCGAGGTTCTCCTCGTCCACCACCACGTCCATGGCATGCTTTTCCTCGTCCACCAGGATCGAGCTCACTTCGGCGGGCGCGAGCGCGCCGATGACGAAAGTCGCCGGATCGGCCGACCACAGCACGATGTCGACGCGCTCGCCGGCGAGTTCCTGGGTCACCGCCTGCACGCGCGAGCCGCGCATGCCGACGCAGGTGCCGATCGGATCGATGCGGCGGTCGTTGGTGTGAACGGCGATCTTGGCGCGCACGCCGGGATCGCGCGCTGCCGACTTGATCTCGAGCAGCTTTTCCTCGATCTCCGGCACCTCGAGCTCGAACAATTTCATGATGAACTGCGGCGCGGTGCGCGACAGGATCAGCTGCGGGCCGCGCGCGCCGCGGTCGATCTTCGCCACCCAGGCGCGCACGCGGTCGCCAACGCGCAGGTTTTCCTTCGGGATCATGTGCTCGCGCGGCAGCTGGGCTTCCAGGCGGCCGGATTCGACGATGGCGCTGCCCCGTTCCATGCGCTTGACGGTGCCGGTGACCAGTTCGTCGCCGCGCCCGAGGAAGTCGTTCAGGATCTGCTCGCGCTCGGCGTCGCGGATGCGCTGCAGGATCACCTGCTTGGCGGTCTGCGCGCCGATGCGGCCAAAGGGCACGTTCTCGATCTGTTCTTCGAGGACGTCATCCAGCTTGGCGTCGGGCTTGCGGTCCTGCGCTTCCTCGACCGACAGCATCTGCGCGTTGATCCAGTCCGGCGCATCGTCCGGCAGCACCCGCCAGCGGCGGAACGCCTGGTAATCGCCCGTGTCGCGGTCGATCGCCACCCGGACATCCACGTCCTCGGTGAATCGCTTCTTGGTCGCGGAGGCGAGCGCAAGCTCAAGCGCACCGAAGACCACGTCCCGGTTCACGTTCTTTTCGCGCGCCAGCGCGTCCACCAGCAGCAGAATTTCCCGGCTCATTTCTTTTCCTTCGCTAGCAGGTCCGGCACCAGCCGGGCCCGATCGATATCGTCCAGTTTCAACGCCACGTCGCGGCCTTCCACCTCGACCGTGGCCACTCCTGCCGCCTCACCGCGCAACAGGCCGGCGAAGCGCTTGCGGCCGCTCTCATCGCGCGTCCGCATCTTCACGTCCACTTTGCTGCCCGCGAAACGCGTGAAATCGGCCGGCTTGCACAGCGGCCGGTCCAGCCCCGGCGAGGACACTTCCAGCCGGTCGTAGTCGATCCCCTCGACTTCGAACACCCGGGCCAGGTGCCTGCTCACTTCGGCACAATGGTCCACCGTTATGCCACCAGGCTTGTCGATGAAGATGGACAGATGCCTTCCCCCGCCGGATGCCCTCGCATCCACCAGTTCGAACCCCATGCCAGCCAGGGTCAGCCCCACCACGTCCGCCATCGCCATATCGCTTTTCCAGCCGTGCAAACAAAAAATGGGCCGAGGCCCATTTGCATCTGAAACGACTTGAAGTTTAACAGCTTTTTGGCTTCCGGACAATTGTCCTGATGCTCCCGCCGCCTATTGCAGGACCGGAGGCGGCGGCAGAATCCTGCGATCGGCGGCGAGGTTCCAGATCTTGCGCGCTGCGCCTGCCGCCATGCGCATGATGGCGCCCTCGTCCGCCTTGAGCAGCTTGCCGTCGCGCACCACCGGCTCGCCGTGGACCATGGTGAACACGATGTCGCCGGCGTGCCCTTTCCAGATCAGGTTCTTGACCGGATCCCACACCGGCTGGAGGTGCGGCTTGAACAGGTCGAACACGAGAAGGTCCGCCTTCGCGCCCGCCTCGAGCCGGCCCAGGTCCG
>JANXUV010000185.1 GCA_025356085.1 Betaproteobacteria bacterium
GGCCGCGAGCTCACCATCCCCGGCCGCAAGGAAGCGGCAAGCCATATCCACATCGGCATCGACTGGCTCTCCAGCGTGTCGTTTGGTCATGTCGAGAAGATCGGCAAACGCGTGATCGTGCTCGGCGGCGGCAATACCGCGATGGATTGCTGCCGCTCTTCGAAGCGCCTCGGCGGCGACGACGTCAAAGTAATCGTGCGTTCGGGCTTCGAGGAAATGAAGGCGAGCCCGTGGGAAAAGGAAGATGCCCAGCATGAAGGCATACCTATCCTCAATTTCCTGGTGCCTAAATCGTTCACGCACGATAACGGCAAGTTGACCGGCATGACGTTCGAAAAAGTGAAGGCCGAGTACGATGCTAATGGTCGCCGCAATCTGGTGCCGACCGGCGAGCCCGACCAGCTATTTGAGTGCGACGATGTGCTCGTTGCGGTCGGCCAGGAAAACGCTTTTCCGTGGATCGAGCGCGACATCGGTATAGAGTTCGACAAGTGGGGAATGCCGGCGGTCGACAAAATCACTATGCAGTCGACCATCCCGACCGTGTTTTTCGGCGGCGATTCCGCTTTCGGCCCGAAGAACATTATCTGGGCAGTCGCCCACGGCCATGAGGCCGCGATTTCGATCGACAAGCTGTGCAACGGCGAAGATCTCAGAGTGCGGCCGGCGCCGCTGGTCAACCTGATGTCCCAGAAGATGGGCATCCATGAGTGGAGCTACGACAACGCGATCTCCAACGATCAGCGCTACAAAGTGCCGCTGAAGGACCAGAAGATTGCGTTGAAGAACATCAAAGTCGAAGTCGAACTCGGCTTCGACCCGAAACTGGCGTTCGCCGAGGCCGAGCGTTGCCTCAATTGCGACGCGCAGACTGTGTTCAGCGAAAAGCTGTGCATCGAATGCGACGCCTGCGTCGACATCTGCCCGATGGATTGCATTTCCTTTGTCGCGAACGGGGATGAAAAAGACCTCAGGGCGCGATTGAGTGCTCCCGCGCTGAATACTTCCCAGGATCTTTATATTTCGGAAAACCTGAAGACAAGCCGCGTGATGGTGAAGGACGAGGACGTCTGCCTGCACTGCGGCCTGTGCGCCGAGCGCTGCCCGACCGGCGCCTGGGACATGCAGAAGTCGCTGATCGACATGGTGTACGCCGGGCCGGATGCGATCACCACCCGCGACAAGCCCAGGAAAGTCGCCTGATGAAGCGCATCGAAGCGGTCAACGACTTCGTCGTCAAGTTCGCCAACGTCAACGGCTCGGGCTCGGCCTCGGCAAACGAATTGTTTGCGAGGGCGATCCTGCGCATGGGCATCCCGGTGTCGCCGCGCAACATCTTTCCCTCCAACATCCAGGGCCTGCCGACCTGGTACGAAGTGCGCGTCACCGAGAAGGGCTGGCTGGGGCGGCGCGGCGGCGTGGACCTGATGGTCGCCATGAACCCGCAGACCTGGAACCAGGACGTGAAGGAGGTCGAACCGGGCGGCTACCTGTTCTACGACAACACCAAGGTGCTGCCGGCGTCGAAATTCCGCGACGACATAAACGTCGTCGGCATGCCGCTCACCGAGATCAGCAATTCCAGCTACAGCGTGCCGCGCGAGCGGCAGCTGTTCAAGAACATCATCTGCCTCGGCGCGCTGGCCGGCATCATGGACATCGAGCCCGGGCTGATCGCCGAGCTGTTCGGCGAGCAGTACAAGGGCAAGGAAAAGCTGCTCAAGCCCAATTTGAACGCGCTTCAGCTGGGTTTGAACTATGCAAAGGAATTTTTAAAAGATTCCATCGGCCTGAAGTGCAAGCGCGCCTACGCGGTCGGCGACCAGATCTTCATGGAAGGCAACGCCGCGGCCGCGCTGGGCCTGGTCTACGGCGGCGCCACGGTCTGCGCCTGGTACCCGATCACGCCGAGCTCCTCGCTTGCGGAGGCGTTCACAAATTATTGTTCGAAGTTAAGAGTTGATAGTCAAAGTAAAACAAATAAATTTGCAATAGTTCAGGCCGAGGACGAGCTGGCTTCGATCGGCATCGTCACCGGCGCGGGCTGGAACGGCGCGCGCGCCTTTACCGCCACCTCTGGGCCGGGCATCTCGCTGATGAGCGAGTTCATCGGCCTGGCGTACTTCGCCGAAATCCCGGCCACCATCATCGACGTGCAGCGCGGCGGCCCCTCGACCGGCATGCCCACGCGCACGCAACAGTCGGACGTGCTCGCCTGCGCCTACGCCTCGCACGGCGACACCAAGCACATCCTGCTGTTCCCCGAGGACCCGCACGAGTGCTTCACCATGGCGGCCGATTGCCTGGACCTCGCCGAGCGCCTGCAGACGCCGGTGTTCCTGATGACCGACCTGGACATCGGCATGAACCACCGCCTGTGCAAGCCGCTCAAGTGGGACGACAGCCGCGCCTATGACCGCGGCAAGGTGATGACCGCCGAGATGCTGGACGCCGGCAAGGAGTTCGCGCGCTACAAGGACCTGGACGGCGACGGCATCGGCTTCCGCACCTACCCGGGCACGCACGAGAGCAAGGGCGCCTACTTCACGCGCGGCACGAGCAAAAACGCCTACGCGACCTACTCCGAGGCCGGGCCGGACTACCAGTACAACATGCAGCGGCTGCTCAAAAAACACGACTTCGCCAAGACCCTGGTGCCCAAGCCCGTGCTGACCGCCGCCAAGGAGCCGGCGCGCTTCGGCGTCATCTACTACGGATCGACGGCGCCGTCGATGAATGAAGCTCTTGAGTCCTTGTCTCTCAATTCTATTTTCATAAATGCGTTGAGAATAAGAGCGTTTCCGTTCGCCGACGAGATCCTCGACTTCGTGCAGTCGCATTCCAAGGTGTTCGTCATCGAGCAGAACCGCGACGCGCAACTCAAGACGCTGCTGGTCAACGAGGCCGGCATCAACCCGGCTTCGCTGATCTCGATCCTGCACTACGACGGCACGCCGATCACCGCGCGCTACATCACGCAGGAAATCTCCCAGGTCGTCGCGGCGCTCAACGTGCGGCCCATCAAGAAGGACAAAGCGGCATGACCTACCTCACCAAGCCCAAGCTCCACCACCCGACCCTGAAGAAGAACAAGGTCGGCTACACGCGCCGCGACTACGAGGGGAAAGTCAGCACCCTGTGCGCCGGCTGCGGGCATGACTCCATCAGCGCCGCCATCATCGAGGCCTGCTTCGAGCTCGACGTGCAGCCGCACCGCCTGGCGAAACTATCCGGCATCGGCTGCAGCTCCAAGACGCCGGACTACTTCCTCGGTAATTCCCACGGCTTCAACACCGTGCACGGGCGCATGCCCTCGGTGCTGACCGGCGCCAACCTCGCCAACCGCGACCTGCTCTACATGGGGGTTTCGGGCGATGGCGATTCGGCGTCGATCGGGCTGGGCCAGTTCGCCCACGCGATGCGCCGTGGCGTCAACATGGTCTACATCGTCATGAACAACGGCGTCTACGGCCTCACCAAGGGCCAGTTCTCGGCGACCGCCGACAAGGGCTCGAAGAGCAAGCGCGGCGTCGTCAACAGCGACAGCCCGATCGATCTGGTACTGCTGGCGCTGCAG
>JANXUV010000209.1 GCA_025356085.1 Betaproteobacteria bacterium
CAGGCCATCTCATCAGCGCCGATCGCCGTTATTACGGTAAGGCGAAGCGCCTGGGCCGGATCGTTTACCTCGCGGACTGGGACGCCGCGCGTCACGCGGCGGCCGGATAGCCCATGCTGACCGACCCGCAACTACGCTCCAAAGTCGATGCGCTAGCGGAATTCAATGGGTCATCGTGGGCGGCGAGTCTGGCGCGAAAGCGCGGCCGATGAAAAATGCCTCAACCGGCGTAGGCTTGAATTCATGAAGAACAAACGTCGCACTATCCTTCTCGCCGCGCTCGCGCTTCCCTTCGCTGCACGTGGCCAGCAGAAATGCATCGACATTACGCCGGAGGACATCGAGGGACCGTTCTACAAGGCGGGTGCGCCGGCGCGCGCTTCGCTGATCGACCCGGTGTCGAAGGCCGAGAAGCTGGTGCTGAGCGGCAGCGTAAGCGGAACCGATTGCAGGCCTCTCGCCGGCGTTGCGCTCGATTTCTGGCACGCGGACGAGCGCGGCGAGTACGACAATGCCGGGTACCGCTACCGGGGGCTGGTGCGGACGGACGCGCAGGGGCGCTACCGGCTGGAAACCAATCTGCCACCGCCGTATTCGGGGCGGCCGCGCCACATCCACGTCAAGCTGCTGCCGCCCGGGGGCAAGGTGCTGACGACCCAACTCTACTTCCCGGGCGAATCGCGCGGCGCCGACCGCGCGCTGGTGATGAAGATGGAGCGCCGCCCCGAAGAACGGACGGCGACGTACGACTTCGTGCTGCGATAAAGACAGCCTGATGGAAAATTCAATCCTGGAGATTTGCAATGAAAACAAGTCGACGTGAAATCCTGCTGGCCGGCGCGGCCGGGCTCGCATTTGGCATTCTGCCGTTCGCGGCGCGTGGAGCGGACGCGGGTTTGAAGATCGGCACCGTCGGATCGGGCCGGATCGGCGGCACCCTCGGCGAAATCTGGCTGAAGGCGGGGCACGAAGTGATGTTTTCGTCGCTCGACCTGGAGTACGACAAGGCGTTGGCGGCGCGGCTGGGCGGAAAGGCCCGCGCCGGAACGTCAAAGGAGGCGGCCGCATTTTGCGAAGTGCTGCTGCTCGCGGTTCCGTATGCCGCGCTCCCTCAGGTGGGCCGCGATCTGGCGGGCCTGGTCAACGGCAAAATCGTGATCGATGCCAGCAATCCCATTGTCGCGCGCGACGGCGAAGTCGCGACGCAGGCGCGGGAGAAGGGCGCCGGCATCGCCACGGCTGAAATGCTGCCGGGAGCGCGCCTGGCCCGTTCTTTCAACGCGATCAGCTACTCCAGGATGCAGTCGGCCGCGCAGCGCCCCGGCGAGCGCATCGGGATGCCGATCGCCGGAGAGGATGCGGGCGCCATCGCGGTTGCCTCGCGACTGGTGCGCGAGGTCGGCTACGAGCCCGTGTTGGTCGGGCCGCTCGCCATGGGCAGATATCTGATGCCGGGAACCCCGCTCGCGGGCGAGCGCACGCCGGAAGAAATCCGGCGGATCGTGGCTACGCTCAACTGAGCGGAGCGAGCGTTTCCTAGGAACCGCTGAACCAGTTGTAGCCCTTGTCTTCCCAGTAGCCGCCGGGGTTTTCGTTGGTGACGAAGAGGGCGACCACGTGCTTGGGATTCTTGAAGCCGAGCTTGGTGGGGATGCGCAGCTTCCACGGGAAGCCGTACTTCGGCGGCAGCACCTGGTCGGCGTACTTGAAAGCCATGATGGTTTGCGGGTGCAGGGCGGTCGCCATGTCGATGCTGGTGTAATAGTCGTCGGCGCACTTGAAGCCGATGTAGCGGGCCGTTGTATCGGCGCCGACGCGCTGCAGGAAATCCGAGAAGCGCGGCCCGCTCCATTTGCCGATGGCGCTCCAGCCCTCGACGCAGATGTGGCGCGTGATCTGCGACACCTGGGGCAGCGCGTAGAGTTCGGGGAGCCGCCACGCCTTGGTTTCTTTGACGCGTCCGGAAATCTCGAGCTTGTAATCGGTGGCATCTACCAGCCGGATTTCGTCCTCGCTGTAGTAGGCGTTGAACGGGAAAGGGTTGGTGATCATGCTGGCCGGGAATTCGGGCGCGAGGCGCTTCGGGTCGAACAGCCAGGCCTGCGCGCCGTCGTTCCAGCGCGACATCGAGGTCAGCACCTTCTGCACGCTGTCGTTGTCGGTCAGATCGCAGCCTGCAAGCAGCGACAGCGCGCCCAGTGACAGGCCCCGCCGCAGGAACAGGCGCCGCTCGATGCTTGCGAGCAGCGGGCCTTCGTGGTCCTTGAGCTTGCTATCCATTTTTTAATTTTCCCGTGATCATGGTGAGGAAAGTTTTCGGCACCAGCAGCACCATCAGTACGTGCACAACGACGAACAACACGAGGCCGGCCATGCAGAAGAAATGCAACAGGCGGGCGCCCTCGTAGTCACCCATCAGCGAAGCGAGCGCATAGAACTGCACCGGCTTCCAGATCGCCAGGCCCGACAGCACCAGGCCGATCGCCAGCGCGATGGCAACCAGGTAGGCGAACTTCTGCGCGGCGTTGTAGACCGACAGGTCGTCGTGCGCGAGCCGCCCGCGCAGGGCGTTGAAGACGTCGCCCAGCATGGCGCGGGGGGAGATCGGCAACATCCGGCGCCGCAGGTGCCCGGAGGCGATACCGTATGCAAGATAAATCATGCCGTTCAGCGCCAGGATCCACATCGCGGCGAAGTGCCATTGCAGCGCGCCGGCCAGCCAGCCGCCGAGAGTCAGATCGTCAGGAAAGGCGAAATCGAACAGCGGCGAGGCGTTGTAGATCTTCCAGCCCGAGGTGACCATCACCAGGATGGCCAGGGCGTTGACCCAGTGGGTGATACGAACCAGGAGCGGATGGACTGTTTTCATACACCTTTCGTCGGCATGGGCATCGAACCCTTACATGGACTCGTACGGATGCGATAATCGCACCTTTACCGCCGCAAAGAGCAAAGACAGCAATGACTTACGTCGTCACCGAAGCTTGCATCAAGTGCAAGCACATGGATTGCATCGAAGTCTGCCCCGTGGACTGCTTCTACGAAGGCGAGAACATGCTGGTGATCCACCCGGACGAGTGCATCGACTGCGGCGTGTGCGAGCCGGAATGTCCGCCCAAGGCGATCGTGCCGGATTCCGACGCCCAGGCCGACAAGTGGCTCAAGCTCAACACTGATTTTTCGCTGAAGTGGCCGAACATCACGCGCAAGGGAACGCCGCCGCCCGACGCCGACGAGTGGAAAGAAGTGCCGGACAAGTACGCCAAGTACTTCACCCCGAACCCCGGCAAAGGGGAATAGACAGGTGGAGTTGACCTCCGAGGAACAGGCGATCCTCGGTGGCGGACGCGGCGAGGCGGCCCAGCGCGCGCTGCGATACCAAATCGAAGTCGGTAAATTCTGGGGCGCGAAGCGCTTCGTGCCGGTCACCAACGTCCACATGATGGGCGACATCGAGGTAATGGGCGATGCGGGCCTCGCCTGGCTCAAGGCGGAAGCGGGGAGCGGGGCGCGCTGCGTGGTCGGCACCACCACCAATGCCCGCTGCATGGATTTCGCGCACTGCGAGCGCATGGGGCAGGACGCCGGCGAGGCGGTGAAGGAAAAGGAAATCATCGCCACCCTGAGGCGCATGGATGTCGTCACCACCGACACCTGCATCAACTACCAGACCGTCTACCAGCCGCACCTGGGCGAGCACGTCGCCTGGGGCGATACCGGCACCGTCATCTACGCCAATTCGGTGTTCGGCGCGCGCTCCAATTTCGAAGCCGGCCCCGCGGCGCTTGCCGCGGCCCTGACCGGACGTACTCCTGAATACGGTTTTCATCTCGACGAGCACCGCAAAGGCACGTTCGCGGTCGAACTGAAGGCGGAGCTGGACGATCTTGCCGACTGGGGCGCCGTCGGCAAGCTGGTCGGCGAATCGCACCAGAACTACTACGCGGTACCGGTGTTCCACGGCTGCCGTCGTGCTCCTGCAGCCGACGAACTCAAGCACCTCGGCGCCGCGCTGGCGAGCTATGGCTCGATGGGCATGTTCCATTTCGTCGGCGTCACGCCGGAAGCGCCTTCAATCCTGCCCGATGAAAAGATGGTTGTCTCCGATGCGGACCTGGCTGCGGTCTATCGGAACTACAAGCTCGGCGATGGCGATGCCCGACTGGTCGTTTTCTCGGGACCCCAGCAGTCCCTGTTCGAAATGAAGCATCTGGCTTTGCTATTCAAAGATAAGAAAGTGAAGGCGGGCTCCACCTGCATCGTCACCACCAACTCTGCGATCCTGCAGCAGTCGCGCGACCTTGGCTATGCCAAGGCGCTGGAGGACGCGGGCGTGACGATCCTCGAAGGCGTGTGCTTCTACATTCTGCAGAACCTCTCTCCGATGCGCGAGAAGAACCGCTGGACCAACATGGTCTCCAACTCGGCCAAGATCGTGAACATCATCGGCGCGCACCGCTTCAACACCATTCTGCGCAGGACGGCGGACTGTGTGGCGATCGCGTGCAGCGGCGTGCTGCGGTAGCCACGGAGGGAAGACGCGATGTTCTCCATTTGCAAACAGGAACGTGATTCTGAAGGCCGTGAGGTGATCGAGCTCGGCATGGACTTGAAGCGCGTCAAGGCTATGCTGATGGCGGCGCCGGTCGTATTTGTTCTGGTGGGGTATTTCATGGGTATGCCGTTAATCATGATGGCCGTGATGCTGGTCTTCCTGGTGGCTGCCTTCGCAGTCATTGGTTTTCCAGCTCTGGCCTCGATTGCGAGCGGGTCGAATCTGCGCGTAACGCTGGACAGCAAGGCAGGCAAGCTTCTGGTCGCAACCGCATCCGGGCAATCCGAGATCCGGATGGCCGAGCTGGCCAAGGCCGAGTTCAGCTCCAGCATCAGTACCAGCACTGACTCCGACAACAACACCCGCGAAACCACGGTATACCGTTTGGAGTTTGTGAAGAAGAACGGGGAGCGCGTGCCCGCCATGGCCGCGTACTCCAGTGTCTATTCCCTCGACGATCAGGGAAAAATGGCCGCTGCCATCAACGCTGCGCTCAAGCGGCAGATGGTGTGAGCGGATCGAGATGATCATCCAGGTGCAGCGCGCGTTCGGCCCGGTCGTTGAGGGCGAGGCCGTCGTTTCGGAAGAAGGATTCTCCCCGCGCTACGACCTCGACCGCTGGACCGGCATGATCACCAAGCCCGGCCACAAGCTGGAAGGCACCTCGATCGTCGACAAGATCTGCTTCTTCCCCACCGCCAAGGGCGGCATCGCCGCCGGCTGGGCGTTCTACGACATCAAGTGGAAGAAGATTGCCCCCAAGGCCTTCATATTCGGCGTCACTAACCCGGTGATGGTGCAGGGCGCGGTATTCGCAGGCATCCCGATCACCGAAGGCTGGTCGCCGCATCCGCGCGAAGCGGTGAAAACTGGCGACTGGGTACGCGTAGACCCGGCACGCAAACTTATCGAAGTGCTTCGACGAAAAACATGAGCGATCCGCGGGCGGTCTTGTCCCTGCTCGAACAGGTTGCAGCAGATTGGAAGCTGTTGGATGGGTTGTCCGACGTCGAACGGCGCCGCTTCCACGACGCCATCGCGCGTATCTACAACCCCGACCCCATAGCGCGCCGCCGCAGGATGAAAGCCGAGGAGCGCGCGAAAAAGGCCGCCTGGACCCAGCGCGACGACGCGGTGCTGAACAAGACCGGCATCCGCGAGCTGCGCCGCAAACCGGTGTTCATGACCCCGAACGTTTTTCCGCCCAGGCAGATCTCCTCGGAGCGCCGCGAATCGGTCGATCCGCAGCACTGCTACGTCTGCAAGCAGAAGTACACCGAGATCCACCATTTTTACGATCAGCTCTGCCCGTCCTGCGCGGAGCTGAACTTCATGAAGCGCACCGAACTCGCCGACCTGCATGGCCGCGTCGCGCTGCTGACCGGCGGGCGCGTGAAAATCGGCTACCAGGCCGGCCTCAAGCTGCTGCGCGCCGGCGCCCGGCTCATCGTCACCACGCGTTTTCCCCGCGACTCGGCGGCTCGCTACGCGCGCGAGCCGGATTTCGTCGAATGGGGACAGCGCCTCGAAATTTTCGGCCTCGACCTGCGCCACACGCCCAGCGTCGAGGCGTTCTGCAGGCAGTTGCTGCAGACCCACGACCGGCTGGACTTCCTCGTCAACAACGCCTGCCAGACCGTGCGCCGCCCGCCGGATTTCTACGCGCACATGATGGAAGGGGAAAAGGTCGCGCTTTCAGGGTCGCAGGTAAAGCTCATTTCTGAAATTCCAGGCGCGCCCGAGCTTTCCCAGGTGAAGCTGCTGCCGGAGGAATATCTCGAGAACAAGGGACTCTTCCCCGAGGGCGTGCTCGACCAGGACCTGCAGCAGGTCGACCTGCGCGGGCGCAATTCCTGGCGCCTGCTGCTGGACGAGGTGTCGTCGGTGGAATTCCTCGAAGTGCAACTGGTGAACGCCGTCGCGCCGTTCGTGCTGAACGCTCGGCTGAAGCCGCTGATGCAGCGCGCGCCGGGGCGCGACAAGCACATCGTCAATGTCTCCGCCGTCGAAGGACAGTTCTATCGCAACTTCAAGACCACCCGTCATCCGCATACCAACATGGCGAAGGCCGCGCTCAACATGATGACGCGCACCTCCGCCGCGGACTACCACGGCGACGGCATCCACATGAACAGCGTCGATACCGGTTGGGTGACCGACGAGGACCCGGTCGAAATCGCCGCGCGCAAGACCGCCGAGCTCCGCTTCCACCCGCCGCTCGACATCGTCGACGGCGCCGCGCGCATCGTCGATCCCATCATCGCCGGCATCAACACCGGCGAGCACGTCTGGGGGAAATTCCTCAAAGACTACCGGCCGACAGACTGGTGAATCACTTGAGCGCTTCGCTGCCTGAACTGGCGCTCGCCCTGGCACTTGCCTGGGGCGCGGGGATCCGCGTCTACGCGGTGATCTTCCTCTGCGGCCTGGCCGGGCTGGCTGGATGGATTGATCTGCCAGGCTACCTGTCGGTGCTCGCGCACCCGCTGGTGCTTGGCGCGAGCGGCTTCATGCTGACGGTGGAATTCTTCGCCGACAAGCTGCCATGGCTCGACAGCCTGTGGGACGCGGCGCACACCTTCATCAGGATTCCCGCCGGCGCGGCGCTGGTGGCGCTGATGTTCAGCGGCGACTCGACGGCCGTGACCGCGGCTGCCGCGATCCTGGGCGGCGCCGTGGCGGCGGGCGCACATTTCACCAAAGCCGGCGCGCGCAGCGCCATCAACCTGTCGCCCGAACCCTTCAGCAACTGGGGCGCCTCGCTGCTGGAGGACGCGTTGGTGCCTGCGGGCCTGTGGCTGGCGGTCGTCCATCCGGTTGTTTTCCTCGCGCTGCTCGCGGCCGGGCTGGTCGCGGCGGTGCTGTTGCTGCGCTGGATTTTCAGCGGCTTGAAGGCCCTGTTTGCCCGCCTGCGTCCTACTTCTTCCTGACGGGCGCGAAGTTCAGGTCGTGGATGCCGGCCAGCTCGTCTTTGTGGCGGCTGCGGATTTCGTCGAAGTACTTCACCGACTTCATGAACGCGGCGACCACCGCCGGGTCGAACTGCTTGCCTGATTCAGCGCTGATTTTCTTCGCTGCATCCATCGACGAGATCGGGCTGCGGTGGCGCTGCGTGGTGGTCATCGCTTCGAAGGCGTCGGCGACGGCCATGATGCGGCCGGGCAGCGGGATTGCGTCGCCTTTCAGCTTTTCGGGATAGCCGGCGCCGTCCCAGCGCTCGTGGTGCGTCAGCGCCATGACGCGCGCCTGCTGGAGCAGTGGGTCCTTGTGCTCGCCGATGATGCCGGCGCCGATCTTCGGGTGCTTGCGCACTTCTTCCCATTCCTTGTCGTTCAATGAGTCTGACTTGGTGAGGATGCTCTCGGCGACGCCCATCTTGCCGATGTCGTAGAGCGGCGCGGCTTGCGACAGTATCTCGACCACCTTGCTCTTCAGCCCGAGCGAGTGCGCGAGCACGCCGACGAATTCTCCGACGCGCGCCACCCGGTTGGTGAGGCCGCCTTCGCGGAACTCCATGGCGCGCGCCAGGCGCTGGATCAGCTGCAGCCGCGTCTCGTACAGTTCCTCCGTGCGGGCGGAGATCTGTTCCTCCAGCGCATGGCGCTGGTCCACCAGTGCAAGCTGGGTCTTGACGCGAAGCATGGTGATCGGCGCGCTGATCGGCTTGGTGATGTAGTCCACCGCGCCCGCCATCAGTCCGCGCGCCTGGTCCTTCGGGTCGGTGCGCGCGGTGACGAAGATCACCGGGATGTGCGCGAGCGACGGGTTGGCCTTGAGGCGCGCGCAGACTTCGTAGCCGTCCAGTTCCGGCATCTCGACGTCGAGCAGGATCAGGTCGGGCAGGGGATCGGTGTCGGCGCCAGCCAGCGTCTCGTCGCTGTTGACCGCGAACTTCACGTCGTAATTCTTCTTCAGCATGATGCCGAACAGGTTCCGGATGTCCTCGGAATCGTCGGCGACCAGAATGACGGGGCGGCGGCTCATGGAGGCGGAGATTATAGGCGCTTGCGCAACTCTGTTTTCAGCACCTTGCCGTAGTTGTTCTTCGGCAGCGCGGCGACAAAGCGGTAGTCCTTCGGCCTCTTGAAGCGGGCAATGTTGGCTAGGCACAGACTGTCCAGTTCTTCTTTTTGTGTGGAAAAATTTTCTTTCAGAACAACAAAAGCCACAACCTCTTCGCCCCATTCCGGGTGCGCGCGCCCCACCACGGAGCACTCGGCGACCGCCGGGTGGCGCAGCAGCACCTCCTCGATCTCGCGCGGATAGATGTTCGAGCCGCCCGAGATGATCATGTCCTTCGAGCGGTCGAGGATCGTCAGGAAGCCCTGCTCGTCCAAGCGGCCGATGTCGCCCGTGCGCAGCCAGCCGCCGGCGAGCGCGCTCGCGGTGGCTTCCGGGTTGTTCCAGTAGCCGGCCATCACGCAGTCCGAGCGCGTCACGATCTCGCCGGACTCGAGCACCTTCACCTCGACGCCGGTGCGGGCGTAGCCGCAGGATTCCAACTTGATCCTGTTCTTATGGAATTCCTGGGGCAGGCCGGTAATCGTCATCGGGCTCTCGCCCTGCCCGTAGAGCTGGTACAGGCGCGGTCCGAAGAGATCGATGGCGCGCAGCGCGTCGGCGACGTACATCGGCGCGCCGCCGTAGGTGACGGTCTTCAGGGTTTGCGGCGTGAGCGCCGCCGGGCTCGCCAGCAGCCGCACGATCATGGTGGGCGCGGCGAAAAACGACGCGTTCGGCCAGCGCTCCAGCAGGCCGAAGATTTCCTCCGCGTCGAAGCCGCCGCTTTCCGGGATCACGTTCACGGCGCCGGCGGCGAAATGCGGCAGCCCGTAGAGCCCCGAGCCGTGCGACAGCGGCGCCGGGTGCAGGATCGCGTCGCCCGGCCCCAGCTTGTCGATGTCGGCGAAATATGCCTGCGTCGCAAAGAGGAGGTTGCGGTGCGTGAGCATCGCGCCCTTCGGCACGCCGGTGGTGCCGCTGGTATAAAACAGCCAGGCGAGGTCGCCGGGTTTCGTTTCCGCGGGGGCCTGGGCTTCGCCTGCGAGATCCTCGAATTCCTTCGAATCGAAGAAACAGGCCTTGGCGCCGGAATCGCCGACGATGTACTCGAACTCCTTCGCGTGCAGCTTGGCGTTCATCGGCACCGCCGCGAGGCCGGCATGCCAGCAGGCGAAGAGAAGCTCCCAGTATTGCGGGCAATTCTTCATCGCGAACGCCACGCGGTCGCCTGCTTGCAGGTTGAATTTTGAAGTCAGACCGCTCGCCAGCCGGGAAACTCGAAGGGCCAGGCTTCCATACGAATGCACGACCTTTTCTCCCACCGCTATCGCGGGCCTGCCGGGTAGGCGCCGCGCGCTCTGAAGCAGGAATTGAACGACATTCATGGCAGGCCGAAGAAGGTTCTCGCGTTGCGCGTGGTTTCCTCTGCCACCCGCCCGGGCGGCTTGCCTACGGCGTGCGCCACTGTCTTCAGCACGTGCGGCAGGAAGGCCGGCTCGTTGCGGCGCGCTTTGGGCTGCGGGCGCATCGTGCGTGGCGTCAGGTACGGCGAATCCGTCTCCAGCATGAGCCTGTCGCTGGGGACTTCCTTCACGAGTTGCAGCAAATGCGCGCCTCGCCGCTCGTCGCAGATCCAGCCCGTGATGCCGATGTACAGGCCGAGGTCCAGGTACGCACGCAGTTCAGATTTTTCGCCGGTAAAGCAGTGCGCGACGGATCTGGGCAGTTCGTATTGCTTCAATATCTCCGGAAAACGTGGAAATGCATCCCGTGAATGCAGAAAAAGCGGCTTTTTCAATTCGATCGCGAGTTCCACTTGCGCGACGAACCATTTTTCCTGGTCCGGGTGCGGCGAGTAGTTTCGGTTGAAGTCCAGGCCGCATTCGCCGATCGCGACCACTTTCGGCTGCTGCGCGAGCATGCGCAGCGCGGGGATCGTCGTCGCGTCGCACTCGCGGGCGTGATGGGGGTGCACGCCGGCGGTGCAAAAGAGGCTTTCGTGCGCCTTTGAAAGCGCCAGGGCAGCGGTGCTTTCCTGTACGGATGTACCGGTTACCACTACCTGCGCGACGCCTGCGTCGACGGCCCGCGCCAGCACCTCCGGCAGATCGCCGTGAAAGGCCGGATGCGTGAGATTCGCACCTATATCAACGAGTTGCATGGCGCGCGGAGTATACTCGCGGCGAATGCCGAGCCGCGATGCCGCGCTGGAAATCAAGACCCTGGCGCAGGATCCGGTGCCGCTGCGGGCGCGTGCGAGCGGCGACTGGACGTTCCATGGCCTGAAAGAACGCAGCGAAGATTTCGCTCGCCATCTCGTCGAAATCGAAAAGCAGCCCGCCGACCGCATTGCCTGGGACCTGACCGGGGTTGGCGAACTCGACGATGCGGGAGCGGTCTGGCTGGTACGCGCGATGCGCGGCTCGCAGCGCGTGGACGTGTCGCAGGGACACCGCGAGATTCTCAATCAGGTCGGCCAGGGCCTGCTGGTGCCGCAAGAACCCGAGCGTTTCGATCCGCTGTCCGGCGTGGTTTGGACGGGCGAGGCTGCGGCGGGCGCGGCGGAGCACCTTCGCGACGGCATCAGCCTGCTCGGACAGCTGGCGCTCGATGTTGCCGGCATGGTGCGGCGACCGCGCGAGTTTCCGATGCGCGAGTTCTCCGCGGGCATCTTCCGCTCCGGCGTGACCGCGCTGCCGGTGACGATGCTGGTCGGCTTTCTGGTCGGTATCGTACTCACCTACCTGTCGGCGCTGCAGCTCAAGCGCTATGGCGCCGACCTGCTGGTGATCAACATCGTCGGCGTCGGAGTGGTGCGCGAGCTCGGGCCGATGCTGGCGTCCATCATCTCCGCTGGCCGTTCCGGCTCGGCGATCACCGCCCAGCTCGGCGTGATGCGCGTTACCGAAGAGGTGGAGGCGTTGTCGGTGATGGGCATTTCGATCACCTCGCGGCTGGTGCTGCCTCGGGTGCTGGCGCTGGCGGTGGCGCTGCCGCTGGTCAGCTTTTGCACCGACATCGCCGCGCTCGCGGGCGCGATGCTGGTGTCGAGCTTCACGCTCGGCATTTCCCCCGGCGCTTTCCTGCAGGCGCTGCCGCAAGCGGTAGAGGTGGTCAATTTCTGGATCGGCATCGGCAAGTCGGTCGCGTTTGGTTTCGCGGTGGCTTTCGTCGCCTGCCATTACGGCCTGCGCGTGCTGCCGAACACCGACAGCCTCGCGGTCGGCGTCACCCGATCGGTGGTGGCGGCGATCACCGGCGTGATCATCCTCGACGCGGTATTCGCGATCATGCTCAGGAACATTGGCTGAGATGGCCGACGACCTGGACAAGTACGTGATCGAGATCGAGGGCCTGGTCAATACCGTCGGCCCGGGCATCATCCTGCACCGCGATCTGAATCTGAAAGTGCGGCGCGACGAAGTGCTTTCGCTGGTGGGTGGATCGGGCAGCGGCAAGACGCAGCTGCTGCGGGTGATCCTCGGCCTGAAACGGCCGAAGGCGGGCAGGGCTCACGTCTTCGGCGTTTCGTGGGACGACCCGAATGTCAAAAAGGTGCGCGACGCGCGCCGCCGCATGGGCATGCTGTTTCAGAACGGCGCGCTCTACTCCGCGCTCACCGTCTACGACAACATCGCATTCCCGCTGCGCGAGCGCGGCGGCCTGGCGGAGGAAGACATCCGGGCGATCGTCAACACCAAGCTCGCCCAGGTCGAGCTCGAGCCGCGCCACGGCAAGCTGCTGCCGGCGAACCTGTCGGGAGGCATGGTGAAGCGCGTATCTCTGGCGCGGGCGTTGGCGCTCTCGCCCGATCTGCTAATCCTGGACGAGCCTACCGCGGGCCTCGATCCTGACCGCTCCGAGGGCTTCGTGCGCCTGATCAAGCGACTGCGCGAGGACCACCGTTTCGCGGTGGTGATGGTGACCCACGACCTCGACACGCTGTTCGAGCTCACCGACCGCGTCGCGGTACTGGCCGACCAGCATATAATCGCCTGCGATACGCTCGCCGTGGTTCGCGCCATGGACCACAAGTTCGTGCAAAACTTTTTCGGGGGGGAACGGGGCCGCCGTGCGTTGGAGCACAGCTGAGCCTTCGGCCTGACAATATGGGGAGCCGCACGTAGTGGAAAGCAGAGCATATGCGCTGATCACCGGGCTGTTCGTGCTCGGCATCGCGGGCTGCATCGTGGTCTGGGCGCAGTGGCTCGCCAAGTCGCCGATCGCGCGCACCGACTACCGGGTCGTCGCCACCGGTCCGGTCGCGGGCCTCAATCCCGAAGCGCAGGTGCGCTACCGCGGCATGGGCGTTGGCCGCGTCTCGACGATCGTGCTGGACCCGAAGGATCCGCGCCGGATCCTGATCAACGTCGAGGTGGACAACAATATCCCGATCACCAGGGGCACCTACGCCCAGCTCGGCATGGAAGGCATCACCGGCATCGCCTACGTGCACCTGTTGGACGAGTACAAGGACATGCAGGCGAAGGAAAAAGGGCCGGAGGGCGTGGTCGAGCTG
>JANXUV010000174.1 GCA_025356085.1 Betaproteobacteria bacterium
CAGAAGGGCTTTACGCTGATAGAACTGATGATCGTGGTCGCGATCATCGGCATTCTGGCGGCGGTGGCGATTCCGGCCTATCAGGACTACATCGCCAAGGCGCAGGCGACCGAGGCATTTTCGCTGCTCGATGGCCTCAAGACCCCGATCGCGGAGGCCATTTCTCAGGACTCCACCGCCGGTTGCAGCTCACCGGCAGGCGCGGTGACTGGCGGAAAATACCTGGCGACGATTGGGTTCACCGCCGCGGGAGGCCCGCCGATCACTAGTTGCCAGTTGCTGGCTACCTACAACGCGGCCAACGTGAGTGCCAAGGTAAGCGCCCAGACCGTGTCAATCCTTTATGACGTTACCGCCGGTTCGTGGGTCTGCACCACATCGCTGCCAGCCGCGGTCAAGCCGAAGGCCTGCTAACGATCTAGAAACAGTCCAGACGATCCCGCGCCGCGAACATCGGCGCGGGATTTTTTTTGCCTCAACATTCTATGCAATCGTAAAGCGTCCTGATTGCTCTTGACCAGGTATATTCGGCAACCGACGCTCTCGCTGTATTGGGATCCACAATTTCCGGTGACGTGTAAGCCCTCTCCAGATAAGAAATTATTTCATCGACATCGGACTCGCCCCATTCAGAATTTGGGAAATCCTCCGGGGGCGCAACCGGGCGTTGAACGGTCAAGGGAAGGCAGCTGTCGGGCCGAACAATATCCATGTGCCCCGTATTTCTTGAGATCACACAGGTAAGTCCGCTGCTGAGCGCCTCCATCGCGACCAGGTTGGTGCCGCCCTCGCAGCGGTTGGGAAACACCGCAACGTCCACCTCCCGGAATACCTCGGGCATGAACCTGTTGGGAACCACGCCCAGATCCATGAACTGCCCGGAATCAATGCCGTTTTCATGGATCCAATTCGCCACGCTGGAGGAGAAATCGGGGGCGGCTCTTATTGGCTTGGTAACCTTCGATAGATTTACGGAAGAGACTATTTGGGCGCTCCATGGGGAGTTCCACGACACCATCAAAAGCGCATCTCTATGTTTTTTTGCAAATCTTGCAAAGGCGGCCACGACCAGGTCCTGTCCTTTGCGGTACTCAAGCTTGCCGCCGGAAAATACGACGAACCGATCTTTCATCGCTCTTTTGGGCAACGGCCGGAACAGCTCGGAATTCACGCCCTGAACGATCAGCTTCGACCTGTCAATTCCAAACTCTTTCAATTTATTGAAATTCCACGTCGATCCGGCGACGACGAGATCGAATTCACGCAGGGATTTGACGTCATCTTCAGACATCGGATTGTGCTCGAAGAAGATCAATCCGATTTGCTTCACTTGTTCCTGCGACACCGGTCTCTGTATCCCGGCATTTCCCAGGCCGACCAAAACAGCGTCGCCGGATCTTATGGAAGGCGAAGACTTCCATGTCAATGCGAGAGTGTTAAATATATGCTGGGAAATCGGGTCCAGCGGAATCGAAAAATTGATGCCCGAAAGAGGGGGAATGGGAACAAATAACTTTTGGAGATAAGCCTCCATGACCAAATTGAATCCATAAATTCCCCAGCCGAATTGATCCGACACACCGAAATTGAAGTGGTAGTGCTTCATCTTCGATTGCCCGGTTCCTGGAGTTTTCTCAAATGCTGGTTCTGGAGGTATTGGATGCTTCCAGAACATGATTGGATTCGATATAAGATATTCAATGTGTTGATGAGATTTGCCGCCACTGCCGAGCGATCCAAGGATACTTGGAATCATGAAAAATTACAGTACCGCCGCCTTCGGCGTGCCGACGCCGCTCTTGATATTCTCGTTCGGATATGACGATATCTCAGGCGATGAGCGCTGCCCTGGAGCATTACCATGCAGGGCGATTGCCGGAAGCGGAACGGCTTTGCCGCGAGGTGTTGCGGGCGGAACCGGAGAATCCCGTGTATCTCACCGTTCTTGGAGAGATCTGCCGCGGTGCAGGGCGAGCCGGGGAGGCAGAACGACATCATCGCGCGGCGTTGTCGGCGCGGCCCGATTATCCAGAGGCGCATAACAACCTTGCCGTTGCGCTGATGGATCTCGGGCGGCCGATGGAAGCGGAGCGCAGCTGGCGGCAGGCGACGGTGCTCAAACCGGATTTTGCCGAGGCGCACTATAACCGCGGCAATGTGCTGAGGGAGCTCAGACAGCCAGAGGAGGCGGAGCGATGCTTCCGCAAGGCGCTGATCATCAGACCCGACTTGTCTGAAGCGCACCTTGGCCTGGGAGCTGCGCTGATGGCTCTTGGCCGGCTGCAGGAAGCGGAGAGAAGTTTTCGCGCGGCGTTGGCACTGCGGCCAGGCTATCCAGAGGCGCATAGCAACCTCGCTGTTACGCTGATGGATCTCGGACGGCTGCAGGAAGCCGAGCACAGCTGTCTCCAGGCGCTGGCGCTCATGCCAGACTATGCCGAGGCGCGCAGCAATCTGGGCAAGGCGCTGGCACAGATGGGGCGGATTGATGAAGCTGTTGCTGCTCTTCGCCGGGCCCTTTCGATCAATCCGGATTTTATGGTGGGGCACAGTAACCTCCTGTTCCACCTCTCACATGACCCAGGGGTAAGCTCTGAAGAGGTGTTTGCCGAGCATCGTGCGTTTAGTGATCGCTTTGAAGCCCCCTTCCATGGTCGATGGCCGCGGCACCGTAACTTGCCGGATCCCGGCCGCAGGCTTCGGGTGGGTTTTGTATCGGCGGATTTGCGCGCTCACCCGGCGTCGAGTTTTATCGAGCCGCTGTGGACGGCACTTGCCTCGAAGCAGGTGGAAATCTGGGCCTATTCCAACCATCGTTTGCAGGACGAAGTCACGCTGCGGCTCAAAGGGTTGGCTCACCAGTGGCGCGAAGCCGTCGGCATGAGCGACGAGGAACTGGCCGGCCAGATTCGCGAAGACGGTATCGACATCCTGTTCGATTTGTCGGGCCATACGGGGGACAACCGCCTGCTCGCCTTTGCACGCAAGCCGGCGCCGATCCAGGTGAGCTGCTGGATCGGCAATCCCAACACGACGGGCCTGAAGGCAATGGATTATTTCCTGGCCGATCGGTTCAGCGCGCCGCCGGGGTTGCTCGATGCTCTGTTCACCGAGAAGATCGTCCGGTTGCCGACTGGGGCCAGTTTCCAACCTTTGGACCCGGCGCCCGCGGTTAACGGCTTGCCCGCGTTGCAAAGCGGCGCGCTTACCTTTGGCAGCTTCAACCGCAGCGACAAGCTGACGCAGGGCGTGGTGGCTTTATGGAGCCGGGTACTGAACGCTGTGCCGGGTTCGCGGATGCTGCTGGGGGGCTTGTCCGACGCTTCCCGGAAGGCAAACCTCACAGAGCAATTTGCCCGCAATGGTGTCGATGCGGGGCGGCTTGTCTTCCATCCCCGTGTCGGAATGACAGAGTATCTGGCCTTGCATCACCAGGTGGACCTGATCCTGGATACTTTTCCCTTTGCCGGTGGTGCGACCTCATGCCATGCTGCCTGGATGGGGGTTCCGGTGTTGACGCTGGCCGGCAAGACCCTGTCCTCCCGCCTGGGCGTTATGATTAATTCCGGCATCGACCTGCCAGAATTCATCGCTGAATCCGAGGACGCGTTTGTGGCACGGGCGGTTTGGTGGTCGCAGCGACTGCCCGAATTGGCTGCGCTTCGCGCCAGACTTCGTTCGCAGGTCCTTGCCTCGCCACTGTGCCAGAGGCAGGCAGCGGCCCGGTGGCTGGAGCTCGCGTTGCGCACCATGTGGCACAGGTGGTGCGAGGGTAAAGCTCCTGAAAGCTTCGAGATCAGCCCGTGAT
>JANXUV010000241.1 GCA_025356085.1 Betaproteobacteria bacterium
CGGGCTTCGCCTTGGCGAGCGCCACCAGCTCCTTCACCGACTTGACGGGCGAATTGGCGGGCACCAGCAGCGTTTGCGGCGTGAAGACGATGTTGGTGATCAGCGCGAAGTCGCGCATCACGTCGTAGGGCAGGTTCGGCACCAGTCCCGGGTTAATGCCGAAGGCGCTGGAGACCGCCATTACCATCGTGTAACCGTCGGCCGGCGCTTTCGCAGCGGCTTCGGTGCCGATGACCGCGCCCGCGCCGGGGCGGTTGTCGACGATCACCGGCTGGCCCCAGGCCTCGATGAGTTTCTGGGCGATCAGGCGCCCGATGATGTCGGTAGACGTACCCGGCGTGAACTGCACGATGAGCCGGACGGGTTTGGATGGGTAGTCCCCCTGCGCCTGGACCGAAAAGGCGATGAAAAACAAAACCAAAAAACGAATCATCGGCGTCCCTCAGGCAAGGCGCTTCAGCATACGCTCGACGGCATCGGGCGCAAGAGGTGTTTCAGGCAGCAGCGCTTCGGCCAGTTCGGCTTCGGAGCCGGTGGTTACGCGCCGCAATGGATCGCGCGGCGCGAGGCGGTGCACATAGGCGAGAAAGGCGATGAGGTGACGGCGCGCATCTCCACTTTCGCCCAGGCGCGTGCCTTCGCCGGCAAGCAGCGCGGCGGCGCAGGCGTAGTAGAGGCCGGTCGCCGCCTGACGGGCATGGGCTTCGTTCTGCGTGCTGGCGGTTTCGTGGGCAAACTCGGCGGCCTTGTCGAGCGAGGCGGCCAGGCGTCCGGCCAGCAGGCGTGGCGCGCGTTCGATGCGTTCGTTGAGAACCGGCAGCAGCGCTTCCAGGCAATGTTCGCGCCGGATCGCGCGCAGCACGTCGAGCGCGACGATATTGGAGGTGCCTTCCCAGATCGAACCGAGATGCGCGTCGCGGACCAGCCGTGGATCGGACCATTCCTCGGTATAGCCGACGCCACCACGCACTTCCATGGCGTCACCGGTGACCTTGCGCGCGTCGCGGCAGGCGCGGAACTTGATGAGGGGAGTCATGAGGCGCACACGGCGCCGGGCGTCTTCATCTCCGCTATCTGCTTTAGAAAGTTCGGTGGCGGTAAAAAACAGGAACGAGCGCGCCGCCTCCGCGGGCAGCATGAGTTTCAGCAGTTGCCGCCGCATGAGCGGCAGCTCAATCAGTTTTTTCCCGAAAGCTTCCCTGTTTCTTGCCACGAACAGGGCTTCGGTGAGTGCGCGCCTCATCATTCCGGCGGCGCGCATGCCGTTCGAGAGGCGCGACATGTTGATCATGTCGGCCATCTGCTTGAAACCCTGCAGCGCGTCGCCGACGAGGTACGCGAGCGCGCCTTCCAGCTTGATCTCGCCGCTCGGCATGCCGCGGGTACCGAGTTTCTCCTTCAGCCTTTGGATGCTGTAGCGGTTGGCCGATCCGTCGGGCAGCGTGCGCGGCAGCAGGAACAGCGACAGGCCGGCGGTGCCGGCGGGCGAGTCTTCCGGGCGCGCGAGCACCAGTGCGAGGCCGGCATCGGCATTGGAGCAGAACCACTTGTCGCCGTAAAGACGCCAATCGCCGCCTTGCATTTTTGCGATGGTTTTAACCCCACCGACATCCGAGCCCGCTTGCTGCTCCGTCATGAACATCGCGCCCTGAATCAGCGTGTCCATGTCCTGCGAGGTGAGTGCGGGCAGGTAGCGCGCGACCAGGGCAGGGTCGGCGAACTTGCGGATGGTGCGCGTCAGCGCGTCGGTCATCGACAGCGGGCAGCAGACGCCGAACTCGGCCTGCACGTAGAGGTAGGTCAGCGCGTATTTGGCCGCCGGTGGCAGCGGCTCGGGCCAGCCCAGTACGCCACCGCGGTGCGACATGGCGGCGAGACCATACTTGCCAAAGGCGACCTCTTCGAGCTTCTTGTAAGAGGAATGCTTTTGAATGTTCTGTTCTTGAAGAACAGGAGCATTTTTATCGGCCTGGAGAGCAAGTTCGTCGAGTTCCGCGCCTGCCATTGCGCCCAGTTGCGTGAAGTGCGGCAGCAGGTGTGAACTCAGGGCAGAGCCCAGATGCAGGTCGAGCAGGCCGCGATAGGACGGGTCAGCCTCGAACAGGTTCAGGCCGCGGGAATCGGGCACGCCCTGCGGCGAGCGTACGGACATCAGTCGACTCTCGCGCCGGCTGCGCTGACGATCTTGCCCCACTTGGCGCGATCCGCGGCGACGACCCTGGTGAATTCTTCCGGCGTGCTGGTCCAGAGGTCGAAGGCCTGGATGCGGATCCGCTCGCGCATGTCGGGCGCGCGCAGCGCTTCGATCAGCTTCTCGTTCAGCTTCGTCACGATCGGCTTCGGGATGCCGCCCGGCCCGACGATGCCGAACCAGAGGTCGCTGCCGGCTTCGGCATAGCCCGCCATGCCCGACTCAGCCATCGTCGGGACTTCGGGCACGTAGGGCGAGCGCTTTGCGCTCGTCACCGCGAGGGCGCGCACGCGCCCGCCGCGCATCTGCGGGATGCTGGTGATGAGCACGTCGAACATGAAAGTCAGGTTGCCGGCGATCACGTCGGTCATCGCCGGGCCCGAGCCTTTGTAGGGGACGTGCTCCATCGGCGCCTTGCTCAGCACCTTGAGCAATTCGCCGGACAGGTGGTTGGACGATCCGTTGCCGGCCGAACCGAAGCTCACCTTGCCCGGGTTGGCCTTGGCATAGTCGATGAGTTCGGCGACCGATTTGACCGGCACGTTCGGATTCACCACCAGCACGTTGACGTAGGACACCGCCAGCGTGATGTGCGTGAAGTCCTTGACCGTGTCATGCGGCAGCCTGGCGCCGTAGATGTGCGGGTTGATGGCGTGGCTGCCGGTGGTCGCCAGGCCGATGGTGTAGCCGTCGGGAGCCGATTTCGCGATCCGGTCGCTGCCGATGGAAGCGCCGGCGCCGCCGACGTTCTCGACGACCACCGGCTGCTTGAGCAGATCCGAAAGCTTGGCCGCGAGCGGCCGCGAGAAGCCGTCAGTGGAGCCACCCGGCGGGAAGGGAACGATGAATTTGAGCGGTTTGGAAGGAAAACCCTGCGCAAGACAGGCATTCGAAATGAAAAAACAAACCACCGCCGTCGCAATCTTCATCCTCGCCTCTTCAGGAATCTCTCGAAAGCTTCGTCGGCGCCGAGCAACCAGGTGCCGAATTCATCCAGCACGCCGTCGTTCAGTTCCTCGGGCGCGAGGCGCAGCTTGGCCGGGCCTTGATGGCGCACGTTCAGCAATTCGATGCCGAAACCGGGCTCGTCGTAATCGGCGCGCAGCACGGCCTGGCAGGGGAAGGGGCCGGTCAGGAGGAAGGTGGCCTGCGTGTACTCGCCTTTGGCGTCTTTTTTGCCGGAGATTTCGTACTGGATGCCAAGCGACTTGAGGCGCTCCTGAATCCGCTGCGCCTCCTGTCCGGCGATTTCGAGTCTCTCGGGCTTCGGAAAACGCACGCGATACTTGAAAGTCACGTGGTCGGCGCAGGATTTGCCGTGCACGTCGCGTGTGCGCATGTCGGTGAAGCCTTCGCTGAGGACCATGCCGGCGCGGTCGCCGAAGAACATCACGCCCTGCTTGCCCTCCGACACCGGGTGCGCTTCGTTCAGCACCGTGGCGAATTCGGAGAGATAGCGGAAGGCGGCGCGCAGGCGCTCGTCGATACGCGCGATGGCTTCGATCCGGCGGGTCTGGTCTGATGAGACATTGGCGGTGCGATCCGCCACTTTCTGCTTGAGCAGGTCCATCGCGGCGCTGCGCCGGGTACCGGCCTGGGTGATGCCGGCCTTGGATTCGCGCTCGCGGTCGAAGGCCTGGCGGCGCTTTTCCTCGGCCTCCGCCCAACGCTGGATTTCTTCGTCCTTGCGCTGGCGCTCCGCGGCTTCCGCGCGCAGGGTCTCCTGCTGGTAATTTTCGAATCCTTTGGCGAAAACGTCCAGGTCATCGATCAGCGTGGTGGCGGCCGGATCCGATGTCGCCGGCTTCACTGGCTGCATCGGCTTCGCAGACTGCATGGGCTTCGCAGGTGCCGCGCCGGCATCCGGTTGGAATTTTCGAAGGTCGTTCGCCATGTCGCCCGCGCGCTGGTAGCGCTTGTCGGGGGACTTGGCGAGCGCGCGATCGAGAATGGCGTCGAAAAACCCCGCAATCCGCGGATCGATCTGCGTCACCGGGACATGCGGTTCGCCGGCAATGCGGTGCATGACCGCGAACACCGTGTTGTCGCCGGTGCGTTCGAAAGGCGTGCGGCGCACCAGCATCTCGTAGAGCACCACGCCGAGCGAAAAGATGTCGGAGCGCGGATCCACCGGCTGCCCGGTCACCGCCTCCGGCGACATGTACTTGGGCGAGCCCAGCGCCGAGCCGGTCTGTGTCATCGATGAGGAGGCCACGTGCGCGACGCCGAAGTCGGTCACCTTCGCGCGCCAGTCCGCCGAGACCATGATGTTGGCGGGCTTGATGTCGCGGTGGGTGATCGTGAAACGCTGCGCGAGGTCGAGGCCGTCGGCCACCTGCGCCACCAGATCGGCGATGGTCGCCATCGGCAGGCGCGGTGTTTCGCGCAGGATCTGCTGCAGCGACTGGCCCTCGAGCAGTTCCATCGCGATGTAGGCGACGCCGTCCTGCTCGCCCACGTCGTAGACGGTGACGATGTTGGGATGGTTCAGGCGGCCGGCCGAGCGTGCTTCGCGCAGGAAGCGCTCGCGCACTTCGACCAGGATCTCGGGCGGCAGATTGGGGAGCAGGGTTTTTATCGCCACGTCCCGCTCGATGAGCGGATCCACGGCCCGGTGCACGGCACCCATCGCGCCGCGGCCGAGCTCCGAGACGATGACGTAACGGCCGAACTGCTTCTGATCCAAGAGACTTTCCCCCGCCGATAGCTTAGCTCAGATCAGGCGGAAATCAGATGGGGTCCCAGGAGAAAACATCCTGCGAACGGTCCAGCGCGTAGAACTGCGCACGCATTGCGGGCATCGCCTGTTCCGCGATGGTTTCCGGCGTCCAGCCTTCGGCGCGGTGCACCGAGCGGATCGGGCGGTTTTGCGACATGAGGAATATTTCATTGGCGCGCACCGCGAAAATCTGGCCGGTGACGTCCTGGGAGGCGTCGCTGGCGAGGTAGACGGCGATAGGTGCGATTTTGGAGGTTTCCATGCGCTTGATCTTGTCGAGGCGCGCCTGCTGTTCGGGAGTTTCCGCGGGAATGGTGCCGATCATGCGGCTCCAGGCGAACGGGGCGATGCAGTTCGAGGTGACCTTGAACTTCGCCATGTCGAGCGCCATGGATTTTGATAACGCGGCGATGCCGAGCTTGGCCGCCGCGTAGTTGGCCTGGCCGAAATTGCCGATCAGGCCGGAAGTCGAGGTCATGTTGATGTAGCGGCCCGAGGCCTGGCTTTTGAAATAGGGCGCCGCCGCGCGGGAGACGTAGAAGGTGCCGTTCAGGTGCACGTCGATCACCGCTTTCCATTCCTCGACCGACATATTGAAGAAGAAGCGGTCGCGCAGGATGCCGGCGTTGTTGACCACCACGTCGATTTTTCCGAAAGAGTCGATTGCAGTCTTGACGATGCGGTTGGCGGCGTCCCAGTCGGCGACGCTGTCGGTGTTCGCCACCGCCGTGCCGCCCTGGGCCTTGATTTCAGCGACGACTTTCTGCGCCGGGCCGGCATCCTTGCCTTCGCCTGACACCGACGCGCCGATGTCGTTGACCACCAATTTCGCGCCGCGCGCCGCCATGGCGAGCGCGAAATCGCGCCCGATGCCGCCGCCGGCCCCCGTAACGATTACCACTTTGTCTTTGAGCATGGGGCGCATGATAAAGTGAACCAGGGAGGATCGCCATGAAAACCAGACTGCTGTTCGTCCTGTTGTCCTTCGCGCTGGCTGCCGTTCAGGCCCGGGCGCAGACCAAACCGGCGCCGGGGAAATTCTCCGACAACGTCGTCAGGATCGGCCTGCTGCTCGACATGGCGAGCCTGTACGCCGACATCACGGGCGAGGGTTCGGTGACCGCGGCGCGCATGGCAGTCGAGGATTTCGGCGGCAAGGTGCATGGCGTGCCGATCGAGGTCATCTTCGCCGACCACCAGAACAAGGCCGACGTCGCCGGCGCCAAGGCGCGCGAGTGGTTCGATACCCAGAACGTGGACATGATCGGCGATGTCGCCGCGTCGGCCACCGCGCTGGCCGCGCTGGAAGTCGCCAAGGCGAAGAACCGTATCATCATGTTCAGCGGACCGGCGACCAACCGGCTGACCAATGAAAACTGCACGGCGGTCAGCGTGCACTACACGTACGACACCTACGCGCTGGCCGCGGGCACCGGGCGCGGCGTGCTGAAAACCGGGGGCGACACCTGGTTCTTCCTGACCGCCGACTACGCGTTCGGCCATTCGCTCGAGAAGGACGTCAGCGACGTGGTGCGTGCCGGCGGCGGCAAGATTCTCGGCTCGGTGCGGCACCCGCTCAACACGCAGGACTTCTCCTCGTTCCTGCTGCAGGCGCAGAACTCGAAGGCGAAGATCATCGGCCTGGCGAATGCCGGCGGCGACACCATCAATTCCATCAAGGCGGCGAACGAGTTCGGCATTACCAAGACCCAGAGCCTCGCCGGCCTGCTGGTGTTCATCAACGACATCCACAGCCTGACGCTCAACACCACGCAGGGCATGCTGCTCACAGAGGCCTACTACTGGGATCTCAACGACGAAACCCGCGCCTGGGCGAAGCGCTTCTTCGAGAAAATGAAGAAGATGCCGAACATGGTGCAGGCCGGCCTCTATTCAAGCGTCACGCACTACCTGAAGGCCGTGCAGGCCGCCGGCACGGACGACACCGCCACGGTGATGGCGCAGATGAAGAAAATGCCGATCAACGATTTCTTCGCGAAGAATGGCCGCATCCGCGAAGACGGCCGCATGGTGAAGGAGATGTACGTCTTCGAGGTGAAGAAGCCCTCGGAGTCGAAGTACCCCTGGGACTACTACAAACTGAAGGCCACGATCCCAGCGGACGACGCTTTCCTGCCACTCGCCAAGAGCAGCTGCGCGCTGGTCAAGAAGTAGGGCGGCTTATTCGCGGAACGACGGATCGCGCCGGTCGAGCATGCGCAGCATCGCCGGCCACTCGAGTTCGGTGATGTTGCGGCGCTGGCCGGGTTTGTAGCGGTCGTTGGTGACGCGCACGGTTTCCGGCGTTGGGTGATTCAGTTCGGTGTTGCAGGCCATTGCCATGACTTGCGCCTGGCAGGCTTTTTCCAGCCAATGCATGGTCACGAAGGCGTCGCACACGGTCTTGCCCGCGGTCAGCAGGCCGTGGTTGCGCAGGATCATCGCGGCGCCGTCGCCGAGGTCGCGCACCAGGCGCTTCTGCTCGTCGAGGTCGATCGCCGGGCCTTCGTAGTCGTGATAGCCGAGCTGGCCGAAGAACATGGCGTTCTGCGTCAGCGGCAGCAGGCCGCATTTCAGCGCCGACACCGCCATGCCGGCGGGCGAGTGGGTGTGGATCACGCAGTCCACGTCGTGACGAGCCTTGTGAACCGCGCTGTGGATGACGAAGCCGGCCTGGTTGATGCCGTAGCCCGTGCCGGAATCGAGCACCAGCTTGCCGTCGAAGTCGATTTTCACGAGGCTGGAGGCGGTGACTTCCTCGTAGGCGTAGCCGTAGGGGTTGATGAGGAAGTGGCCTTCCTCGCCCGGCACGCGGCCGGAGATGTGGTTGTAGACCAGGTCGTTCATGCCGAAGAGGGCGACCAGCCGGTAGCAGGCAGCGACATCCACGCGCATGGCCCATTCCTGCGGGCTGACTTTGCTCTTCAGTGAAACTGATTTGGCGTGCGAAAGGTCGGTCATGGGCGGCGCCTCCTGGCGGCGAAATTGTCGCACGCCGCGCTATAATCCGCCGCTCTTCCAACCCCCGGTTTCAATGCGATGAAAGTCCTGGTCAGCGTCAAGCGCGTCATCGATTACAACGTCAAGGTGCGAGTGAAAGCCGACGGCACCGGCGTGGAGACCGCCAACGTGAAGATGTCGATGAACCCCTTCGACGAAATCGCGGTGGAGGAGGCGGTGCGGCTGAAGGAAGCCGGCGTGGTCACCGAAATCATCGCCGTATCCTGCGGCCCGCAGGCCTGCCAGGAAACCCTGCGCACGGCGCTCGCCATCGGCGCGGACCGGGCGGTGCTGGTGGAAACCAATGAGGAGTTGCAACCGCTCGCCGTTGCGAAACTTCTGAAAGCGGTCTGCCAGAAGGAGTCCCCGCAACTGGTGATCCTCGGCAAGCAGGCCATCGACGACGACTCGAACCAGACCGGCCAGATGCTGGCCGCGCTGCTGGGCTGGTCCCAGGCCACCTTTGCCTCGAAAGTGGTGATTGCCGACGGCAAGGCGCAGGTGACGCGCGAGGTCGATGGCGGCCTGGAGACCATCTCCATCAAGCTGCCGGCGATCGTCACCACCGACCTTCGCCTGAACGAGCCGCGCTACGTCACGCTGCCGAACATCATGAAGGCGAAGAAGAAAACGATGGAGACGCTGAAGCCGGAGGCGCTGGGCGTGGACGTGGCGCCGCGCCTGCAGACGCTGAAGGTTTCCGAGCCGCCCAAGCGCAAGGCGGGCGTGAAGGTGCCCGACCCGAAGGCGCTGGTCGACAAGCTGCGCAACGAAGCGAAGGTGATCTGATGGCTGTCCTCGTCCTTGCCGATCACGACGGCAAACACATCCGCAAGTCCACGCTCAACACCGTTGCCGCCGCGCAGAAGATCGGCGGCGAGATCCACGTGCTGGTGGCAGGCAACGGTTGCGGCGACGCGGCCAAGGCGGCTGCAGCGGTAGCGGGTGTCGCCAAGGTGTTGCACGCCGAGGGCGCGCAACTGGGCGACGAGCTTGCCGAGAACGTGGCGGCATTGCTCGTAGCGCTCGCCAAGGGCTACAGCCACATCCTCGCGCCCGCGACTTCCAGCGGCAAGAACATCCTGCCGCGCGCCGCGGCGCTGCTGGATTGCCAGCAGATCTCGGAAATCATCTCGGTGGAGTCACCCGACACCTTCGTGCGGCCGATCTACGCCGGCAACGCGCTGGCGACGGTGAAGTCGAAGGATCCGATCAAGGTCATTACCGTGAGGATGACCGGGTTTGATGCTGTCGCTTCCACGGGAGGAACTGCTTCCATTGAGGTAGTTCAATCTCCAGGCGACAGCGGTCTATCCACGTTTGTTGGCAGGGAGGTTCAGAAATCGGAGCGCCCGGAGCTCACCTCCGCGCGCGTCGTCGTGTCCGGCGGGCGCGGCATGGGGTCGGGCGAGAACTTCAAGATCCTTGAACCGCTCGCCGACAAACTGAACGCCGCCATGGGCGCTTCGCGCGCCGCGGTGGACGCCGGCTTCGTGCCGAACGACTGGCAGGTGGGGCAGACCGGCAAGATCGTCGCGCCCGAACTGTACGTGGCGATCGGCATTTCGGGCGCCATCCAGCACCTGGCGGGCATGAAGGACAGCCGCGTCATCGTGGCAATCAACAAGGACGAGGAAGCGCCGATCTTCCAGGTGGCGGACTACGGTGTGGTCGGCGACCTGTTCAAACTGGTCCCGGAATTGGTGGAGGAACTGAAGAAATGAGCAACTACGTCGCCCCCCTGAAAGACATGCGGTTCGTCCTGAACGAATTGGCAGGGTTGGGGGAGGTGGCGAAGCTGCCCGGGTACGAGGAATCGACCCCGGATACGGTGGATGCGATCCTCGAAGAAGCCTCGAAGTTCGCGTCGGAAGTCCTTGACCCCATTAATTATTCTGGTGACCAGGAAGGCTCGAACTGGAAGGACGGCAAGGTCGCCACCCCCAAGGGTTTCAAGGACGCCTACAAGCAATATTCCGAGGCTGGCTGGCCCGCGTTGCCGTTCGAGGCGGAGTACGGCGGCCAGGGGTTGCCCAAGCTGGTGGCCACCGCGGTCGAGGAGATGCTGACCTCGGCCAATATGTCGTTCTCGCTCTGCCCGCTGCTAACCCAGGGCGCGATCCACGCGCTAATCCTCTGCGGGTCGGACGCGCTGAAGAAGACCTACCTGGAAAAGATGGTGGCCGGCCGCTGGACCGGCACCATGAACCTCACGGAGCCCCAGGCGGGTTCTGATTTGGCTTTAGTAAAAACAAGAGCAAAACCAGCTGGCGACCACTACCTTATTACGGGCCAGAAGATTTTCATCACCTACGGCGAGCACGACATGGCGGAGAACATCGTGCACCTGGTTCTTGCTCGCGTTCCTGATGCGCCCGAAGGCGTGAAGGGCATCTCGTTGTTCGTGGTGCCGAAGTTCCTGCCCAAGGCGGACGGCACGCCGGGGGAGCGCAATACGGCCAAATGCGCCTCCATCGAACACAAGCTCGGCATCCACGCCAGCCCGACCGCGGTGATGGTGTTCGAGGATGCGATCGGCTACATGGTGGGCGAGGTCAACAAAGGCCTCTCCTACATGTTCGTGATGATGAATGCCGCGCGCTTCAGCGTCGGGCTGGAGGGTGTCTCGATCGCCGAGCGCGCATTCCAGCGCGCGCTGGCCTACGCCAAGGAACGGTTGCAGGGCAAGGACCTGGTGCAGGGCGGCAAGACGGTGCCAATCATCCGCCATCCGGACGTGCGCCGGATGCTGATGCTGATGAAGTCGCAGACAGAAGCGGCGCGGGCGCTGGCCTATGTTGTCGCTGCCTCAATGGATGTTGCTAAAAAAACGAAAGATCAACGCCAGCAGGCTTTCGTTGATTTGATGATTCCCGTCGTAAAGGGCTGGAGTACCGAGACCGGCATCGAGGTCGCGTCGCTGGGGGTGCAGATCCACGGCGGCATGGGCTTCATTGAGGAAACCGGCGCCGCGCAGCACCTTCGCGATGCGCGCATCACCACCATCTATGAAGGCACCACCGGCATTCAGGCCGCCGATCTGGTCGGGCGCAAGATCGCGCGCGAAGGCGGCGTCACGGTGAAGGGCTGGCTTGCTGTTTTGAAGAGTTTCGATCAAGAACTTTCAAAATCCAAAAACGCCGATATCCAGGCTTTGCGCAGCCGCCTTGCCGCCGCGGCGCAGGCCGTTTCCGAAAGCGTCGAATTCATCCTCGGCGCCGCCAGCAAGGACCCGAACGCTGCGTTTGCCGGTGCGGTGCCGTTCCTGGAGCTGATGGGGATCACCGCCGGAGGATGGCAACTGGCGCGCGCCGCCCTGATCGCCGAAAAGAAAATCGCCGCGAACGAAGGCGAAAAGGGCTTCTACGAAACCAAGATCATCACCGCGCGCTTTTTCGCCGACCACGTGCTGTCGCAGGCCCCGGGCCTTGCCGCCACCGTGACCCAGGGCGCCGCCGCCGTGATGGCGGTTCCTGAAGAACAGTTCCTGGCCGCCTAGAAAAAAGCGGCGACGACTTTTTCACCTCGCGAGAGCCTGCTCGATCGTTTGCGTCAGCGCGGGCGCGGCGCGGCGCAACTTCGCATCTTCTGTCACGAGCTTGCGGTCCAGGCGGCGCGCCACAGCGAGAAAGCGGGCATCGTAAGCAGAGACACCCAGCTCGATGGCGAGCGAGAGGGCCGGCGCATGCGGCAAGGCCAGGGTGCCGGCGAGCGTCTGCTCCGCCTTCGCGAGCAGGCTCTGCGCGGCCTTCGAGTCGAGGGCGTCGGCGCGCACATAGGTCGCCAGCAGGTTGGAGAATTCGACCAGCAGAAAGGCTTCACTGCGCCATTCGGGGTCGCGCGAGTACAGAGCCC
>JANXUV010000033.1 GCA_025356085.1 Betaproteobacteria bacterium
GTCTGGGCCTACGTCGGTTTTTCGCGAGAACCCGGGGTTCCCCTCAAGCGCGCGCTGCAGGCCGATCCGGCGATGCCGATGGCTATCTGCCTGCAGGGCTACTTCATGCATTTGATGGGTCTGCCGGCGCTGGCGGCGAAGGCGAGAACTGTTTTTGATTCTGTTTCAAAAATAAAAACCAATACGCGAGAGAAGGCCCACGTCGCCGCTCTGGGCGCGTGGTGCAGCGGCGAACTCGAACGAACCTGCGAAATCCTCGACGGCATTCTCGCCGAGTACCCGCGCGATTTCCTCGCCCTCAAGCTCTCTAACTATCTTTACTTCTACATGGGCGACGCGGCCAACGTGCGCGACGGCCCGGCGCGCGCGCTCAAGGCCTGGGACGAAAGCACGCCTGGCTACGGCCACCTGCTCGCGCTGCACGCCTTCGGGCTGGAGGAATCGGGCGACTATGCGTCGGCCGAGCGCGCCGGGCGGCGCGCGACCGAAATCAATCCCGCGGATCCCTGGGCGGTGCACGCGGTGGCGCACGTGATGGAGATGCAGGACCGCGCGGCCGAGGGCGCGACCTGGATCGAGACGCTCGCGCCGCACTGGGACACGGTCAATTTCTTCCGGTTCCATCTCTGGTGGCATCTCGCGCTGATGCACTGGAGCGCCGGCCGGCCCGAAGAAGCGCTCAAGCTCTACGACGCGCGCATCTGGAGCGACGGCTCCAGCGAGAACCTCAGCCTGTGCAACGACATTTCCATGCTCGCGCGCCTGGAGATTGCCGGTGTCGACGTCGGCGGGCGCTGGGAGGCGGCGGCGAAAGTCGTGCGTGAACAAGCGGGCGGCTCGGTAATGGCGTTCGTGGACGCGCACTACGCGCTCGCGCTGGGCTCGGTGCCGCCGCTGGAAGTACACGGTACGACGGCGCGCGTGCACGCGGCGGCCGGGCGCGCGCTCTGCGAAGGCGCCGTCGCCTGGCGCGGCAAGGACTACGCGCGAGCGGTGGCGTCGCTGGAGCCGGTACGCGGGAAGCTGCGGCAGATCGGCGGCAGCCACGCGCAACGCGACTTGTTCACGCTGATCCTCATGGATTCGGCCAGGAGAACCGGCAAGCGGGATTTGCTGAAAACGCTGCGCGCCGAGCGTGCTGCGCTGCGTCCAAACGGCAAGCTGCCATCCCAATTGACCGCGGTCAAGGAATAGAAGCCCGCGCTGGAACGTTAATACCGACATCACCCAAGGAGAAACCCGAATGCTGAAGGATGCCCCGCAAGGTCTCTGGACCAACGATCAATTCAACAGCCTGGTGCCGGAAACGCCGATCGACCGGCGCGGTTTCATCGCCGCGGCAATCGCCGCAGGCTTCGCAGTCACCGCCAACCCGGTGCTCGGCCAGGTCATCAAGACGCCGATGGACGGCCTCGAAGGCGGCGACGCCAAGGTCGGCGACATCCCGATCTACTACGCGGTCAAGAAGGGCAGTGGCAAGCGGCCGGTGGTGATCCTCGTCGCCGAGATCTGGGGCCTGCATGAATACGTGAAGGACACCTGCCGGCGCCTCGCCAACGCGGGTTACTTCGCCATCGCCAACGAGCCGTACTTCCGCATCGGCGAGCTCTGGAAGATGACTGACATCAAGGAAGTGCTGGCGGGCGCGAACTCGCTTACCGACGAGCAGGCCTTCGCCGACCTGGACAAGTGCGTCGAGTGGGCCCGCAAGCAGAAGCGCGCCAACGTTTCCAAGCTTGGCATCACCGGGCACTGCCGCGGCGGCCGCATGGTCTACATGTACACCGCCCACCAGAAGCAGGTCGACGCGGGCGTCGCCTGGTATGGCGGCCTCGGCACCACGCCGGCGCAGCCGCTGACGCCGATGGACGTGACCGACAAGATCAAGGTGCCGGTGCTCGGCCTCTACGCCGGCGCCGACCAGGGCATTCCGCCGGAAATGATCAATCGCCTGAAAGCCGGCTTCCAGGCGTTCGGCAAGGAAAAACTCTGCCCGATCGTCGTCTATCCGGACATGCCGCACGGCTTCCACGCCGACTACCGGCCGAGCTACCGCAAGGAACAGGCGGAGGACGCCTGGAAAAAGATGCTGGCCTGGTTCAAGAAGAACGGCGTTGCATAAATAAAAAGGGGAGCGAAAGCCCCCCTTCTTCTTTCAGGAACCTGAAGGCTAGTCGGCGTAAACGCCCGCCGCCTTGATGATTGGCGCCCACTTTTCCATCTCCGCCTTTAAATGGCTTCGCAGCGCTTCCGGCGTGCCGCGCTTCGGATCCACGGGATCGGTACCTAGTTCGTTGAAGCGGGTCTTCACGAGCGGATCCTTCAAGCCTTCCTGCAACGCCGCGGAGAGCTTGTCGATCACCGGCTTGGGCGTGCCCTTGGGCGCGTAAAAGCCGTGCCAGATGGCGATGTTGAATCCCTTCAGGCCCTGCTCGTCCAGCGTCGGCACTTCGGGGAGCGACGCCACGCGCTTGAGCGTGGTCACGCCATAGACCTTCACCTTGCCCGCCTTGATCTGGGCGGTGGTGCTGGTGGTCTGGTCGCACATGAAGTCCACCTGGCCGCCGAGCAGGTCGTTCATCGCCGGGCCGGTGCCCTTGTACGGAACCGTGAGCAGATCGACCTGGATCGCGCTCTGGAACAGCATGCCGCAAAGGTGCGAGGCCGCGCCGATGCCGGCGTTGGCGAGACTCATCTTCGCGCTGTTGGCCTTGATGTAGGTCAGTAGATCCTTCAGGTTGCTGGGCGGCAGGTTGGCGCGGCCGATCAGCGTCATCGGCACTTCGTTAATCAGCCCGATGTACTCGAAATCCTCCAGCGGCTTGAAACGCAGCTGCCGGTACAGCGCGGGCGTGGTCGCCATGCCGATGTGGTGGATCAGGATGGTGTAGCCATCCGGATTCGCCTTGGTGAGCAGTTCCGGGGCAAGGATGCCGCCGTTGCTGGGCCGGTTCTCCACCACGAAAGTGGTGCCGATCGGCTTGGTCATCGCCTGCGCCATGATGCGCGCGACCGTGTCGGTCGGACCCGGTGCATAGGGCACCAGCAGCGTGATGGGCCTATTCGGGTATTGCGCGAGCGCGCTTGCCGAAAGCAGCGCGGAAATGAGAACTGCGGCGATTCGAATCAGCATTGTCAGCCTCCAGTCAGGCAAGCATACACCGGCCATTGTTGATCACCACGACGTTTTCGCGCTCCGGAATGCGGCAGCGAAACGAAACCACACTGCCGTCGATCCACATGTCCGTGGCGATCGCCTCACCGGGGTAGACCGGCGAAGAAAAGCGCACGTCGAAGCCCGTGATGCGAGTGTGATCGTACGCCGCGACCGTTTGCAGAATGGCGCGGCAAGCGACGCCGTAGGTGCACAGGCCGTGCAGGATCGGCGCCCGGAATCCCACGCGGCGCGCAAGTTCGGGATCCGAGTGCAGCGGATTGCGATCTCCGTTCAGCCGGTAGAGCAGCGCCTGATCCTTGCGCGTCGGCAGCGTCGCCGTCGCGTCCGGCGAGCGGCTGGGGACCACATGCGGCTGCGGCCCCGATCCGGCCGGGCCACCGAAGCCGCCATCGCCTCGCGCGAAGGTCGACGACACCAGCGTGAACATCGGCTTGCCGTCGGCGGCCGAGCGCACGACCGCTTCCGTGTAGATCACCGCGCCCTTGCCCGCGCCCTTGTCGTAGGCAGCAGTGACGCGCGCGCTGGCGACCAGTTCGCCTTCCGGCGGCAACGGCCGGTGCAGCGTCAGGTGCTGCTCGCCGTGCACCACCTTGGTGTAGTCGTAGCCGCAATCCTTCAGCAGCGGTACGCGCGTCAGCACGGTCGCCATCGACGGCACCGTCTTCAGCGCCGGCGCTTCGAACACATAGGGCAGCTCATTTCGATCCAGCGGATCAGCGCCCATGCCGATGCCGAGCGCATAGAGCATGGTCTCGCGGTCGCTGTACTTGAAGCGATCGCCTTCGCGCTTCAGCCCCATCAGGTGGTCGTAGTTCAGTGCCATCGCGCCCTCAGTCGAGTTCCAGGCCGTCCATGCCCGAATTTTTTCGCACGTTCGGCAGCATTTCGCGGATCAGCCGGCCGGCCTCGGCCGGATCGGCCACTTGAGGCGCTTCGGCGCCGCGCCGCCAGCCTTCGCAGACGGCGATGCGTCCGACGCCAGCCTGGATCACGCGGCCCGTGATGTCCTGGGCCAGTTCGCTCGCCAGATAGGTAATCACGGGCGACACCCATTTCGGATCGCGCATCGCGCGCTGCTCATCGGTCACCACCCTAAGGCCCTCGGTCATGCGCGTTTGCGCGGACGGCGAAACCGCGTTCACCGTGACGCCAATTCGCTTCAATTCGCGCGCGGCGATGATGGTGAAGGCGGCGATGCCCGCCTTGGCCGCACCGTAGTTCGATTGGCCGACATTGCCGTAGATGCCCGAGGTTGAAGTGGTGTTGATGATGCGGCCCATCACCGGGCCGCCCGAAGCCTTGTGCTGCTCGCGCCAGTAGGCGGCGGCGTGCCGCGATGGCGCGAAGGTGCCCTTCAGGTGCACCTGGATAACCGCGTCCCACTCTTCCTCGCTCATGTTGACGAGCATGCGGTCGCGCAGGATGCCGGCGTTGTTCACGACGATGTCGAGCCTGCCGTAGGCTTTGACGGCGCTGTCGATCATGTTCTTCGCGCCCGTCCAGGAACTGACGTCGTCGCCGTTGACGACCGCTTCGCCGCCCGCCTTTTTGATGTCCGCCACGGTCTGCGCCGCGAACGAAGCATCGCGGCCGGTGCCGTCCACGTTCGCGCCGAGGTCGTTGACCACCACTTTCGCGCCGTTGGCCGCGAGCAGCAGTGCGTGTTCCCGGCCGAGGCCGCGCCCCGCGCCGGTGACGATCGCAACCCTGCCTTCGCACAATCGCGCCATGGCCGGCCTAGTTCCCGCCGAATTCCGGCTTGCGCTTCTCGACGAACGCCGCCACCGCTTCCTTGTGGTCGGCGGTGGCATGCGCGAGCGACTGCATCGCCGCGGAGAGTTCCAGCAGAGTGGCGAGCTGCACGTGCTGGCCCTCGCGGATCAGCCGCTTGGTCATTCGCACCGCATGCGGGGGATTGGCCGCGATGCGCGCCGCCAGCTTGCGTGCCTCGGCAATGAGATCGGCGTCGGGCACGACTTTCGAGACCAGGCCGCAGGCAAACGCTTCGCCCGCGCTCAGCATGTCACCGGTAAACGCCATTTCGCAGGCTTTCGAGTAGCCCACCACGCGCGGCAGCAGCCAGGCCCCGCCATCGCCCGGGATGATGCCGAGCTTGACGAAGCTCTCGGCAAATTTCGCGCTCTCGGCGGCAATGCGCACATCGCACATGCAGGCGAGATCGCAACCGGCGCCGATCGCCGCTCCGTTGACCGCCGCGATGATCGGCACTTCGAGCTTGTCGAAGGCGAGCGGGATGCGTTGGATGCCGAGCTTGTAGTTGCGCCGCGTCTGCGCCGGCAGCCCGCCGCCGAGGCCGCCGCCGTCCGCCATCTTTTTCACGTTGCCGCCGGAGGAAAACGCGCTGCCGGCGCCGGTCAGGATCGCGGCGCGCACGCTCATGTCGGCGTTCATCCGATCACAGGCCTGCACCAGCGCGTCGATCATGTCGCTGCCGGAGATGGCATTGCGGATATCAGGGGCGTTCAGGGTGAGCGTGACGATGGGCCCGTCCTGCGCGTAGTCGAGCGGTGTGTCCATTTTGTTTCTCCGGAAAGGCCGTATCAGCGCAGGCCGAGGCCGCGCGCGATCATGCCGCGCAATATCTCGCGCGTGCCACCGCGGATGCTGAACGAAGGCGCGTTCATCATGGTGCGCGCGAGCACAGCGACGAAATCGCGGGTCGAATCCCGGTCGGGCTCTTCGTCGATGAGCTGGCGCGCGATCTCGGGAATCTCCTGCTCGAGCGTGGTGCCGAGGTCCTTCACCAGCGCCGCCTGCTGGGCCGGATTGGTGCCCGCCTGCAGCATGCCGGCGACTGAGCGCGACAGGCGCCGCAACGTGGCGATGTGCGCAACGAAGCGCCCCAGCGCGATGCGGCCCCGCTCCGAGGGATCGGGGCCAAGCGCGCGGGTGAGTTCGACCAGAAGCGTGAACGACGACAGGAAGCGTTCCGGCCCCGAACGCTCGAAAGCGAGTTCGCTGGTGACCTGCTGCCAGCCGCCTCCCACTTCGCCAAGCACGTTGCCGGCGGGCAGGAAGACGTCCTGGAACACCACTTCGTTGAAATGATGCTCGCCCGCGAGGTTGTGCACCGGACGGATGGAGATACCCTGCGTCGCCTGCAGGTCGACGAGGAACTGCGTGAGGCCGCCATGGCGCTGTTCGCCCGCCTCGCCGGTGCGCGCCAGCAGAATCATGTATTCGGAGCGGTGCGCGTTCGAGGTCCAGAGTTTCGTGCCGTTGACGCGAAAGCCGCCTTCGACCGCGGCGGCGCGCGTGCGCACTGAAGCGAGGTCCGAGCCGGAATCGGGTTCGCTCATGCCGATGCAGAACGAGCACTCGCCCGCCGCGATGCGCGGCAGGATCGCGCGCTTTTGTTCTTCCGAACCGACGCGCAGCAGCAGCGGGCCGCTCTGTCGGTCGGCCACCCAGTGGCCGCTTACCGGCGCGCCCGAGGCGAGCATCTCCTCGAGCACCACGTAGCGCTCGAGCGCGCCGCGCTCGTGCCCGCCGTAGCGCTTGGGCCAGGTCATGCCGATCCAGCCGCGCGCTCCCATCTTGCGGCTGAATTCGCGATTGCTGCCGCCCCAGGATCCCACGCCGTCGGTGATGGAACGCTTGGGCAGGTGCTCGGCGAGGAAGGCGCGAACTTCGGCGCGCAGCAGCTCGCCCGCCGCGAAGGGCGGCGGCGGCTCGAAACGCAGGTTGTCCATGCTCGCCATGTTCGCTACCCCGCCGCCGTGATGCCGTGCCAGAGACGATCGGCGCCGGCAGCGGCCACCGCGCCGCCAAGGCGGCGCGCCCAATAGGCCTCATTGCCGAATTCATCGCGCCAGGACCACAGGCGCCGCGTCGAAAAATGCAGCCGGTGTTCCTGCGTGAAACCAATCGCTCCGTGCATCTGGTGGGCGATGGCCGCGCCGATGCCGGCTGCTTCGCCCGCGCGGATTTTCGCCGCCGCCACCGCCGGCGAATCGAGATCTCGTGCGGCGGCCTCGATGCCGGCTTCGGCAGCCGCGGTCGCCGCCGCGGTCTGCCCGGCGAGCACCGCGAGATTCTGCTGCACTGCCTGGAAGCGGCCGATCGGGCGGCCGAACTGCACACGCTCCTGCGCGTACTGAACGGTCGTCTCGAGGACGCTCTGCAAGGCACCTGCCATTTGCGCGCTGCGCATGACCGCGCCGAGCGCATGCAGCGCGGCGGGGTCGATTAAAGTTTCAGCCGCGGCGCTGCAGCGCGCACCGGAAAAATCGACGTCCTCACGCGCTTCGCCCGCAAGGTTCGCGCCGTTCGTGATGCGGCAATCGCCCGGCGCCGTGACTGCAACGAGATTGCGGCCTTCGAATCGCGCGAGCACTACGATCGCAGCCGAAGCCGCGGCCCAGGGCACGCGGCTCGCCTTGCCCTGCAGGCGCCAGCTGCCGCATTCGCGGCTCACGCTCGGCACGTCGCCCTCACGCACCGGCGCCACCGCGAGCGCACCTTCGGGTGGAACAAGTCCGGCCGACGACAGCAGCCAGCCCGCGAGCATGGTTTCGGCGAGCGGTGCCGGCACCGCATGCCGACCTGCGCTGAACAGGAGCGACAGCGCGTCGGGCATTTCCAGTCCAGGGCCACCGGCGCTCTCGGGAACCAGGGCGGCGGCGTAGCCGGCTTCGGTCAGCGCGCGCCACAGTGCCTGCGGGAATTCGCCGCCATCGGCGCGGTGCATGGTTTCCGCGCCGCAATGCTTCTCGAAGAGGCGTTCAGCCGCCTCGCGCAACATTTCCCGCGTCTCACTCATGGAATTCAAATACTCTCACGGATCTCCGAGCACTTCGCGTGTGTGCTCGCCCAGCTTCGGCGCGCGGCGGCTGATGGGCGGCCGCTTGCCGTCCAGCATGATTGGCAGGCCGATCAGCCGCAGGTCAAGGCCCGGCACCTGCATCAGCATGCCGACTGCCTCGGTTTGCGGTTGCGCCAGCACTTCAGGCAGGGAATTGACCGGCGCGCAGGGCACGCCCGCCGCTTCGAGGATGTCGATCCACTCTCCCTTCGTGCGCGTGGCGACGATGCGCGCGACCTCAGCGAGGATTTCTTCGCGATGTTCGTAGCGGCCGGCGTTGCGCGCGAAGCGTGGATCCTTCGCCCAGTCCGCGCGGCCAAGCGCGACGGCGAGCTTGGCGAACAGCCGGTCATTGCCGGCGGCGATGACGATCGGGCCGGTACGCGTTTCGAATCCCTGGAACACGATCAGCTTCCCGCTGCCGGTCGGATGGCGCCTCGGCAACTCACCCGACACCGCGTAGCCGGCGTAGAAAATGGTCCACCAGCCGAGCGCGGTTTCGAAGAGCGACGTGTCCACCATGCCGCCGCGTCCGGTGACCGATCGGCGCACCAGCGCGGCGAGCACGCCGATCGCCGCCCACATGCCCGTGCCGTGATCGAGCACCTGCGTGCCCATGCGAATCGGCGGGCCGTTTTCTTCGCCGCTCATCATCATCAGGCCTGCAAAGGCCTGCACCATCGGCTCGAAGCCGGGGCGATCTTTCAGCGGGCCGACGCTGCCAAGCGCCCAGAGCGAGCAGTAGACGAGTTTCGGATTGCGGCGCATCAGCGCCGCGCCATCCAGGCCGAGCGCGTCCATGGACCCCGGGCGCAGGTTCTGCACCACCACGTCGGCTTCGTCGATGAGCTTGAGCAGCCGCGCGACCGAATCGGGATTCTTCAGGTCGACCGCGATCGAGCGCTTGCCGAGGTTCACGGCATGGAACGAGCTGCCGGCCCCCTCCAGGAACGGCGGGCCCCAGCCGCGCGTATCGTCGCCGCCTTCGGGCCGTTCGACCTTGATGACATCGGCGCCCAGGTGCGCAAGAATTTCCGCGCAATAAGGGCCGGCCAGGTTCTGCGCAATTTCGATCACGCGGATGCCTTCGAGCGGCAGCATGCGCTAGTCCGCCGAAATCCTGGCCGCGCGGATGAGATCGCCCAGGCGCTTCTCCTCGCTCGCGCGGTACGCAATCAGCTCCGCCGGGCTGGTCCACCATGCGGTGGCGCCACGGTCGTAGAACTTCTGCTTGAGGTCCGCGCTCTCGAGCGCCTGCCGGGAGAAAAACGAGATCCGCTCCACCACCGCGGGCGCAATGCGCGCCGGGCCGACCAGCGCGGTCCATGAACTGATGTCGTAGCCAGGCAGGAATTCAGACAGCGAGGGAATCTCCGGCACGATCGGGCTGCGTGCGGCGCTGGTGACGCCGAAGCCCCTGACCTTGCGGGGCCGGTACTGCGCGAGCGCGCCCGGGATGTTGTCGAACAGCAGGTGCACCTGCCCGCCGAGCAGATCGACCATCGCCGGCGCGGTGCCGCGATAAGGCACGTGGGTCACCTCCACGTTTGCCAGAAGCTTGAACAGCTCGCCCGACAGGTGTGGCGTGGTGCCGGCGCCGGACGAACCGTAGAAGTATTTTTTCGGGTTGCGGCGCAACAGTTCGATCAATTCGGGCGCGTTGCCGGCCGGGACATTGAGATTGCCGATGAGGAAATTCGGCAGCGTCCAGATGTTGGTTATGAAGGTGAAATCCTTCGCCGCGTCGAAACGCATCTTGCCGGCCTTCAACGTCGGAGAAATGGCGTGCGAAGCGATTCCGCCCATGCCGAGCAGATAGCCGTCCGGTTCGGACCGGGCGACTTCCACCATGCCTACGTCGCCGCCGTCGCCGCCGCGGTTCTCGACGACGAACTGCTGGCCGGTAAGCTCGCTCATAGCGGCGCAGAAGAGGCGCGACAGCGTGTCGGTCGGGCCGCCTGCCGGGTAAGGATTGATATAGCGCACCGGCCGGCTCGGCCAGGCCGCCTGCGCGCGCGCCGCGCCGCCGATGATCCAGGGCGCGGCCAGCACGCCGCCCACCAAGCCGAGCGCCTTGCGCCGGGCCTTCCGGTAAGCAAGGGAAACATGGGACGCCTGCTTGTCCGCCATCGCCGCGACCTCCTCCCTGGAGATTGCCGATTCCGCGTGATGTTTCGAAAGCTTGGCGCGCCCGAGACGATTCGAACGTCCGACCCCTGCCTTCGGAGGGCAGTACTCTATCCAGCTGAGCTACGGGCGCATGCCTGATCGCAGTACAAACTACTGCGAGTTTCGCGCTAAAATCAGCATTTTACCAGTACAAAAATCCACGGGGCGCCCGCATGGCCGAGCACGACGAGCATTCCTCTTTCATCAAGACGCCGCAGCAGCTGATCACCGTCGTTCTGCTGGCGTTCGTGGTGCCGATTTTCGGCATCGTGATGCTGGTGCAGCTGGTGGTGAACAAGCCGCACGCGGACCCCGCGGCACTCTCGCCCGAAGCGGTGGCGGCGCGCATCGCGCCGGTAGGCAAAGTCGAATTCGGCGCCGCGGGCGCCGGGGCCGGCGCCGCCAAGAGCGGAGAGGACATCGTCAAGGAAGTCTGCGGCACCTGCCATGTGCCGGGCGTCGCGAACGCACCCAAACTCGGCGACAAGGCAGCCTGGGCGCCGCGCCTCAAGGCCGGTCTGAATGGCCTGCTGCAGTCGGTCGTCAAGGGCAAGGGCGCGATGCCGGCGCGCGCGGGAACCAGCTTGACCGACGAGGAACTCTCCAAGGCGATCGTGTTCATGGCCAACCAGGCGGGCGGAAACCTGAAAGAACCTGCCCCGGCCAAGAAGTAAGCAACGGGAGCGCGGTCGCGTTCCCTGTCCTCACATGGTTCCTCATCTCACCACCGCGCTGAACGGCCCGCTGCTCGAACTGGAGCAGCGCATCCTCGATGCGAGCACCGCCATCGAGCGCTGGTTCCGGCTGCGCTGGCAGGAACACACTCCGCCGATCTACTGCTCGGTGGACCTGCGCAACTCGGGGTTCAAGCTGGCGCCGGTGGACACCAACCTCTATCCCGGCGGTTTCAACAACCTGGGGCCGGCGTTCCTGCCGCTGGCGGTGCAGGCGGCAACCGCGGCGATTGAGAAAATCTGCCCGGATGCGAAGAACCTGCTGCTGATCCCGGAAAACCACACGCGCAACAAGTGGTACCTGGAAAACGTCGTCACGCTGGCGGCGATCCTGCGCCAGACCGGGCTGGAAGTGCGGATCGGCAGCCTGAATCCGGAAATCACTGTGGCTACGGAATTCGAGACCGCGACCGGCAAGAAACTGCGCGTTGAGCCGCTCAAACGCAGCGGCACGCGACTTGGCCTGGAGGGTTTCGACCCCTGCGCGATCCTCGTCAATAACGACCTGTCGGCAGGCATTCCGCCGATCCTCGAGGGACTGACCGAGCAGGTGCTGCTGCCGCCGCTGCACGCGGGCTGGGCGCTGCGCCGCAAGTCGGCGCACTTCACCGCCTACGACGAAGTGGCCGCGGAGTTCGCGCAACTGCTGCAAATCGACCCCTGGCTGGTGAATCCCTACCATGCGCGCTGCGGCGAGATCGATTTCCAGGCGCGCGCCGGCGAAGAGTGCCTCGCCTCGAACGTCTCGATGCTGCTGGAAAAGATCCGCACGAAATACCTCGAATACGGCATCAAGGACACGCCCTACGTCGCGGTCAAGGCCGACGCGGGCACCTACGGCATGGGCGTGATGATGGTGCGCGACGCCTCCGAAGTGCGGGATCTCAACCGCAAGCAGCGCAACAAGATGGCGGTGGTCAAGGAGGGCCTCGAGGTCACCGACGTGATCATCCAGGAAGGCGTGCACACCGTGGAACGCATCGAGGAAAAGGCCGCCGAGCCGGTGGTCTACATGCTCGACCGCTTCGTCATCGGCGGCTTCTACCGCGTGCACGGCGCGCGGGCGGCGGACGAGAACCTGAACGCGCCCGGCATGCATTTCGTGCCGCTCGCCTTCGAGCAGTCCTGCTCGCTGCCCGACCCGCACGCCAGCTGCGACGCGCCGCCGAACCGCTTCTACGCCTACGGCGTGGTGGCGCGCCTGGCGCTGGCGGCCGCAGGGCTCGAGCTGGAAAAGACTGCTCCCGCAGAGTGAAGTTTCTCTTCATTCTCGACCCGCTGGAGTCGCTCAAGGCCTACAAGGACACGAGCGTCGCCATGATGCGCGCGGCGCAGTCGCGCGGCCACCAGGTCTACTACTGCGAGCAGGCCGACCTCTACGCGAAAGGCGGCGTGCACGCGAACGCCGGCCGCCTTGCGCTCGCCGACAACGACGAGGACTGGTACCGCGCGCACGACAAGCAGCGCCAGGCGCTCGCCGCCTTCGACGCGGTGCTGATGCGCAAGGACCCGCCGTTCGACCTGGAATACCTGACCAGCGTGTGGCTCTTGTCGCAGGCCGAACGCGAGGGCGCCCGCGTCTTCAACAACCCGGCCGCGGTGCGCGACCACAACGAGAAACTCGGCATCCTCGAATTCCCGCAGTTCATCGCGCCGACGCTGGCGACCCGGGATCCGGCGGCGGTGCATGCCTTCATCGACGAGCACCGCGACGCGATCCTGAAGCGCCTGGACGGCATGGGCGGCGAAAGCATATTCCGCGTCAAGGCTGAAGACCCCAACCGCAACGTCATCGTCGAGACCATGACCCTGCAGGGCGCGCGCAGCTGCATGGCACAGCGCTACATCCCCGAGATCGCGCAGGGCGACAAGCGCGTCCTGCTGATCGACGGCAAACCAGTGCCGCATGCGCTCGCTCGCCTTGCCAAGTCGGGCGAGACGCGGGCCAACCTCGCCGCCGGCGGCCGCGGCGTGGCCCAGCCGCTGTCGGCGCGCGATCGCGAGATCGCAGGCGCGCTCGGGCCGGTGCTCGCAGCGCGCGGCCTGCTGCTGGTGGGCCTGGATGTGATCGGCGACTACCTGACGGAAGTGAACGTCACCAGCCCGACCTGCTTCCGCGAAATTCAGGACCAGACCGGTTTCGATGTCGCGGGTACCTTTCTGGAATCTTTAGAGAAAAAAATAAAAGGAAACGCACGATGATCGGAATTCTGATCGTCGCGCACGGCGCCTTCGGCGAGGCGCTGATCCACTCGGCGAGCCACGTGCTTGGCAAGCGCCCCTTGCGCGTGCGCCAGGTCGGCGTCACGGTGCACGACGACCCGGAGGCGATCCTGCCGCAGGCGAAAGACCTGGTGCACCAGCTCGACGAAGGCGACGGCGTGCTGGTGCTCACCGACATCTACGGCGCCACGCCGGGCAACATCGCGCTCAAGCTGCTGGTGCCTGGACGGGTGGAAGGCATATCGGGCGTCAACCTGCCGATGCTGATCCGCGCGCTGACCTACCGCAACCAGGGCCTGTCTGTGGTGGTGGAGAAAGCGTTGTCGGGCGGCACCGAAGGCGTGCTACACATGACCTTGGACCGATGCGGAAAGGATCACGGAGACCGTGATGGCAAGCACTGAGGTACAAATCGTTAACAAGCTGGGCCTGCACGCACGGGCCTCGGCCAAGCTCACCCAGGTGGCGAGCGGCTTTGCGTGCGAGGTATGGCTGTCGCGCAACGGCCGGCGCGTGAACGCCAAGAGCATCATGGGCGTGATGATGCTGGCCGCCGGCAAGGGCGCCCTGATTGTTATCGACGCCCAGGGCGACGATGCGGACGCGGCGCTGGCCGCGCTGCAAAAACTGATCGCGGACAAGTTCGACGAGGGAGAATAGCGTGAATTTCGTGCTGCACGGCGTCGCGGTATCTGCCGGCATCACGATCGGACACGCGCACCTCGTGTCCAGCGCGCGCCTGGAAGCGGCGCACTATGAAATCCCGGAGGCCTCGATACAGGCGGAAATCTTCCGCTTCGACGCCGCCATCGCGCGCGCCAAGCAGGAACTGGCCGCGCTGGAGGGGCAGATCCCGGACGACGCGCCGGGCGAGTTCGCCGCCTTCATCAACCTGCACCGCATGATCCTGGAGGATTCGTCGCTGTCGCAGGCGCCGCGCGAGCTGATCCGCGAGCGGCGCACCAACGCCGAGTGGGCGCTGGTGCAGCAGATGGAAAAGCTGGTGGCGCAATTCGAGGAAATGGAGGACCCGTACCTGCGCGAGCGGCGCCAGGACATCGAGCAGGTGGTGGAGCGGGTCCTCAAGGCGCTTGCCGGCGCCCAGGGCAAAAGCGAACCGCTGCCCTCGGCCGAGCACAACCTGATTGTCGTCGCGCACGACCTCTCGCCCGCCGACATGATCCTCTTCAAGCGCCACAAGTTCGGCGGCTTCGTCACCGACGTGGGCGGCGTCACTTCCCACACGGCGATCGTCGCCCGCAGCCTGAACATCCCCGCGCTGGTGGGCCTGCACCACGCGCGCCACATGATCCGCGAGAACGACCTGCTGATCGTGGACGGCCTGCAGGGCGTGCTGGTGGTCGACCCGGACCCGGTGGTGCTGGGCGAATACCGCCTGCGCCAGACGCAGCACGGCCTGGAGCGGCAGAAACTCAAGCGCCTGAAATCGACGCCCTCGGCGACGCTGGACGGCACGCCGGTCGAACTGTTCGCCAACATCGAGCTGCCGCAGGACATCGGCGAAGTGCAGGAATCCGGCGCCCAGGGCGTGGGCCTGTTCCGCACCGAATTCCTGTTCATGAACCGCAAGGTGCTGCCGGGCGAGGACGAGCAGTTCGAGGCCTACCGCACCGTGGCGAAAGCCATGGAGGGGCGCCCGGTGGTGATCCGCACGCTGGACCTGGGCGCTGACAAGGCGATCGCCGAAGGCGGCCCGGTGGAGATGCCGAACCCGGCGCTCGGCCTGCGCGCCATCCGCTACTGCCTCGCCGAACCGCAACTGTTCCTCGCGCAGCTGCGTGCCATCCTGCGCGCATCCACCGCGGGCAAGATCAAGATCCTGCTGCCGATGCTGGCCCATGCGCACGAAATCGACCAGTCGCTCAGCATGGTGAAGCAGGCCAAGCAGCAACTGGAAGACAAGGGCATCGCCTACGACAAGTCGATAGAAGTAGGCGGCATGATCGAAGTGCCGGCGGCGGCGCTGGCGCTGCCGATGTTCATGCGGCGGCTCGATTTCCTCTCCATCGGCACCAACGACCTGATCCAGTACACGCTGGCCATCGATCGGACGGATGACGCGGTGGCGCACCTGTACGACCCGCTGCACCCGGCGGTGCTGCACCTGATCGCGCACACCATCCAGGCCGCCAACCGCGGCGGCACGCCGGTCGCCGTCTGCGGCGAGATGGCGGGCGAGCCCGGCCTGACGCGCCTGCTGCTCGGCTTTGGCCTGCGCAATTTCTCGATGCACGCCCAGCAGCTGCTGGCGATCAAGGAGCGCGTGCTGCGCACCAACCTCGCCGAGGCGCAGCCGCTCGCGCAGCGCGTGCTGCGCCAGTCCGACCCGGCGAAAACCCGGGAATTGCTGGTCAAATTGAATTCATAGGAGGATGCATGAAACAGTTTGGAATTTTTCTCGCATTAGTTTTTTCCTTCAATTCAAACGCGCAGAACTATCCCTCCAAGCCGGTAAAGCTGGTCGTCCCGTTCCCCGCCGGCAGCGCCACCGACCAGGTCGCGCGCCTCGCCGGCCTGCAGCTGCAGGAGGCGCTCAAGCAGCCGTTCGTGGTGGAGAACAAGCCCGGCGCGCAGGGCTCCATCGCCGCCGAATTCGTCGCCAAGAGCGCGCCCGACGGCTACACGCTGATGGTGACGACCAACACGCCGCAGGCGGCCAACGTCAGCCTGTTCAAGAAGCTGCCCTACGACCCGGTGAAGGACTTCGAGCCGGTGGTGCGGCTGTCGACGACGTCGTTCATGCTGATGGCAAAGCCCGATTTTCCGGCGGGCAACCTGAAGGAGCTGCTCGCCCATGTGCGCTCGCAGCCGGGCAAGTATTCGGCCGGCTACGGCTCGGCGGGCTCGCAGGTGTCGATCGCGATGATGAAGTCCATGGGCAAGCTGGACGTGGTCGAGGTGCCCTACAAGGGCATTCCGCAGACCGTCACCGACGTGCTGGGCGGCACGCTGTCGTTCACCTTCGTCGATCTCTCCAACGCGCTGCCGCAGATGAAGGGCGGCAAGCTCAAGGGCTATGCGGTGACTTCGGAAAAACGCACCCCGCTCGCGCCCGACGTTCCCGCGATGGCCGAGGAACTGAAAGGCTACGACTTGATCGCCTGGTTCGCGATCATGGCGCCGGCGGGCACGCCGAAGGAAGTCGTACAGTTGCTCTACGACGTTTCCGCGAAAGCGCTGCAAAAAAACGAAGTAAAGGAAAAGTTCGCGTTCATCGGCACCGATGTGGCGCCGATGAACCCGGCTCAGCTGGGCGCGTTCATCAAGAGCGAGATCGCGAAATGGGCCGTGCTCGTGAGACAAGCCGGGATCCAGCCGGAATAATTCGATGGCGGG
>JANXUV010000062.1 GCA_025356085.1 Betaproteobacteria bacterium
CCGACGCGGAATGCGGAGTGCATCACCTTCTTCTCGGAGCCGGGCGGGATCATGCCCGGCGGCACTGGATCGGGGCTTTCACCGAAGCGCATCAGCATTTCCACCTTGATGCCGAGCACTTTTTTGTAGAACTCGATGGCCTCTTCGCAGCGGCCGTCGAAAAACAGATAAGGCTGGACTTGCATGGCCGCTCCTTATTTCTCCGTGATTGTTTTCAGGTTGGCGAGGCCGGTCTCGAATTGCCCGCCCACCAAGTTTTCCATGCTGAACATCAGCCCCATGAGTTTCGAAAGATAGGGACTCGGTCCGGACATCGCCCAGGTAACAGTCGTCGTGTCGCCCGTGCGCTCCATCTTGAATTCAGTACTGTTGTGGGCTTCGAACGGCTTGAAGAAATCCAGCTTCATCGAAATCCGGGACGCCGGGACGGACTCCAGGATTTCCATGCTGCCTGAACCGACCTTGCTGTTGCCTTCCCAGCCGTAGACGGCGCCCTTGCCGCTGGCCGCGCCGCTGTAGGTGCGCTTGAGTTGCGGGTCGATCTTTTCCCACGGCGACCAGGCAGTCCAGCGGTGAAAATCGTCGAGGTACGGGAAGATTTTTTCCGGCGGCGCTTTGATGACGGCCGAGCGCTCGATGCGGAAGCTGTCCGGCCGGGTGGCGGCATAGATCAGGACGCCGCCAAGCAGTGCAGCGATAGCGATTACGACGACCTTGATCATTTTTTTCCCAGGTAAGCGTCAATCTGTTCCATGGTGCCGGTCCAGCCCATGGTCATGCCGGCGCGCCCTGCTTCGAAGGTGGCGATCTCCGCCGCGGAGGCGTTGATAGGCAGGCATTCGAGGGTGAGCGTGGTCTTGCCGCCCTGCTCTGCGAAGGTCGAGGTGGACAGCATTTCGAGCGGCCAGGTCGGCGCCATCGGATGGCGCGTGAGGTTGCCCGCCGCATCCGAAAAAGAATTGACGAGCACCAGGCGCTCAGGCGCGACGATCTCGCGGAACACCCACTTGCCCCACATCTCCTGGCCGGTCGGCGTACGCATGCCGTAGTGATATGAACCACCCGGGCGCAGGTCCATCTTCGCGGCAATCACCGTGAAGCCCGCGGGGCTGAACCATTGCTTGAGCTGCTCGACCTCGGTCCACGCTTTCCAGACGCGCTCGCGCGGCGCGTCGAACACGCGCGATATGACGAAGGGCTGCGTCACAGGTCCACCACGACCTTGAAACCGCCGAAGATCATGCGCTTTGCGTCGAACGGCATCTTCTTGATGTCCATCATCGAGGCAAGGCGCTTGTCCTTCATCACCTTCTTCATCACCTGGTCGCGATGCTTGCGCGACTTGTAGACGATGAACGAGAACCAGACCGTCTCGCTGCTCTTGAGCTTTACGCTGCGCGGAAACGAGGTGCGCTTGCCCCAGCTCACGTCGTCGGCGACGCACTCCGTGTAGCCGAGCGCGCCGTGGTCCTTCCAGACCTTGCAGGCCTTGCGCGCCATTGCAATATAGGCCGCGCGTTTTTTCTTCGGAACTGGAACCAAAAATCCATCAACGTAGCTCATGATTTCGCCTTTAAGAAAAGTTCAAGTTTGTCGAAGGTCCCGCTCCAGCCGCGCTTGTGCCCGTCGCGCGCCGCCTCGTCGAAGAACTGCTCATGGCGGAACTCCATGTCGGTGCCGCTGCCTTCCGCGCGTAGCAGGATGATGATCTGGGAGACGCGCTCCGGGGTGGTGCGCGGCCAGCACCAGGTGAAGACGAGCTTGCGATTGGGTACCACCTCTTTGTAGACGCCGGCGGCCTCGTGCTCGTTCCCCTGCGGGCCGCCGAAGACGAAGCGGAAGCGTCCGCCCACGCGCAGGTCGACCTCGGCGACCGAGACCGCTTGCGGACCGGCGGGGCCGAACCAACCCATCAGCGCTTGCGGGTCGGTCCACGCCCGCCAGACCTTCTCCGGCGCGACGGGAAACTTCCGCTGGAGGGTAAGCGAGGGTTTGTTGGTTTGAAGGCTGGCTTGTTCCATGTCTGCAACTCCTCTTTCTGGTACGGGTAGCGGGCGAGCGAATCGAGCTTGTCGCTCCAGAATTTTTCGTAGCGCGACATCCAGGCGGACGCCGCCTTCATCGGCGCCGCGGAGAGCTCGCAGCTCACCACGCGCCCTTCCTTCTCGCGCGAGATCAGGCCGGCGTCCTCCAGCACGCGCAGGTGCTTCATGAAGCCCGGCAGCGACATGCCGCTGGGCGCCGCAAGCTCGCTCACCGCGAGCTCGCCACCGCTCAGGGACTCGAGCACTCCGCGCCGCGTCGGATCGGCGAGCGCGGAGAAAATGCGGTCCAGCGCCGGGTCTTCATACTTAACCATACGGTTTAGTATTAATCGGCCTGGCCGGGGTGTCAAGCCCCCTAGAATGATTGCGTGGACTCAAAGCCTTACGAAGGATTGACGCCGGACGCGGTGCTGGATGCGCTGGAGAGCATCGGCCTGCGCGGCGACGGACGCCTGCTCGCGCTCAACAGCTACGAGAACCGCGTCTACCAGGTCAGCCTGGAGGATAACTCCTACGTCGTGGCGAAGTTCTACCGCCCCAACCGCTGGAGTGAAGCGCAAATCCTAGAGGACCACGCGTTTTCACTGGAACTCTTCGAAAGAGAAATTCCGGTCGTCGCCCCCTTGGTGCTGAAAAATAAAACGCTCCACGAGTTCTCCGGATTCCGCTTCGCGGCTTTCCCGCGCCGCGGCGGCCGCCCGCCGGAGCTGGAGGACGGCAAGGTGCTGGAATGGATCGGCCGCTTCCTCGGGCGCATCCACGCCGTGGGCGCGACGCGGCCCTTCAAGGAGCGTCCGGCGCTGGACGTCGACACTTTCGGCAACGATCCGCGCGACTGGCTGCTGGAATCCGGCCTGCTGCCGGAGGACCTGAAGGAGACCTGGGTCAGCACCGTCGATCTCGCGCTCGATGGCGTGGACACCTGCTTCGAGAGGACGGAGCACCGGATGATCCGGCTGCACGGCGACTGCCATGCAGGCAACATCCTCTGGACGCCAGAGGGTCCGCACTTCGTCGACCTGGACGACGCGCGCATGGGTCCCGCGGTGCAGGACCTGTGGATGCTGCTGGCCGGCGATAGCGAGACCGCCGCCAAGCAAATGAAATTCCTGCTGGACGGTTACGAGCAGTTCCACGCCTTCCGCCGCGAGGAGCTGTCCCTTATCGAACCACTGCGCACCCTGCGGCTGCTGCACTACTCCTACTGGCTGGCGCGGCGCTGGGAGGACCCCGCTTTTCCCGCCGCGTTTCCCTGGTTTGGAACGCAGCGCTACTGGCAGGACCGGATCCTGGAATTGCGCGAACAAACGTCGGCCATGGAGGAGCCGCCGTTGTCCGCGTAGTTTCCCTATACAATCCACGGCTTTTTGGCCGTCCCCGACATGCTTCTTTTCGCCGCTACCGTCTTCACCAGCGCGTTCCTGCTGTTCCTGGTGCAGCCGATCATCGCCAAGCAGATCCTGCCCTGGTTCGGCGGCAACGCCTCGGTGTGGACGGTCTGCATGGTGTTCTTCCAACTGGTGCTGCTCGGCGGCTACGCCTACGCCGATGCGCTGGCACGCCGCGTCGCGCCGCGCACGCAGGCGATCGTGCACACGTTGCTGCTCGTTGCCAGCCTCGCCTTCCTGCCAATCCTCGCCTCGGAAAACTGGAAGCCGGCGCCGGACACTGAACCGACCGCGCGCATCCTGCTGCTGCTGTTGACCACCATCGGCCTGCCCTACTTCCTGCTGTCCACCACCGGCCCGCTGGTGCAGGCCTGGTTCGCGCGCAGCTATCCGAGCGCCACTGTCTACCGGCTGTTCGCGCTCTCCAACCTCGCGTCGCTGATGGCGCTGATCGCCTACCCGCCGCTGATCGAGCCGGCGATTTCGCTGCAGACCCAGTCCTATGCCTGGAGCGTGATCTATCTCGTCTTCGCCGCCCTCTGCGCGGGTTCCGCGTGGATGGCGGCCGGCAAGCCGCTGGTCACCAACCCGGTGGAAACCCTGATGAACCCGGCAACCGGCGAAACTGCGCCGCGCCCCGGCGAATACCTGCTCTGGCTGCTGCTGTCGGCGCTCGGCTCGCTGATGCTGCTTGCGGTCACCAGCCACATCACGCAGAACATCGCCTCCGTGCCCTTCGTCTGGATCCTGCCCCTGGTGCTGTACCTGCTGTCCTTCATCCTGGTGTTCGACGTGGGCGGCGGCCGCAGGAAGAGCGGCTGGTACGCGCGCATTTGGGGCTTGCCATTGCTGTTCGGGCTGGTCGCGGCAATGGCCTACTACCTGTCGCTCAATCTGGGCGTGATGAAACTCCGCTACCTGATCGCGCTGTATTGCGCCGGGCTGTTCGTGACCTGCATGTTCTGCCACGGCGAACTGGCGGCGATGCGGCCGGCGCCCAGGTACCTGACGCGCTTCTACCTGATGATCTCGATTGGCGGCGCCGCCGGCGGGCTGTTCGTCGGCCTGGTCGCGCCGCGCGTCTTTCACATCTTCCTTGAGCTGCCGCTGGCGCTGATCGCTTGCGGCGTCCTTGCCGCGCTGCTCTCCTGGCGCAGCGCTCGCTCGGGCGCGATTGAGCCCAAACCCCGCAACGCGCTCTACGCGGCAAGCCTGGCGGCACTCGCCGTCGCCGGCTTCGCGGCCTGGCACACCTGGGTCTACGTGGACTACATCAACACCAACGCGATACTGATGACGCGCAACTTCTACGGCACGCTGCGCGTCAAGGAATACGACCGCGGCGAAGGACTGTCCTCCCGTGCGCTGGTGCACGGCGTGATCAACCACGGCTGGCAGTACACCGACCCGAAGCTGCGCCGAGCGCCGATCAGCTACTTCGGCCCTGGCTCCGGCATCGCCAAGGCGCTCGATTTCTACAGCGGTCGGCCGCGGCGCGTCGGCATCATCGGACTGGGCGTGGGCTCGTTCACCGCCTGGGGCGAGGCCGGCGACTATTTCCGCATCTACGAGCTCGATCCGGACGTGGTGAAGATTGCGCGCGAGCAGTTCTGGTACCTGTCGGATTCGCCCGCGAAAATCGACGTGACGGTCGGCGACGGTCGCCTCAACATGGAACGCGACGCGCCGCAGCAGTTCGACCTGATATCGGTGGATGCGTTCTCCAGCGGCTCGATCCCGATTCACCTGCTCACGCGCGAAGCGCTGCAGGCCTACCGGCGCCACCTCGCGCCCGGCGGCGTGATCGTCTACAACGTCACCAACCGATTCGTGAATCTCGCGCCGCAGCTGAAGCTGGTTGCCGAGTCCGAGGGCCTGAAGATCCTGCAGATCGACGATGATCCGACCGAGGACAAGTACTCAGGGACATCCTACGTGCTGGTCACCGACAACGCCAAGCTGCTGTCCGACAGGCGCTTCGCCGATGCCGTGACTATCGAACCCATCAAGGGCCTGGAAACCTGGACCGACAGCTTCAACAATCTGTTCAAGGTCGTGCGCTAACTATCCCGGCAAGTCGTCGAGCGCGCCCTTGAGATGCGCCACCTCGCCCCATGAACGGATCTGCCAGCCGGCTGAAGTGATTTCGATGCGGTTCAGGCCGGCGTTCGGAATACCGAAGCCGCGCTCGGTGCTGAGCGGCTGGCCGGTGATGAAGCGGTGCAGGTGGTCCAGCACGCCGCCGTGGGTGAACACCAGGATGCTCTGCCCCTTGTGGTCCTCCGCGATCTTTTCAATCACCGAGATGCTTCTGGCGGAGAAATCCTTCAGGCTCTCCCCGGTTCGGAACGCATAGCCGGGCTCGCGCGCCTCGAAGCGGGCGTAGTCCTCCGGGAATTTCTCCTTCACCTCGGCGTAGGTCAGGCTCTCGAATATCCCGTAGTGCCGTTCGCGCAATTCTTTTTCAAGAATAATTTTCATAGAAAGAAAATCCAAAACCGGCTGTGCGGTCTGGCGCGCGCGCGACAGGTCGCTCGAGTAGATGACGTCGAACTTCTCCCGCCCCAGCACCTTCGAGGCGGCGCGCGCCTGCGCGAGGCCGACGGCGTTGAGCGGCACATCGAGCTGCCCCTGCACGCGATGCTCGGCGTTCCAGGCGGTCTCGCCGTGGCGCACGACGCAGAGGCGGGTCACAGGCGGCAGAGTCATTTTTTCCCCGATCCCATCCACATGATGGCGCCCACGACAATAAACGCGCCCGCGATCTGCAGCGGCGCCACCGCCTGGCCGAGAATCAGCCAGGCGAGGCCGAGCACGGCAATCGGCTCGAAATTGAGGATCGCCATGTTGTTCACCGCGCCGAGCTTGGGCAGCACCACGAACAGCGAGGTGATGGCGGTGCCGTAGAACACCGTGAGCAGCACCAGCGCGGTCCAGCCAGTGGCATCGGCGGGCAGCGCAAAGTCGCCCGCTGCCGCGCCCCCGACGATCGCGACCACGGCGACCACGCTCATCGTCAAAAAGCTGCGCAGGCGGCCGTCCATGCTGCCGAGCTGGTGCGCGGTAAGGAGCATCGCCGCCGCAAAGGAGAGCGAGGCGCCCGTCGCCCACAGCACGCCGGCGCCGATCTCCGCCCAGCGGCCGGAAATGTCGCCGCTCTTGCCCCATACATCCAGAGCGAGCGCGAGGCCGGCAAGCGCGACCGGCATCGCGACCAGCATGCGCCGCGCGGGCCGCTCGCCACCGCTCAGCCACGACAGCAGCGACAGCGCCATCGGGTGCGTGTTGAAGGCAAGCAGCGCGAGCGCGACCGGGATCAGCGCCACCGCAGAGTACAGGCAGTAGCTCTGCACCGAAATCAGCAGGCCGACGACCAGCGAACGCGCCAGGCTCTGCTTTTGAACTCTGAGGGAAATGCCGTTGAACAACAGGAGCGCGAGAACGAACAGCGCGGTACCGGTCGACCGGAACGCCACCGCGGTGGTGACGTTGGTGCCATGGTCGAAGGCGAAACGCGCGGCGATGTGGTTGCTGCCGAAAATGATGGCGATCATAATCATCAGCGCAACCCCGGCCCAGCGGGGAATCGGTCGCGCCGCCACGCTCAGCCCAGTAACTCGGGATTCAGGACCCGGACCGGCTCGCGGTCCAGCCAGGCCTCGACGTTCTCCACGCAGTCGCTCCAGAAAGTCCGATAGACGTCCTCGCTCACGTAGCCCAGGTGCGGGCTCAGCGTGACGTTCTCCATCTTGCGCAGCGGATGGTCCTCGGGCAGCGGCTCGGTTCCGTAGACGTCGAGCGCGGCATGCCCTAACTTGCCGCTCCGCAGGGCCGCCAGCATCGCCGCCTCGTCAACGATCGGGCCGCGCGAAGTGTTGATGAGAATCGCGGTGGGCTTCATCAGCGCGAAATCGGCCGCGCCGACCAGACCCCGGCTGCGATCGGAGAGCACCAGCTGGATGCTGACGAAGTCCGACGTGCGGAAAAGTTCTTCCTTGGAAACCATTTTCGCGCCACCCTCTGCTGCACGTTCCGGCGTGAGGTTCTGGCTCCAGGCGACGACGTCCATGCCGAAAGCCTTGGCATATCCCGCCACGCGGCTGCCGAGCTTACCCAAGCCCACCAAGCCGAGCCGCTTGCCTTCCAGCACCACGCCGCCGGCAATGCCTTCGTGCCAGCGTCCCGCGCGCATGCCGCGCTCCGCCCTGGCCAGGTCGCGCGCCGCGGCAAGCATCAGCAGAAAACAGAATTCCGCGGTCACAGCGGATGTCGATCCTGCTCTCGTGTGGCTGACCGGCACCTTGCGCGCGCTGCAGGCGGCGAGATCCAGACTCGCCGAGCGCAGGCCGGTCATGGAGATGAACTTCAGGTTCGGCAGCGCGTCGATCAGCGCACGCGGGAACGGCGTGCGCTCGCGCATCAGCACCAGCACGTCGAAGGGCTTCAGCTTCCCCGCGGCGTCGTCCTTCGCGGAGAACGCCTCCGTGAAAACGGTGATCTCAACCCCGCGCCGGACCAGCCGCTCCCAATCCGCGGATTTGAGCGCAAGTTGCTGGTAATCGTCGAGGATCGCAAGTTTCAAATCAGTCGGTCTTGATGTTGTTGTCCTTGACGACCTTGCCCCAGCGCGCGAGCTGCTCCAGCGTCCACTTCTGCAGTTCGTCCGGCGTGCTCACCACGAGATCCATGCCGAGCGTCTCAGCGAGGTTCTTGCGGACGTCGGGCTGCGCGAGCACCTTGGCCATCTCTGCGTGCATGCGGTCGATGATGGGCTTCGGCGTGCCCGCGGGCGCGTAGATGCCCCACCACGCGTAGGCCGTAAGACCGGGAAAGCCCTGCTCGATCATGGTCGGCACGTCGGGCATCGAGGTCGCGCGCCTCTCGCCGGCCGTGGCGATCGCGCGCATCTTGCCGCCCTTCACCTGCGGCGTCAGCAGCGCTACCGAGCCCGCACCCATGTCGATCTGGCCGCCGAGGATGTTGATATTCATCGGCCCGCCGCCCGGGAAAGGCACGTGCGTGATCTTGAAGTTCTGCATCTGCATTGCCTGCACCAGCAGCAGGTGCCCGAGCGTGCCGTTGCCGATGGAGCCGATGGTGACCGTCTCTGGCTTCGCCTTAGACGCGGCGACCACGTCGCCGAAAGTCTTCCACTTCGCGTCCGCCTTGGTCGCAATCGCGTAGGGCGCGGTGCCGACCAGCATCACCGGCGCGAAATCCTTCGCCGTGTCGTACGGCAGGTTCGAGATCAGCGCCTGGTTCACGCCGTGCGAATCGAAGCAGACCAGGAAGGTGTAGCCGTCGGGCGGCGCCTTGGCGACCACGGCGGTGCCGATCGAGCCGCCGGCGCCGGGCCGGTTCTCCACGAAGAACTGCTGCTTGAGCGGCTCGGCCAGCTTGGCGGCGAGCAGGCGTCCGAGCGGATCCACCGAGCCGCCGGGCGGGAACGGCACGACGAAGCGCACCGGCTTGCTGGGCCATTCCTGCGCGGCAACCGTCAGCGAAGCCAGCGAAAGCGTGAACGCGATTGCAAATCTGAGCATGGGGAACTCCTCCTCGGCCGCTATGATAACGGCGGAAACCACTCGGGAGAAAGAAAGGAAATGAAATCCTTCGATCTGAACGGCAAAGTCGCCATCGTCACGGGCGGCAACGGCGGCATCGGCCTCGGCATGGCGCGCGGTCTGGCTGCCGCCGGCGCGAAAGTGGTGGTCGCGGGACGCAACGCGCAGAAGAGCGCCGCGGCCGCGAAGGAGATCGGCGGCGAGGCGATCGAGGTCGACGTCAAGAGCGAGGCGTCCCTAAAAGCGCTGGTCTCGGAGACCGTGAAGCGCTGCGGCCGGCTCGATATCCTCGTCAACAATGCCGGCATCAACATCCGCAAGCAGCCGCAGGAGTACTCACTCGCCGAGTACCACGAGGTGATGAACACCAACCTCACCAGCGCATTCAATTGCTCGCAGCTCGCCTATCCGGAAATGAAGAAATCCGGCGCCGGCAAGATCATCAACATCGGCTCGATGATGTCGATCTTTGGCGCCTCCTTCACCACGCCCTACGCCACCTCCAAGGGCGGCATCGTGCAGATGAGCCGCGCCATGGCCTGCGCCTGGGCGAAAGACAACATCCAGGTGAACTGCGTGCTGCCAGGCTGGATCGACACCGACCTCACCCGTGGCGCGCGCAAGGACGTTGCCGGCCTGCACGAGCGCGTGCTCGCGCGCACGCCCGCCGGCCGCTGGGGCGATCCGGCCGACTTCGCCGGCATCGCGGTGTTCCTCGCCAGCCAGGCTTCGGATTTCCTCACCGGCACCGCCATCCCGGTGGATGGCGGCTATTCAGTCCAGGGCTAGAGTTTCAACTCCCACGTTTCGGCAAGCGGATGCGCGCCGTTTTCATGCAGCCGACTGTATCATCGGCGCCAAAGGAGGTGCCTCATGAAACGTCTAGCCATCACTGTTGTTGCAGCCTGTTTCGCATTGCCGCTCCATGCCGTGGAACCCGCTGCCCTCATCGCGAAATCGAAAAAGGAAACGCCCGCACCGCCCTGGCCGGCCGGCGACGAGCGCGGCATGGCCAATGCGCTGGGCGCAGGCACCATGGCGCGCTGCGTCTGGCACATGTCGCAGCCGAAAGCGAAGACCTACGAACTGTCGTACATCCGCTCCGGGACGATGCCGCTTTCCGGCTTCAGCGGTCCTTACGTGACCAAGCCCAAGTCGAGCGCCGGCATTCCCGGCACCTCGCAGGTGTTCAACATGGAAAGCCTCGGTGAAGGCGCAGAGCCCGGCCAACAGGGCACGCAGATCGACGCCTTCGGCCACTTCGGCTACCTGCCGCAGGCCTGGGACGGCAAAGGCACGCCGCCTTCCGACGGCGCGCGCTACTACGGCGGCTACACGCAGAAAGACGTGAAGCCCACGCCGGACTCGCCGCTGCTCAAGCTCGGCATCGAGAAAATCCAGCCGATCATCACCAGCGCCGTGGTGCTCGACGCGAAAGCGCTGGTCGGCGGCGGCCAGCCGATGAAGGCAGGAGAGACCGTCACCTCGAAGCACATCGAGGCGATGCTGAAAGCGCAGGGTCTCGCGAAGCGCGGCATCCTGCCCGGCGACGTGGTCTACGTGCGCACCGGCTGGGGCGACTACTGGAAGGATCCGGATACCGAGAAGAAGTACTACGCGAGCGCGCCCGGCCTCTCCTACGACGCGGCGAAGTACCTTGGCGACAGGCGCATCGTCGCCATCGGCCTCGACGCGCCGTTCATTGACCCGGTGCCCGACGGCATGCTGGCGGGCAAGGCCGGGCCCGCCGCGGGCGTGCCCGATGGGATTCCTTTCGCCCTGCACCACCACATGCTGACCCAGATGGGAATCCACCAGATCGAGAGCGCGAAGCTCGACGAACTCGCGAACGACAAGGTGTGGACCGCCTGCACGATGGTCTTGCCGCAGCGCGAGAAGGGCAGCGCGGGAGCGGCGGTTCGCCCGATTGCGGTCGGCGTTCCCGGAAAATAAAAGAGGGTCAGACCCCTTTTCTATTTGCGGTCGGGATAACTGACCGCCATCCCGGCGCGCACGTCCTGCTGGATGCCGTACTGCGCGAACGGATAGCGGAAGCCGTTTTTCGCCAGCGCTTCCATGCCGGCAACGGCCTTCTCAAGTTGATCCGGGGGCAGGGCCATCAGCATCTCGTCATCGAGCACGCCGCCGTAGCGGCGCTCGGCGAAGCAAGGAATCGACAGGCTGGGCTCGCGCGTGCGTAACGCCCTGCCCCAGGAATCGGCGCAGGCCGATTCGCCGACCACGCTCCAGTCGAAACGCTTGTAGCCTGACCACTGCAGACCGTTGATGAAATACATCATCGCGCCCGGCGTAGCGTAGAACAGCGCGATGTCGGGCGGGTCCAGGCGACCCGACGCCAGCGGCGCGACGGCGAGCGCCTTGTACTTGCCGGCCGGCACCAGGTTCATCGCCTTCTGATGCGCGGACGCATCCGCCTGCGTCGCGAACCAGACGCCCGTCATGTGCTGGCCGGAAAACCATTTCTCGTCCTGGCCGCCGAGGCCCACCACCGAGCGGCACTGGTCGCCGACCAGGTCTTCCGCGGTGATGCCGACGGTCCATCCCAGGCGCGCTGCCTGCGCCACGATCTGGTCCAGCGTATGCACGGATTGCTTCGGCCGGCGAATTTTCGCGATCGCCTCCATCTCCGCCACCGACTCGAACAGCTTCATGCCGAAGGGAATGGAGCGCAGCCGCAGCAAGCCCTCGAGCCTGGCGACCAGCGCCTGCATCAGCGGCGGCCCTTCTTCACGTAATCGATCGAGTCCTGGAAGAGCTGCAGGTCCTTGGCATGGTCGGCCGGGTTCTCGCGCTCGATCTGCACCCACTCGCGCGTGGTCGCCATGCCGCCGGGCGAATAGGCGCTGATGCCGTCGCGGGAAAACTGCAGCTCCGTCGCCGCCGCGGGGGGCAGCTTCAGGCCCACGCCCTTGTCGCCGATGCAGGCAAACATCTTGTCGGCGACGAAGTAGCCGTCGATGTTGCTGACCCGGCGCGCACTCACGCCCGGGAGCTTGAGCAACAGCTCGTCGATCAGCGCCTTGCGGCTGGACTCGGGCGTATCGGCATTCATGCGAAATCCGGTTGTTCTCAGCGCCGGTAACCGGCGCCCTTGTTGTCGATCACACGCAGCAGCGCGTTCCATTCGTGCAAGCCGTAGTCGGGTTTCGCCCGGGCCGCCTTCATGTACACCGCCACGCCGGCGATCACATCGGTCGCGATTTGCACCGGAGGTTCGCCGAGCGTGCGCGAGATCAGTTCGAGTTCGCAGGCACGCTCCAGCATGTAGAGCCGCTGCAAGGCGCCCGGGATGGTCGGCCCATGGGTCAGCAGCCCGTGATTCAGCAACACCACGCAGCTGCCGTTGCGGCAGCTCTCACCGAGTGCGTCGCACTCCTCCTGCGTCGCCGGCAGGCCGTACTCGTGGTACGTGACTTCGTCGAGCACATTCAGCGCGTCCTGGCTGATGGGGCGCAGGCCCTTGCGCAGCATCGACACGCCGGCGCCGGCGCGCGTATGCGTGTGCATCACGCAATTGGCATCCGGCCGCGCCTTGTAGACGCCGCTGTGGATGGTGAATCCAGCCGGGTTGAAACGGCCCTGGCGTCCGAGCACCCTGCCCTCAAGATCCATCTTGATCAGGCTCGATGCCGTGATCTCGTGGAACATCTCTTCGTAGTGATTGATCAGGAAAGCACCGGGTTCGCCCGGCACACGCGCCGACATGTGCGTGTTGATGACATCGGTCCAGCCGAAATGATCCACCACGCGGTAGAGGGCCGCAAGATCGCAGCGCGCCTGCCACTCGGCCGCGCTCATTTCGGACGGCTGTACTTGTGCTGCGGCACTCATCGTTTCCCCTTTGCTTTTGCGCCCGGCAAGAGGCCAATTCTATTTCACATCGATGACCCGCTCTCAGAAGAGGGAGTAGCCCCCGTCGATGAGGAACGTGTCGCCCGTGTGATAGCTGCTCGCGTCGCTGACCAGGTAGATCGCGATCGCGCCGAAATCCTCCGGCTTGCCCCAGCGGCGCGCCGGCACCCGCGGCAGGACCTTGTCGCGGAATTTGTCCCAGTTGAGCGCCTTCTCGGTCATCGCGGTGTCGATCCAGCCAGGCAGGATGGCGTTGGCGCGGATGCCGCTGCGCGCGAACTCCACCGCCAGCGCGCGAATCATCGAAATCAGTCCGCCCTTGGTGGCCGCATAGTGCTCGCCGCGCGGCTGGCCCGAGATCGCGGCAAGGCTCGCGGTCCCCACCAGTGCGCCGCCCTGCCCGTGCCCAACCATGTGCTTTGCGGCTGCGCGCAGCGTATAGAACGCGCCGTCCAGGTTGACGCGTGTCACGCGATGCCACTCCTCGGCGGTCATCGAAGTGAACGATTCGGAACCGGCCCTGCCGCTGACGCCCGCGTTGGCGAAACAGGCGTGCACCGGTCCCAGCCGGGCGGTGGTTTCGGCGAAGCGCTGCTCCACCTCCTGTTCGTTGCCGACATCGCAGGTCAGCGCCATCGCTTTCGTGCCATACGCCTTCAGTTTTGCCAGCGCGGCCGCGTTCTTGTCGGCGTTGGTGCCCCAGATGCAGACCGCCGCGCCGGCCTGCGCCAGCGCCTCGGCCATGCCGAGGCCGATGCCGCTGTTGCCCCCGGTAATCAGGACGGTTTTTCCGGTGAGATCGAAAGCTTTGTACGTCATTCAATCTAGAATGTAACGCAATATGAACGACAAGTTCGGCATCGGTCAGCCCGTTCCACGTTTCGAAGATCCGCGCCTGCTGCGCGGCGAAGGCCGCTTCATCCACGACATCGTAGTGGAAGGTATGGCGCACATCGCCTATGTGCGCTCGCCTCACGCGCGCGCGCGCATCCAGGGTGTCGACGCCCGCGAGGCGCTCGATGCGCCCGGCGTGCTCGGCGTCTACACCATCGAGGACCTGGAGCGCGACGGCATCGGCACTACCGCGCCCGCGCTGAAGCGCAGCCGTCCGGACGGCACCCCCGGCTTCTGGCGTCCGTTCCCCGGTCTCGCGAAGGAAATCGCGCGCCATGTCGGCGATCCGGTCGCCATCGTCGCCGCGGAAACGCTGGCGCAGGCGAAAGACGCGGCCGAGTTGGTCGCCGTGGACTACGAAGCACTGCCCGTTTCCGAGCCGGTCTGGGAGGAATGCCCGGACAACGTCAGTAACCTGTTCGAGGTAGGCAACCGGACTGCGGCAGATGCCGCCTTCGCCAAGGCGGCGAAGATCGTGAAGCGCAGCTACACGGTGTCGCGTGTGCACGCGCAATTCATGGAGCCGCGCGGCGGCCTGGGCGAATGGCACGCGGCGGAAAACCGCTTCACTTTGCACTGCGACGTGCAATACCCGCACCGTGTGCGTGAAGTGCTGGCAGGCGTGCTGAAGGTCCCGGAGAACCGCATCCGGGTGGTCAGCAACGACGTCGGCGGCGCGTTCGGCGCCAAGGGCTGGGCGCACCATGAACATCGCCATCTGCTGTGGCTGGCGAAAAAACTGCGCCGGCCGGTGAAATGGACCTGCGACCGCAGCGAGGCGATCCTCGGCGACGACCACGGCCGAGACATGCGCGGCGAAATCGAGCTCGCCTTCGATGCGGGGCATCGCATCCTCGGCCTGCGCGCGCGCAACGTGAGCGCGCTCGGCGCTTACGTTTCCACCGATCGCAACCTGCTGCCAACCTTTGCCAACCTGGGCTCGCTCGCCGGCATGTATGACATCCCTGCTGCGCACGTGCACGTCACCAGCGTGTTCAGCCACACGCACCCGCTCGCGCCCTACCGCGGCAACGGCCGGCCCGAGGCGATCTTCATGCTGGAGCGGCTGCTCGACGATGCCGCGCGCGATCTCGGCGTGGACCGAGTCGAGCTGCGCCGCAGGAATTTCATCAAGGACTTCCCGTACAAGACCGCGATCACCTTCACCTACGACTGCGGGGATTTCGAAAAGGGACTGGATAAAGCCCTTCAGCTTTCCGGTTGGAATGATTTCGAAAACAGAAAACAGAAATCAAAAGAAAACGGCAAGCTGCGCGGCATCGGCCTCGCCAACGCCATCGAGCGCGCTGCGGCGCCGAGCATGGAATACGCCGAGATCCGCTTCGACTCCTCGGGCTGCGCAACGCTGGCGGTCGGCACCAAGAGCCAGGGCCAAGGTCACGAAACCATGTACCGCCAGATCGCCGCGCAGCAGCTCGGCCTCGCGCAGGAAGATCTGCGCTTCATCGAGGGCGATACCGACAGCGTCGCCTGGGGCGCGGGCACCGGCGGCTCGCGCTCGGCGGCGATCGGCGGCACAGCGCTGTGGCTGGCCGCCGACAAGGTGATCGCCAAGGGCAAGCGCATCGCTGCGCACCTGCTCGAGGCGGCGGACGCCGATATCGCGTTCGCCAGGGGGCGCTTCTCGATCGCCGGAACCGACCGCGGCCTCTCGATGAAGGAAGTGGCGCGCGCCGCGTTCGCCTTCGGCAACCTGCCAAAAGGCCTGGAGGCGGGCCTGTTCGAACACGCCACCTTCACGCCGGCGCAGGAGACCTTTCCGAACGGCACGCACGTCTGCGAGGTGGAGATCGATCCGCATACCGGCGCCATCGAGCTCGTGAAATACACCGTGGTGGACGATGTCGGCACCGAGATCAACCCGCTCACGCTGGAAGGCCAGGTGGTGGGCGGCATCGTGCAGGGCCTGGGGCAGATCCTGATGGAACAGATCGTCTACGACCGGGAGGGCCAGCTGCTCACCGGCTCCTTCATGGACTACGCCATGCCGCGCGCGGGCGACATGTGCAATTTCGAAGTCGGCCATAACGCGGTGCCGACCAAGCTGAATCCACTCGGCGCCAAGGGCGCGGGCGAAGCCGGCACCGTCGGCGCGCTCGCCGCGGCGATGAATGCCATCGTGGATGCGATCGGTACTGAAAACATCGAAATGCCCACCACACCAGAGCGGGTATGGCGGGCCATCAGAGGGAGAGCGCAATGAAAACATCGATCCTGCTGTTCGCAATGCTGATCGGAACCACGGCCCACGCCCAGGTCCCGGTCGCCGCAAACCCGGATCACGAGGCCATGCTGAGAAGCAGCGATCCGCAATTGGCGAAGAACAAGCGCTTCGTCTACGACTTCTGGCGCGAGGTGTTCGAGGCCGCGCAGATGGACCTCGCTCCGAAGTATATGGCCGAGGGCTACATCCAGCACAACCCGCTGGTACCGACTGGCCGCCAGGCGTTCATCGATTTTTTCAACAAAGTGCGGAAACCTGCGCCCATCGAGCCGCGCGTCAAGGCGCCGCTGGTATCCATCACCGCGGAGGGAGATCTGGTGACGCTGAGTTTCGTGCGCGAGTACCCGGACCCGAACGACGCGGAAAAGAAATACACCACCACCTGGTTCGACATGTTCCGGATCGTGGACGGCAAGATTGCCGAACACTGGGACCCGGCGGTAAAACGCCCGCGCTAGGCGGCGTTCGGCAGGACGCCGCTAGGCGGCGTTTTCCAAAGACCCTTCAACGTCCTCAGTAGTGGCGCGGCGCATTTCCCGCCGCTCGGAGAGATCGAAGCGACGGCCGCGGTGCAGGACGGCGCGGTTGTCCCACATCACCAGGTCGCCGACCTGCCAATGGTGCTGGTAGACGAACTGGCGCTGCGTGGCGTGTTCGAGCAGGTCCATCAGCAACATGCGGCCCTCGGGCACCGTCATGCCGATGATGTGCGTGGCGTGGATACCTACGAAAAGCAACTTTCGCTTCGAGCCCGCGTGCGTGCGCACCAGCGGCCAGACTGCCGGCGGGATCGCCTTCATCTGCTCCTCTGTGTAGCCGGTGTCGCCCATCATCAGGCGCGAATACAGCGCGTGATGCTCGGCTTCGAGGCCCGCGATGTCCTGGCGCAGATCTTCCGGCAGCGCATCGTAAGCGGCGCGCAGGTCGGCGAACTCGGTCTCGCCCCCCTTCGCCGGGATCACCACCGAGTGCAGCATCGAATAGCGCGCCGCCGGCTTTTGGAACGAGCTGTCGCTGTGCCAGAGCTGGTTGGCGATGTTGCTGACGATCTTGGAACTGTCGCGCTCGGCGAGCGTGCCGTCCACCTTGACGTTGGAAATGTCGGCCAGTTCGTCGTATTTGAAGCGATGCGGCTGGCCCTTGCGAATCTTGCGCAGCCCGAGGTCGAGCGGGCCGAACTGCTTGGCATAGGCGATCTGCTGGTCTTCATCCAGCTTCTGGCCGCGAAACACCAGCACCGCGTACTGGTCCATGCCGGCGACGACTTCCTTTGCCAGCGCGGGCGACAGCGGCTTCGACAGGTCCACCCCGCTCGCCTCGGCGGCGAGCAGCGGATGCAGCGGTTTGAAGGTGATGGCCATGCGGTTCCTTCAGTCTGCCTTGATGTTGTTGTCTTTTACCACTTTCGCCCACTTTGCTATCTCGCTGCGCACAAATGCATCGAATTGCTCGGGTGTCGAACCCACCACTTCCAGCCCCAGGCCGGCCAGGCGATCGCGCACCTCGGGCATCGCCAGCACCCTCAGGCTGTCGGCATAGATCCGCATCACGATCGGGCGCGGCGTTGCCGCCGGCACCACGAAACCGAACAGGCTGGTCACGCTGACGTTCGGCACCGTCTCCGCGATCGCCGGATACTGGGCGAGACCGGCGGGACGCGTGGGTGCGGCAAGCGCGATCACCTTCAGCCTGCCCGCCTCCACCTGCGGTTTGGCCGAGTGGTAGACGTCCATCATCAGATCCACTCGGCCGGCGACCAGATCCACCTGCGCCGGCCCGCTGCCCTTGTAGGGCGCGTGCACCATGTCGATTCCCGCTTCGTTCTTCAGCAACTCGCCCGCCAGGTGCGCGGAGGTGCCTGTGCCGGGCGACGCATAAGTGAGCTTGCCGGGGTTTTTCTTCGCATAGGCGACCAGTTCCGCCACCGTGTTGAACGGCGCCGCCGGATGCGCGACCAACACCACGTGCTGCGTGACCAGCTGGGTGACGTTGGTCAGGTCCTTCAGCGTGTCGAAGGGAAGCTTCGCCTGCAGCGACGGATTGATCATATAGGCGGTGATCACCATGCCGATGGTCTGGCCGTCGGGCGCCGATTTCGCCACCGCATCGGTGCCGATGCTGGTACCGGCGCCGGGCTTGTTTTCGACGACCACGCTGGCATTCCAGACCTCGCCCAGCTTCTGCGCCATGACGCGCCCGACGATGTCGGTCGGGCCGCCCGGCGGGAAAGGCACCACGAGCTTGACGACGCCCTTCGGAAATTCCTGCGCATGGGCGAACCCCGCCGCGAGGCAAAGCAGGATGGCGAATCGAAGCCGCGGTTTCATTTCAGTCGGCCTTGACGCCGGCATCCTTCACCACCCGCATCCAGAGTTTCGCATCCTCGGCGATGAAGGCCGCGAACTCCTCGGGGGATTTCGAACCCGCCGTCTCGGTGCCGCCGACTTCCAGCACCTTGCCGACGGCGGGATTGGCGGCGGCGGCATGGGTGGCGTCGAACATGCGCTTCACGGCCTCGCGCGGCGTGCCGGCCGGGAAGAAAAAGCCATACCAGAACGAGATTTCGTAGTCCGGCAAGCCTGCCTCGATCATCCCCGGCACGCCGGGTACCAGTGAAGTGCGTTCTCTGCTGGTAACTGCAAGACCTCGAAGCCTGCCGGATTGAACGTGCGGCAATACCGAAGGTGGCGTCGCGAAAGAAAGCTGGATGTCGCCTGCGAGCAGCGCCTGCACCGACGGCGCGCCGCCCTTGTATGGCACATGCACCATCTCGACGCCGGCCAGCTGCGAGAACAGCACGCCCGCGAGGTGCGGCGCCGAACCGTTTCCGGAAGATCCGTAATTGAGCTTGCCGGGGTTCTTCCTTGCGTAGGCGATCAACTCGCGCAGCGAAGCAACTCCGATCCCGGCGTTCGCCGCAACCACCAGCGGCGAGCTGCTCACCCTGGTAACCGGCAGCAGGTCGCGCTTCGGCTCGAAGCCGGGCTTCGGGCTGATGATCGGATTCACCAGGATGCTGGAGGGGCTGGCGATCAGCAGCGTATAACCGTCGGGCGCGCTTCTGGCGACGTATTCCGCGGCGATGCTGGAACCCGCGCCGGCGCGGTTCTCCACCACCACCGGCTGTCCGAGTTCCTTCGACAGCGATTCCTGGTAAGCGCGCGACACCTGGTCCGCCGCGCCGCCGGGCGCAAAGCCAACGACGAGCTTCACGGGCTTGTTCGGATACTGGGCTTGCACGAACGTGGGCAGCAGCCCAAGCAGGACGAGCAAAACGGGGACTCGCAGGCGCATCAGGCGGAGCATAATCCCTGCGGGAGGAAATCTTCATGATCCGCATCATGGTTTCGCTTTTGGCGTTGCTAGCCGGCGCCGCATTCGCCCAGCCGGCCGACACCATCCTCGTCAACGGCAAGGTCGTGATTGGCGACGGAATGACCAGGCAGGCGCTCGCCGTCCGGGGTGACCGGATACTGGCTGTTGGATCTTCTTCTGAAGTAAAAAAATTCTCGGGAAAATCCACGCGCGTGATCGATCTCCAGGGCCGCACCGTGATCCCTGGCCTGGTGGATTCGCACATGCATGCGATCCGCGCGGCGCTCAGCTTCGCCACCGAAGTGAACTGGATCGGCGCCGCGTCGCTGGAAGAGGCGCTGGGCCGGATCCGCGAAGCCGCGAAGCGCGCAAAACCGGGCGGCTGGCTGATCGTCGCGGGAGGCTGGACCGAGCAGCAGTTCAAGGAGAAGCGCCGCCCGACGCAGGCCGAACTCGCCGCCGCGGCGCCGGACAACCCGGTTTACGTGCAGTGGTTTTACGCCTGGGCGATGCTCACGCAGCCGGCACTGGACATATTGAAAATCAGGACGGACGCCGACCTTCCCGGCGGCCTGAAATTGGACCCCTCCGGTGCAGTAACAGGTCCCGCCATCGCCGCTCTTTTCTCGCGCCTCCCGGCACCCGGATTCACGGAGCAAGTCGACGGCACGCGCAAGTTCTTCCGCGAGCTGAACCGCCTCGGGCTCACCGGCGTGATCGACCCGGGCGGCTTCAACATGAGCCCGGAGGCCTACCAGGCGCTGTTCAAGACCTGGCGCGACGGCCAGCTCACCATGCGCGTGAGCTACAGCCTGTTCTCTCAGAAGGCCGGCAAGGAACTGGAGGAGTTCAAGGAGCTCGCGCAGATGACACCGATGGGATTCGGCGACAACCTGCTGCGCTTCAACGGCATCGGCGAGCGCGTCACTTTCGGCATGTACAACAACGACGCGCCGAACGAGGAGCAGAAGAATCAGTTCTACGCAGCCGCAAAGTGGGCCGCCGAGCGTGGCCTGACCCTGACTCAGCACTGGAGCAATGACGCCTCGGTGCACCACCTGCTGGACGTGTTCGAGCGCGTCAATCGCGAGGTCCCGATCGCGCCGCTGCGCTGGAGCATTGCGCACCTGAACGACGCCTCGGACGCGAGCCTCGCGCGCATGAAGTCGCTGGGCGTCGGCTGGGCGCTGCAGAACGCGATGTACTTCGAGGGCGAGCGGTTCATCGCCGAGCGCGGCGCTCCGGCCGCCAGCCGCGCGCCCCCGGTGATGAGCGCGCTTCGCATCGGCGTGCAGGTGGGCGCCGGCACCGACGCGCATCGCGTCATGTCCTACAACCCGTTCGTCGCGCTGCAGTGGCTGCTGGACAGCCGCACCGTGGGCGGCACCCGGCTGCGCGTGCGGGAAGAAATCCCGTCGCGCCAGGAAGCGCTGCGCCTGTACACCTCGGGCAGCGCCTGGTTCGACCATTCCGAGCACCGGCGAGGCTCGCTTGAGCCCGGCAAGCTCGCGGATCTCGCGGTGCTGTCGAAGGACTACCTGAAGGTGCCGGTGAGCGAAATCGGCGGCATTGAATCGCTGCTCACCATGCTGGGCGGCAGGATCGTCTACGCCGCCCGGCCCTACGAGAAACTTGAAAGGTAGTTTTTAACGCGCCGTTGCGAGGCGCTGATTCGCCAGCGCCAGGCGGTCGATCACGTTACGCGTGACCGACTTCACCAGCTGCAGCTGCGCGCCCAGGCTCATCTGGCTCACCGCCGCCGGCTCGTATTCGGCCAGCAGCAGGTCGGTCATCGCGTCGGCGGTGGCGTGGCGCGGCACCTCGCCGCCCCAGATGAACGCCATCTCGCCGAAGAACTCGCCAGCGCTCACCATATTGATCAGGCGGTTCTGGCGCACGATCTTGACCTCGCCCTTGGCCACGAAGAAGAAGCTCTGCCCGTCCGCGCCCTCGCGCACGATGTTCTGCGCGCGCGGCACGCGCGACCACTTGCTCGCGCGCGCCAGTTCCCAGATCTCGGCGTCCGACAGCCCGGACAGCATCGGCACGCGTTTGAGCGCGACGAACTTCTCGCTGTCCGGGATCGCATCCGGCGGCAGCACCAGCGCGCCCAGGCGCGAGAGCTCGAAGGCGAGCTCGTTCCAGGTGGCGAAGCGGTGCTCGGGCTTCTTGCCAAGCAGCTTGAGCATCGCCAGGTCGATGTCTTTTGGCAGCCCCTTGCGCAGGCTGGAGGGCGGCGCCGGATTCTCCATCAGGATTGCTTTCACCAGCCCGTCCAGGGTGTCGGCGACGAACGGACGCTTGCCGGTGAGCAGTTCGTAGAGCACCACGCCCAGCGAGTACATGTCGCTGTGGAAAGTCAGCTCCTTGCCCTCGATCTGCTCGGGGGACATGTAGAACGGCGAGCCCATGGCCGCGGTCTGCACCGCCTGGCTCTTCCTCAGGAAGGCGGCGCCGAAGTCGGCGATCTTCACGTCGGTGCCCTTCACGATCATGATGTTGGCGGGCTTGATGTCGCGATGCACGATGCCCTGCGCGAAGGCGTACTCAAGCGCGCCGCAGCACTTGAAGCCGATCTGGAGCACGTCCTCCACCGGCAGCAGCTTGTCGGGCTGGACGTATTGCGCGAGGTCGCCGCCGCTGACGATTTCCATGGCGATGTAGCCGGAGTCCGCCTCGACCACGGCATCGAGGATCGCCACGATGTGCGGGTGGCGCAGCTTGCCCGCGAGCGAGGCCTCGTTGAGGAACTGCGAGCGGTAGACGGTGCCGAATTCGGGATCGCGGAAGACTTCGGGCTCGATGGTCTTGAGCGCCACCTCCTTGCCCGAAAAAGTGTCCTTGGCGAGGTACACCGTGCCGGTCGCGCCCTTGCCGAGCAGCTTCTGCACGTCGTACTTGCCAACCTGGAGGCTCAGGTCAAGTGTGAAGTCTCCCGCCATGCCCTTGAATCTACCTCAAATCAGCTGCAGGAAAATCATCACCAGCCCGGCCACCGACACACCCCAGATCGCCGTGCGCAGCCACGGAATGCCAGCCACATAGACCACCGCATAGGCGACGCGCGCCCAGAGGAAGAGTTGCGCGCCCAGCAGGGTGGTGCCGTTGGTTTTATCCATCAGTACGGCGACGATCACCAGGATCGCGAACAGCACCAGGTTCTCGAGCATGTTGCGATGGGCGCGCGCCGCGCGGCCGCCCCAGCCCGTGATCTCCCGCATGCCCTCGCGGTTGCCCGCCAGCGTGAACAGTCCGACTTGGGCAAAAGCCCCCTGCGCCGCCACCACTGCCTGCACCAGGGTCAATGCGACCGCCCACACCAGCAGCATCAGTTCCGGTTTCATGATTTCTCCCTCCCATGGGTGAAAATGGCAGCATACGCTAGAGAAACAACTTGAAACACTTGCTTACCAAATAGTCCAGCAGGGGCTGAACGGCAGGGCTATTCTCCAAGTTCAAGAGGTGCCAATGAAAACGACCAAAATAGTCCTTGCTCTGATGATTGCCCTGGCCGGTGTCACGCTCGCCGATTCGGCGTTTGCCTGGTACCGCGGCGGCCCCCGCGTGTCGGTCGGCATTGGTTTCGGCTATCCGTATGGGGGCTATGGCTATGGTTACGGGTACCCGTACTACGCGCCCTACTCCTACTATCCGCCGTATTACGCGGCGCCGGTGGTGGTGCAACAGCAGCAGCCCGTCTACGTCGAGCAGCCGGCGCCGCAAGTGCAGCCCCAGCAACCGGCCGGCTATTGGTACTACTGCAACGATTCGCGCGCCTACTACCCGTACGTGAGGGACTGCCCGGCGGGCTGGCAGAAAGTCGCGCCGCAACCGGGTTGAGGCCATGAGAACCGCCAGCAAGATCGCTCCGCTCGCCGTTTTCCTGCTGGTGGGCGGTTGCGTCAGCTTGCCCAGCGGCCCGAGCGTGATGGTACTGCCGGGCAGCACCAAGAGCTTCGACCAGTTCCGTGCCGATGACATGGATTGCCGCCAGTTCGCGAACAGCCAGGTCGGCGGAACGACGCCCAACCAAGCCGCGACCAATAGCGCCATCTCGAGTGCGGTCGTCGGCACCGCGATCGGCGCGGTGGCTGGCGCGGCCTTTGGCGGCAGGAATGGCGCCGCCGTAGGCGCGGGTACGGGCCTGCTCGTCGGTGGCACGGTCGGCGCGGGCGCGGCCAACGGCTCGCAGTACGCTCTGCAGCGGCGCTACGACAATGGTTACCAGCAGTGCATGTATGCCCGGGGCCACAAGGTCCCGACGGCCGGGCGCTTGGAAAACACAACGGCCCGGCCGGTGAGCAGCTATACCCTGCCTCCGCCGCCGCCGGGCTCGAGCGAGCCGGCAGCCGCGAACTTTCCCCCGCCGCCGCCTTCGGGCTCGCCTCCTCCGCCGCCGCCCGGCGCAAACTGACTTGGGTTAGTTACGTCGCGGAAGCGCTGACGGCGACGAATCTGCGGTAGCGGTAGCCGCCCATGCTGCCGTAGCTGGGCAGCGGCCTGGACACCTGCTCCACCGCCATCGCGCCTGCATCGACGCCAGCACCGGCAACATCCAGCCCGGTGGTTGCGCAGCCTGAGAGGCCCGCGACTGCAAGTACTGCAAAAACCAACTTCTTAGTGTTGTTGTTCATGACGGCTCCTTGTTGAATCGCCATGACTCTTTGTACGCCCGGACCGGCGCAAGGTCCGGATATTTGCAGCCCGGCGTGACTTGTTGCCGCCCGAAAAAGCGGCCATACGTCACGGAAACCGATGCTTCCGTGACCAGGTTCCGCTGCCCTCAGACGGACGGCCGGGTTTCGGGAGCGAGCGGATCCAGCGGAAATACCGGCCCGCGCAGGCGGCGGAACCGCAACTGTGAATAATCCGACGTGCAAACGCCTTCGCCCGCGCATTCGACGACCGCCTTGGCCAGCGGCCCCAGGCCGGCGCGCCAGTGCACGCGGCTCTTGAGCATCAGGTAGCGCTTCTTCTCCGGCTCGATGCCGAGCGCACGGAACGCGGCGATGTCGTGCGGCTCGACGTGGCGCGAGATCACCGCGATCTCCGCCTTGCCGGTGTCCAGCACCGCGGCAGCGCCCATGTCGGCGAGCTCGCCGCGCGCCATCGGGCCTTCGTTGCGGTAGATGCCGTTGATGATGCGGCGCACGTTGCCGGTCACTTCGCGCGGCCGCCCCTTCAATCCGAGCGAGGGCATGTCCAGCTTGCCGCCGAGCTGCAGCGTGATGCGCGCGCCGACGCCCGCGCGCTTCATCTGCTCGACCGCCTGCGGGTCGCAGATGGCAAAAGCGGCGACCTCCTCGAGCCCCGCGTCGAGGATGCCGCCCAGCACCGCCATGGTGTCCATGGTGCCGCCGGAAGCACAGTTGTCGTAATGGTCAAGCAGCACCACCGGCCTGCCCTGCAGTTCTTTTGCACGCAACAGCGACTGCTCCAGCGGCTCGGCGCGGTAGACGAATTTTTCGCGCGCGCGCCAGGCCATGTCGAGCAGTTCGTCGCATAGCGCCCGCGCCTTTGCCGCATCGCCGTCCGTAACAACAACCGCCGAAGAGCCCGCGTACGGGATGTCGGCGTGCGGAAAGCCGACGAAAAATGTGGCCGCCAGCGCACCTTGCCGTTCCATTTCCTTCGCCCTGGCCTGTATTTCCCTGTTGGGGGAATCCAGGCTGGATTGGCGCATCACGTGGGGCAGCATCGGACGATGCCCGAACGCCAGTACGGGTTTTGCATTCGACAGAATTGCTTTCCCCGCCCTCAGGCCCGTCTCATGCATATCCACGTGCGGGTACGTCTGGTAGCCGGCAATCACCGTCGCCAACCGGCCCATCGCGGGGAAAAGGTTGGTGTGCATGTCGAGTGCCACGCCGATCGGCACATCGGGCGCCACCTTGCGGATGCGCGCCAGCAGCTCGCCCTCGCCGTCATCGTGCGCGCGCGTGACCATCGCGCCGTGCAGGTCGAGCAGCACCGCGTCGCAGCCCTTCGCCACCGCATCGACGATGCGGCCCGCCATCGCCTCGTAGGCCTCGGTCTCCACCGGCCCGCTGGGCGCCGCGCTGCCCGCGACGGGATACACCGCTTCGGCGCCCGCCTGGTCGGCGAGGTCGATGAAAGCGCCGATCGCGGTGCCGGTGCCCTTGAAGGCGTCGTAGACTTCGCGCCCCTCGAGCGGCGCCGGCGTGCCGTGCGCGAAGCGCGCCAGCGGCGTCGGCACCGGCGAAAAGGTATTCGTCTCGTGCTTCATCTGCGCGATGACGAGGCGCATGGCGGTCACGGTACCCGGTCAGGCCGCGCCGAGAAAATCCCGCTTGCCGATCTCGACGCCGTTGTGGCGCAGGATGTTGTACGCGGTGGCGACGTGGAAATAAAAATTCGGCCACGCGAAGCCGAGCAGGTACTGCATGCCCTTCAACGGCGTATCCACGCCGCGCAGCTTGATCACGACCTCCTTGTCGTCGCTGCCGTCGATCTGCGCCGCCTTCACCGTGGCGATGAAATCGAGCGTCTTCGCGATGCGCGCCTTCAGTTCATCAAAGGTCTTCTCCGTGTCTTCGTGCTTCGGAATTTCGACACCCGCCAGGCGCGCCACCGCGCCCTTGGCCGAATCGCAGGCGATCTGCACCTGGTTCGTCAGCGCGAGCATGTCCGGGTAGAGGCGCGACGAGGTCAGCACCAGCTGGTCGATTTTCTTCGCCTCGGCGTGGGCCTTGGCCTTGTCGAGGATCGCCGAGAGACTCTTCAGCATGTGGGTGAAGCGCGGCGCGCTCGCCTGATACATCGAAAGGGTCATTGAAATGCTCTCTGGAATGGGGTTGGGGCAGCCTTTATACTCCGAGGACGAGGAGGCACGCCATGGCCAGGTTCAAAATCGCACCGCATTTCCGCCTGCAGGAATGGGTGGCCGAGGAGAAGGGTTATTTCCGGGCCGAGGGCCTGGAGTACGAATTCAGCGACAGCTGGGGCAAGGACGATCCGGGCAAGACGCACCAGGTGGCGAACAAGGTCGGCGCCTACCAGAGCTTCGAGAAGGGACGCGAGCAGGGCGTGAGCTGCGCCTGCCACTGGACGGTGAACGCCGCGGCCTCGCACGGCCACGGCAAGCTGTACGCCGACTGCTACTCGGTGGCGCCGGCGGCGGTGTTCGTGCCGCCCGAGTCGCCGGTAAAGACGCCGCAGGACCTGAAGGGCGTGCCGATTTCGGTGGGCTTCCAGTCGGGCAGCCACTACTCCACCGTCCAGGCGCTGGAGCAGTACCTGAAACCCGGCGAAATCAATCTTTCCTTCAACGACGGCATCCTGTTCGGCCGCCTGCAGAAGCTGGTGGACCGGGAGGTGCCGGCGGCGGCGCTGTTCAGCGGACCGTACTACTTCGCCGAGCAGCTGGGTTTTCGCAAGGTGATCGACACCACCTTCATGATCACCACCATGATCTCTGGCGACGTCGATCCGGAAGACGTGAAGAAGTATTTCCGCGCCCTGCGCCGCGCTCAACGCGACATCGACCTGCGCCCGGAGCAGTACACGCGCTTTTACAGCAACGAATTCCCGGCGCGCTTCCGAGAGCAGATGGACACTCGGCGCTGGGGACCGGGCGAGCGCATCGTGTTCGAGCCCTACACGCGCGAATCCTTCGACGACTCGCAGCGCTGGATCGCCGAGCACGGCATCTTCGAAGAGGGCAAGATGGGGTCCGGCCGGTACGAGGAATCCATGGTGTCGATAGGAGCCTGAGATGGCGGCCGCGGACAAGTCGAAGCCTTGGGCGAACACCCACTACACCCCGGCGGTGGCGCTGGAATTCTTCAAGGCCGCCGGCAAGCCCGAGAAGGTGCCCGCCGGCGAGGCCTTCTTCGCCGAGAACGACAAGGCGCGGCCGTTCCTGTTCATGCGCGACAAGATGTACCTGCTGCTCGACGGCGACGTCGACCTGGTGGCGCGCAAGAAAGTCATCGGCACCATCAGCAAGGGCCAGGTGTTCGGCGAAATGGCCTCGATCACGCATGCGCCGCGCAGCGCCAGCGCAGTGGCGAAAACCGCTTGCCGCGTGATCGCGCTCGACGACAAGCAGTTCCGCAGCGGCCTGCAGAAGAAACCCGCCTTCGCGCTGATGCTGATGAGCATCATGATCGGGCGGCTGCGCGAGACCATCGCCAAGCTCGCCGAGCAGACCACCCTGCGGGGCGACGCGGTTATGAAGGAATCCGTGGTGTTCGATCCGAAGCGACTCGCCGAACTGGCCGAGGGACTGGGCAGCGACGAGCCGGTCTATTTCGACCGCGGCAGGACCATCGTGCAGGAAGGCCAGACCGGACTGCGCATGTACGCGGTGCTGGAGGGACACGTCGCGGTCACGATCCTTGGCGGCGGCGTGGTGGAGCGCCTCGGACCGGGCGGCGTGTTCGGCGAGTTGGCGCTGCTCGAACAGACGCCGCGCCTCGCCAGCGCCACGGCCGAGACCGATTGCCAGCTGCTGCCGATCAACCGCACCGCGTTCCTGCTGCTGGTGAAAACCAGTCCCGAGTTCGCCGAATCGCTGCTCGGCTCGCTCGCCGAGCGGCTGCGCACGCTGACCGCGAAGCTCAAGTAATCACTTCTCCGCGATGAGCGAACCAACGGTTGTTCCGCGTTTCCCGCCGCTTGCGCGCGAGGCCATGACCGCAGCGCAGCAAGAACTCTACGACCGCCGCATGAAAGGCGCCTGGGCGAGTCTGCCGGGGCCGTTCAGCGCGCTGATGCGCAACCCGGCCCTGGCCGATAAGGCGATGGATCTCGGCCAGCACATCCGCCACGGCAACGCGCTCCCCGAACGGCTGGTGGAACTGGCGATCCTGGTCACCGGCCGGCACTGGACGGCGCAATACGAATGGTGGGCGCACTACAAGCGCGCGAAGGCTGCCGGCTTGCCGATGCACATCGCCGACGCCATCGCCGAAAACCAGCGCCCCTCGGGCATGCAGCCCGAAGAGGAAGCGGTCTACGACTTCTGCAACGAGCTGCACCGCAGCCGGCAAGTGGGAGACGCCGCCTATGCGCGGGCGAAAGCGCAGCTCAGCGATGCGCAGATTCTCGACCTGGTCGCGACCTGCGGCTTCTACGTGCTGATCTCGATGGTGCTGAACGTCGCGCAGGCGGGCATCCCGGGCAACGAACCACCACCTTTGAAATAGTTATTCCGGTTTTATGCCTGCTTCTTTCACGGCCTTCGCGAAGGCCTTCTGCTCGGCCACAATGCGCGCGCGCACCACGTCAGGCGTCGAGTAGAGGGTTTCGTGCCCGACCTTGCCGTAGGCTTCCTTCGCCTCGGCCGACAACAGGTATTTGCGCGACTCTGAACCAAGCCGCGCAATGATATCGGCGGGCGTTTTTGCGGGCGCGAACAGGCCGAACCAGACGTCGATTTCGTAGCCGGGATTGCCGAGCTCGGCGACCGTGGGCACCTCGGGCAGGAATGACGAGCGCTGCGCCGAAGTCGCCGCCAGCGCGCGCAACGATCCGGCGCGCACCTGCTGCCCGACCGGCGCCAGGTCCGCCATCATCGCGCCTATCCTTCCCGACAGCAGATCAGGCAGCGCGGGCGCGAAGCCCTTGTACGGCACGTGCAGCAGGTCCATGCCGGTCCCCTGCTTCAGCATCTCCATGCCGAGGTGCGCCATCGTGCCGCTGCCGTTGGAGGCATATGACACCTGTCCGGGCCGCGCTTTTACGTAGGCGACCAGTTCGGCCAGCGTATTCACCTGCAGCGAGGCGGGCACGACCACGAAAAAAGGGAAGTGCGACACGGTGCTCACCGGGTAGAAATCCCCCAGCGGGTCGTACGGCAGCTTGCCCGCGAACACGAGTGGCTGTATCGACATGGTCGATCCACCAGTGACAAGCAGCGTGTAGCCGTCGGCCGGCGCCTTGGCGGCCGCCTCGGCGCCGATCACGGTATTGCCGCCGGGCCGGTTGTCGATGACGAACGGCTGGCCGAAAGCCTGCGTGAAATGATTGGCGAGAAAGCGCGCCGCCGCCTCGGCGCCGCCGCCCGGCGGAAACGGGACGATCACACGCACCGGTTTGGATGGCCACGCCTGCCCGAGGGCGCTTCCCGCCATCGCCAGCAGCAATAAGGCGATGAGTTTTCTCATGGCGCGACGTCCACGCCGCGCAAACCCGACTGCTCGATTGCTTTCGCCACCGCGCCGGACTTCTTGGCGCGCTCGACGAAGGATTCGACGTAATCGAGCGCGAGCGGGCGGCCCTTGGGCAGCACCAGGCACATCCGGGCGGAGGAGAAGCTGCCCTCCAGCACGCGCGCGCCCGGCAAGGCGTCGGCAATGCCGAGCAGCATGTAGCGGTTCTGCGCGTAGGCCTGCGCCTTGCCATCGCGCAGCAGCGCGAAAGCCGCCGGCTCGTTGTCGGCCACCGTCACCTCGGCCTCCGTTAGCGTGCGCATCAGGAACAGGGTCGTCGCCGCGCCGCGCGCCGCGGCGACGCGCATGCCTTTCTGGTCGACCTGCGATACATTTTGCAGCGTCGAGCCCGGCGGCACGAGGTAGGTCAGGTCCACCACGACGTGCGGCCGCGCGAATTCGAGGACCGGGATCCGTGCGCGGTCGAATGCCACCACCGCGACGTCCCAGGCGCCGAGTTTCGATTCCTCCACCATCTTCGCCACCGCGGTGTATTCGATGAGCTGCACCGGCACGCCAGCCGCTTCGGCCAGCTGCCTGCCGAGGATCACCGTGGTTCCCCGCAGTTCGCCGCTGGCAGTCTTGCTACCGATCACCGGATTGCCGGTGAACACCGCAACGCGCAGCGTCCCGGTCGGGGCCAGCTGGGATTTGGCCACCGGCGTTGGCGCGGGCGGCACAGCGGCGCAACCGGCCAGCAATGCGGCGGCAAAATATGCGCTGCGGTTCATGGCTCCCCCCATTTCCGAAGGCGGAGTTTAAGTCACAATCGGGGCCATGCCGCCCGCGACCCTCGCCCTCCTCGGCGCCAACATCGCCGCCTTCCTGCTGCAGGGCCAGGCCGGGCCCGAGCTGATCATCCGCTTCGCCTTGTGGCCGCCCGGCATCGCGGGTGCGCCGCCGTTCGAGCCCTGGCAGCTGGGCGGCTGGCTGATGATCCAGTGGCGCATCAGCCGGAAAAATCCCTGAACGCCGCGGTCTAGCCGCGCCAGCCGTGGCCGTAGTAACCGCGTCCGCCGTAATAGCCGCGATCGCCGTTGTAGCCGCGACCGCCGTAG